>PLZQ01000194.1 GCA_003152225.1 Limisphaerales bacterium | reverse complement strand
AACGGATTGGAACGGGGCATCCAGGAACTCATACGCCGCACCCGCGTCGCCGGCCTCTTCCCAAATGAAGCCTCCCTCCTTCGCTTGGGCACCGCCTTGCTCAACGAAATCAGCGACGAATGGCAAACCACCAAAGTTTACCTCAACATGGATAACCAACCCCAGCCCTCAGTTTGATGCTAACGAATTTACAGAAAGAAAAGTTGCACGGCCCCTGGAGAGTCGCCCGTTGGGACAATACACAATAAGAGGAGTAAGTCCGAAGCTCGAAGTTCAGAGTTCGAACCGGGCGCCGGCGTAGCGCGAGAAACCTCAAGACCCATGAAGCCATCAGAGTGGCGCGGTGAACGGCCAGAATTCTCTGGACGCAACCCGCCGCGGCATTAACCTGAATTCGGACCGCACTATCTTAAAGCTATGAACCGAAGACAATTCATTCGCAATACCTCGTTCCTCACCGCCAGCGCGATGCTCGGTTCGGTGAGCGGAGCGGCGGCGGCCGATTTCCCGGTGGTCCGCGTCGCCGAAGCCAAGCGCAAGTTCAAGAGCCGCGCTGTGGAGCGGACGATCGAAACCATCAAGGCCCGCATCGGCAACAAGGAGTTGGCCTGGTTGTTTGAGAATTGCTTCCCGAACACCCTCGACACGACGGTCGATTTCGAAATGGTGGACGGGCGGCCCGACACCTACGTGATCACGGGAGATATTGACGCGATGTGGTTGCGGGACAGCACGGCGCAAGTCTGGCCCTACCTGCCGTTGATGAAGAACGATTCCGACCTCCAGCAACTGATCGCTGGGGTGATCAACCGGCATACCCATTGTATCCTCAAGGACCCCTACGCGAATGCCTTCTACAAAGACGAGAAGAAGGTGAGCGATTGGAAGAGCGACCGCACGGACATGAAGCCCGGGGTCCACGAGCGCAAGTGGGAGATCGATTCTCTCTGCTACCCGATCCACCTCGCTTACCACTATTGGAAGGCCACCAACGAGCGAGCGCCCTTCGATGCCCAGTGGCGGGAGGCCATCTTGCGGACGCTCCAGACGTTTCGGGAACAGCAGCGCAAGACGGAGCATGGACCCTACCGCTTCCTGCGACGCACCGAGACCCAATCCGACACTCTGGCCGGCGGCGGCTATGGCAATCCGGCCAAACCGATCGGCCTGATCTGCTCCATGTTCCGTCCCAGCGACGACGCGACGGTTTTCCCGTACCTGGTCCCGTCCAACTACTTTGCGGTAGTGAGCTTGCGCCAGGCCGCGGAGATGTTGCAGCAGCTCCATCATGATCAGGACTCCGCGACCCAATGCCGGGCTCTGGCAGACGAGGTCGAGCGCGCCTTGAGGGAAAACGCCGTCATCATTCACCAGAAGTTCGCGCGCATTATCCCTTACGAGATCGACGGNNCGGGGACCCGCTCTATCTCAATACGCGCCGGTTCATCTTGTCCGACAGCAATCCCTATTATTGCATCGGCAAAGCCGCCCAGGGCCCGGGCGGGCCGCACGTGGGCCGGGATATGATCTGGCCGCTCGGGCTCATTGTGCAAGGGCTCACCAGCACGGATGACCAGGAAGTCCGTCAGTGCCTGCTCACCCTGCAAAAGACCCACGCCGGCACCGGGTTCATGCACGAGGCGTTTCACAAGGACGATCCGGACAAGTTCACGCGCAAGTGGTTTGCCTGGGCTAACACCATCTTTGGCGAGCTGGTCCTGAAAAGCTACAAGGAGCGGCCCCATGTCCTGAGCTGACTTGGCGGGAATTGTAACCTTTGTCCGGCCGGTGCTGTCTAATGGAAAGAGAGGCTGGTGGGCATTTGTGGTAACGCGGCAGCCTGGATTGGGGGAATCGAGTATGGCGGACCTATGTTTATTGAATGAGGACGGGGCGGTGGTGCAGCGGTGGGCAATCGGCGACCAACCAGCAGCCGTTGGCCGTGACGAGACCGCCGATATCACCATCCACGATGACACGCTCTCCCGACGACATTTCATGATCTGGCGGGAGGGGGACACCTTCCTCATCAAGGACTTGAATTCGCAGAACGGCACCTGCGTGGACGGCCAGCACGTGAAGGGGGCCACGCTACGTCACGACGTCTGTATTGCCGCCGGCCACACGCTGTTCATGTTCAGCGAACACGACTTTCCAATTCGCCCGGCAGGCGTCCTGCCGGCCGCCCTGGCCACGCCGCCTGCGGGTGGCGGTACCCGCACCTTGGCGAATCCGGCCAAGCCGGCTGCCTAAGTCGTTGAAGGGCGCGGATTCAAAGGACGTGAGCATCTGGTATTCGTTCCAGGGCAGCCGGACGACTTCGGCAACGAATGACCGGGGCGTGTAGGTCTTGCCCTCATAGACAAAGGTCTTCGGCGGCTCGCCAAGATGGCGGTCGAGTATCTTCTTCACCTTGGAGAGCACGCGGGCCTCGTCCCGCTGGGCGTGCAGTCGGACCTCCTGCATGCAGTCTTCCAGTTCGCGATACATTCGGGTTTGATCGAACACCCCGCTGGCGGAGAGTTTGTCGTAAACTGCGGCAGGCACGGCGCCGTATTCGCGGCACGCATCGGGGGCAGGCCCGTGAAAAGGTCGCCAGGCGAGAAGCGCGAGGCGCCTTTGGTCCGGACATATCACCGTGCCTTTTCGGCGTAAGCGCAATAGACGGGATACATCACCGACAGGCGGACGGGCGCCATCTATGATTGAGACACGCTTCTTCTCGCGCGGTAAACTTTCTATTGCCCCAGACCAAAGAAGCGCCGCAAGCCCAAGGGCGGGCTGTTGGTGTAGGGACTGGTTGCGCCCGTAACTTCGGTGAACTTATCGGTGGCGTTCGTGGCAGAAAGTAGCTTGTAGGAACCTGTCCACGTGATGACCACTTTCTGCCCCACGAGCGTGGCCGTCAGGACCGGCGGAGAGCCGCTCACGGTCAGCGTCGCCGCGCTGGAGGTGAGCGAGCCGTTGGCGCCGGAGACCACGCAGGTATAGGAGCCTTCGTCGAGGCTGGAGACCGCGTTCAGAGTCAGGGTGGCGCTCGTGGCCCCGCCGATGTCGTGCCCGTTCTTCTGCCACTGATAACTCGCGGCCATGGCGACGACGGTGAAGGTCGCGGAGGCGCCATAATTGGTGGTGACGCTGACCGGTTGCTCGACGATATACGGGTCGTTGACGGCCTGGAAGGACACATCGTCGAAGAAGCCGCTGGTTTCAGAAAGGCCGCTAAAGACGGTAGCGCCCAGCATGTGAAGGGCATTGAAGCCGACGTGTCCCGCGGGAAGATCCCGGCTAAATGCCGCATTGGACATGTCATCAATGAAGAACCCCACATTGGCCACGTGCGTCCCCGGGTCAGCCGGGCCGACCACGATGCGGGCATGATGCCAATCCGTCGTGCGCGCTACCGCCGTGTCGAAGTATTGACTTTGGCCCGAGATGTTCTTGCTAATCCTGCCGGCGGTGCCGCCGGTGGTGCCCATCATCCCGACTTGGTATTTCGTGGTGTCGCCGCCTGGCCAAGTGCCGATAAACAGGTTTTGGCTCGGGCTGCCTGGGATGACATAGCCACTGGAGTCGGCATTAGCGGGGATGCCTGTTCCGAAGTTAGCGAGTGAAAACTGGTCGCCTGCGTCTGTGGTGCCGGGATCGGAAAAGTACCAGTCGAGCATGATATTGCCGTAATAGACCTGTCCGCCGTTAAGGCGGAAAGCCAGGTTGTAGAAGCTTTCGTCATTGTCGCCTCCCGTGACATAGCCGTAGGCCGCGCCGGCCATCTGGCTGCCGCCGTGCGCCGTGACACCGTCCTGGCCGGTGTAGTAGACGCAGAAATTAGGTGGTGCCTGGCCCCACCACGGTGAGGCGGGGAAGTCTCCATAGTTCTTATCGAGGGCCGTCCCGTTGATTCGCCCATAACCAATCGGGTTCTGGTAATAAGGGTAGGCTTCGAAATCCTCAACGAATGTGGCCGGGGTCTGGCTTACCCTTAATGCCGCGCTCGAACTGGTTACGCTGCCGGCCAGGTTGCTGACCGTCACCGTGTAAAACGCCACGTCGGCCAGGGAGGTGATGTGGACGCTAAGATCCGGTGTGGTAACGTCGGAGAAGTCGCCGGCGTTGCTGAGCGCCGCCCCGTTCTTCTGCCACTGATAGCTTGGGGAGGTTCCGGTCGCCACCACATGGAACGACACCGTGCCGCCCATCGTGGTCGCTACGCTCGCCGGTTGTGTCGTGATGACCGGCGGGTGTACCACGGTTAATGCGACCGACGCTGTGTTCGTGCTACCGCCCACATTAGTGATGAGGCAGGAGTAGAAAACCGCGTCGGCATCGATGACGCTGCTGATGCTCAGGGCGGAGGAGGTTGCGCCGGAGATTCTGCCGCCGTTGCTGAGCGCTGTGGATCCTCTCATCCATTGGTAGGCGAGGCTCGACCCCGCGGCCGTCACGGTGAACGTCGCATTGGAGCCCAGGGCCACACTCTGCGGCGTCGGCTGAGTGACGATCGTGGGACCATTCACCAGCGATAATACGACCGCGACGCTGTCAGCGGCGCCGTCCGCATTGCTGAGGTGGCAGGAGTAGCTGCCCGCATCGGTGGCGTCAATTCCCGTTAGCGTCAGGTTGGTGAGGGTCACCCCGGATACATGGCCACCATTCGAGAGCGGGCCGTTGTTCTTCTTCCACAGGTAGTTGATCGGATTAGAAGCATGGGCGGTGACGGAAAGAGTCACGGTGCCTCCGCTGCCTGCCGCGAATGGCCCGCCGGCCGGTGTCTGGCTGTCAATGGTGGGCGGAACCACGACGGTTAACATCGCCGACGCTGTGGCGACCCCCGCAATATTGCTGACCACGCACGAGTAACTGCCCTGGTCACCCGCCACGGTGCCGGAGATGGTCAGGGCGGCGGTGTTAGCGCCGCTGATTCGGCCGCCGTTGCTTAAGGGAGTGCCATCCTTTTGCCAGAAATACAAGGGGGCTGGGGTCCCGCTGGCACCGGTCACGCGAAAAGTGGCGCTCCCACCGGCCAGAAGGGTCACGTTGGTGGGTCCAGTGGCGATCGCTGGCGCGACGACGTTGTCCTGGAACGCGAAGTCGTCGAAATAGCCGGTGGTATTGCCCATATCGCCGTTGATTTCAATCAGGTTGAAACCGTTATTGTTCACCGTCGCGTGGGTCAACACCGGCGTGGTCATGTCGTCTAGGTAGAACGAGGCCAGCGTGTTCACATCGTTGGGCGCGCCGACCACGATCCGGGCGTGATGCCAGCCAATCGAGCGTTCCAAACTCAAGTTAAACCACCCCAGATCCAAGCCGTCGGTGGCGCCCACGATTCTGGCCTGATACTTCGTCGAATCGGTTCCCGTCCCGAGATAGGCGCCCAGGCTCATGCGTTGGCCGGGATCGGAGTACAGCGGCCAGCCCGCCGGGTCGTAATCCGCGGTGGCCGGCACGTTGGCGTAATTGCAAAGCGCCACGAACTCTGCGTAGCCGGAGCCGGCGGCGGCGTCACCCACCGTGTCGTAGAACCACCACTCCAGGGCGATGTTGCCCATGTAAACCCCGCCGGTGGCGCAGCGAAACGACAGGTTAAACCAGTCCACATCGTTCTTGTACAGGCAATTGTAACAGTGCCCGCGGATCATGTTCGTGCCGCTATGCGGGAAGACGCCGTACTCGTTGGTGATGACCACGAAGTTCGGCGAGGCGGAACCAAACCAGGGATTGGTGCCGCCGTTGTCGGCTTGATTAGGTCCGCCGACGTACGTCGAATCAATGCTCCCCTGGGCGTACGGTTCAAAGCTCCCAACGAAGCCGGTTGCGCGGCCTTGCCACGGCGACAGCAGCAAGGTCAACAAGGCGAGCAGTATCATTCCGCCCAGAGGCTTCATCGCCCGGGCGAGTTGGGATTGGCTGGTGGCCAGAGGCTCCGGCCGTGACAACATCGTGGAGGAGGTCTTTTTCATGGTGATGCGGAGTGTATGGATTTGGTCTCGTTCTTGGGTCTGCGTATGCAATCTCGTTGCAAGGGCTCAATACCGTTCCTGTGTGCGGGCATAATCATGTGGCGCAGCCCCCGTGTCAACCACGAATATTGCCAGTCGATATCGCATATCCATGTGAGGCAGCATTGGGGAGATTTCGACGAGGACTAGAGGAGCAATAGAGGAACAATAGAGGAATAATAGAGGAATAATAGAGGAACAATCGAGACACTCACGCGGGCATCTGGCTTGCCGCGCGCCATACGCCCGCGATCCCAAACCACGCTGCTGCGCCAGCGGCAGGCTCTATCCTGTCCCACAGCCGGGGCTTCGGTCCGGCCAGGCGCAGCTTTCTGGGGAACCCCTACATGTACATGTAATCATACGCGCTTGCATTTAGCCGGCCAATCGCGCAATGTGAATTCGGATTGTTGGAAACGCACCATGCCTGCGTTTAATGCGCAGGTGAGGAGGTGCGACTGCTGGAACGGCGGTGCGGAGATATCCTATGCGGACGCAGAGGACATCGGAAGTCGAGGGGCCTTTTCACCCGGGGCAGTTCAGCCCGGGTGTGGAAGGATGCGGCTCTGCCGGGTCCGCCTCTGGGCGTCTTCATCCAACGACTATCACCTACTCATGAAAACCACTACACGCTGCTCGTCCACGAACCATCCGGCGCGGCTCTGGCGCGGGTTCACTCTCATCGAACTGTTGGTTGTCATTGCGATCATCGCCATCCTGGCCGCGCTGCTCTTGCCGTCTCTGACCCGGGCCAAAATGAAGGCGCAGGGCATCCAGTGCATGAACAACCACCGCCAGCTCTGCATCGCGTGGCGGATGTACACCGACGACAATGCGGACAAATTGATCTACTCCAGCGGCGCCAGCACGGCCTACAATGCCAACGTTCCCTCCTGGTGTTCGGGCACCATGGATTACGACGGGAACAATCGTTCCAATTGGGATCCGACGTTTGACATCATGCGGAGTCCGATGTGGCCTTACTGCGGCAACAACTATGCTATCTTTCGCTGCCCAGGGGACAGGTCGTATGTGATAAATGGAGGGGTGCAAAAGCTTCGGTTGCGCAGCATGGTCATGAACATCTGGCTGGGCGGCTTGAACGGCGGCACTACCGGCATCATCCCGATGGACCCTTACATTCTCTATTTGAAGTATTCCCAGCTCGTTAAACCCGGAGCGGACAGGATATTTGTGTTCATCGACGAGCGCGAGGATGCCAATAGCTGGGCCAACTTCTGCACGGACATGGAAGGTTACTCACCGCCCAACCCGGGCAGCTACAAGATGTACGACATACCCGCTTCCTATCACGCCAAGGCCGGCGGGCTTTCCTTTGCCGACGGCCATTCCGAGCTCCACAAGTGGGTGGATCCCCGCACGACGGTGCCGATAGTCGAGCATGGAAACATCTGGGACGGTCGGAACGGGCCTGGCAGTCCCAACAACAAGGACGTGGCGTGGCTGCAGGATCACGCGACGCGCCCGAAGTAACCGAACTACCACTCCTTCTGCGCGGGTCACCTTTTGGGCTGGTATCCGCCATGAAGTCTCCGTCATTCTGCACGCCGAAAGCATGGGCACTTCACGTGCAGACGAGCAGGCGCAACCCGGCGGCCAGGCCAGCGAGGCGACGCATCTGCGCCAAGTCACACGCCAGCAATGGCGCTCGGGCATTGCCGCGTGGCTGGGCTGGACCTTCGACGGGCTGGACATGCATCTCTACACCCTGGTGGCCGCGCCGTTCGTCGCGCAGTTGCTCGGGGCCGCGAGCACCACCGATCCGCGTGTGGGCCATTATGGCTCGATCATCCAGGGCGGCTTCATGCTCGGCTGGGCGCTGGGCGGCGGGTTCTTCGGGCGCATCGGCGACCGGCTGGGCCGGGCGCGCGCGCTCAGCCTCACGGTCCTGACTTACGCCGCCTTCACCGGGCTTTCTTTCTTTGCGCAGACCTGGTGGCACCTGCTCATCTTCCGGTTCCTGGCCGCGCTGGGCATCGGCGGCGAATGGGCCGTGGGCGCCTCGTTGCTCGCAGAAACCTGGCCGCGCCGGTGGCGGCCCTGGATTGCGGCGGTCCTGCAGACCGGCGTGAACGTCGGCATCCTCGTCGCCGGCCTCGCCAATATCATTCTGGCCGCTGCGCCACCTCGCTATCTGTTCCTGGTCGGCGTGTTGCCCGCCCTGCTGGTGTTCTGGATTCGCCGCGCGGTGCCCGAACCTGAGGAATGGCGGGCCGCCAAAGAACAAGCGCGCCAGCATGAGCCGGGCATCGGCGACTTGTTCCGCGGGCAGGTGCTGGGCATCACGCTCCGCGTGGTGCTGGTCTGCGGCGTGTCGCTCACCGCCCATTGGGCCTTTATGTTCTGGCACCAGCAACACCTGCGCAACCTGCCGGACGTGTTGAACTGGACGGCGGCGGAGAAAAACAAGCTGGCCAGCACAGGGATGTACCTGGTGATCGCCTCCTCCATTCTGGGAAACTTCTTCGCCGGCTGGCTGGCGCGGCGGATCGGCTATCGCGCCACCATTGTCGGCATGTTCCTGATGTATTTCTTCGCCATGTTCGGCGCCTATTACGTCCCGCGCGACCACGTCGCCCTCCTCTGTTGGTTTCCGTTGATTGGCTTTTGCCAGGGGGCCTTTGCGCTGTTCACCATGTACCTGCCGCCGCTGTTCCCCACGCTCTTGCGCACGACGGGCGCGGGGTTTTGCTACAACATCGGGCGCATCACCGCGGCCTTCGGCACAGTCTATTTTGGCCTCTACTCCACCGCGGGCGACTATCGCATCACCTTGTTCTACGCCGGATTTCTCTTCCTGCCGGCGGCATGCCTCTCCCTTTTCCTCCCACGCCTGCGCGACTAGCCTATTTGCCAATTCGGTAGAACTGCCTCGGTCCATTGGTCGGGACCGTCGCCCGGAACACGCCCGGGCTAACCTGGCTGATGCTCGCGCCGGCAGCAGCGGAATAAGGCCCGTTGGCGGAGGCTGAGCTTAGCAATGTCAACGCCGAAGGCGAATCGCCCGCCGATCCGGTGAAGTCGATCGTAACTGTTCCACTGGCGACCCTCAGGCTCGTGATTTGCATGGGGACTGTGCCCAGCCTCAAAACCCGGTAGAACTGCATTGAGCCTTTGGCTGGGACAGTCGCCTGGAACAGGCCGGGGCTGACCTGGATGATGACTGCGCCGGCAGCAGCGGAATAGCTCCCATTGGCGGAGGCTGAGCTCAACAATGTCAACGCCAAAGGGGAATCGCTCGGTGCTCCGGTGAAGTCGATCGTCACCGTTGCACCAGCCACCCTCAGGTTCGTGATAATGATCGGGATGGTGGCCGATCTCTCAATCCGGTAGTACTGCACTGAACCGCTAGCCGGTACAGTCACCGAGAAAGTGCTGCCGCTGCCTGTGATTATGGCGTCAGCAAAAGGTGAATAAGGCCCCTGAACAACTGACGCACCGAACAGCATGAACGAACCAGCGGTATCGCTCGATCCTGCGATAAAGTGGATCGTAACCGTGCCGGCGGAGACCGTTATGCCCGTAATATGAGGCGACGAGATGACTTGCACGACCGGCAACCCCACCGTGGTGGCCTCATTGGCGCCCGGCGGCGAGAAGGCCCGCCAGCAAGTCGCCCAATCATCGAGGTAATAGAGGTTACCCACGGCATCCCAGTCAGCGTCGGTGTCCATATGATGAGTTGGGTCGGCAGTGCGGCTGTTGGGGTAAGCAACCCCCAGGTCGAGATTGGTCACCACCGTGCCGTCGGCGGCCTTGAGGATCTTGAGGTTGCCGCTCGTCCAACTGGAGTCGTGATAGCCCCAGAAACAGGCGGCCACATAGTTTCCGGTGGGATCCACCGCAATGCCGCGCCCGCCGCAATAGTCGTCGCCTGGCCCGGCGACCCAACTGGCCTTGAGTTCCGGCGCGCCGGCGTTCGTTGCTGGATCATACGCCGGGAACCGGAACACCCTCGCGGACGGGTCGCCCTGGGTCGAGGGCCCTTGGAGGGTGTAGATGGTGCCCGTCTTGTCCAGAGCTACGGCCCACGGGTACGAGCTCAGCCCCGGCGAACCACCAAGGGCTACGACCTGGGTACCATTGATCGCGGCAAACGTTCCATCCGGTTGCATAGCGAACTTTCTAATTCCAAGGCTGGGAGTAGGATAGTTGTTATCCACCGTCCAGAGGACAGTATTGGTGCCCTTGCCGACAACGCCGAATCCGCCAATGCTTCCCCGCGATCCATTGGGAGGAGCGGCGAATGCGTGGAACTTGGAGGCGCTCGAAACGGCCCCGTCGAAGCGGTAGATGTCTCCCTTGGCCAGCCAATCCTCCACATACACGTAATCGTCGTCCGATACCCGGATCTTCCATGGGGCGTAGCCGTTGCCGCCCCAGCTTATCCCGCCGTCGGAGAACCCGCCTTCATCGGCGTAGCTGCCATCGGCATTGAGCTTCTGAATGCCGAGGTAATCTCCGTAGTTGGCGCTGGTGCCCTGGCCGCTGTTGTCGAATGAGTTCCCGACGAATACCCGGCCGTAATAGGGACTGTTAGTATTTCGATCAACGGCGATGCCGCGAGCTTCATAAACGTAGTTCCCCGCGTTATCATCATCGGTAATCTTCGTCCAGCCGGCGTAGCCGCTCGAGGCCGCCTTAATGCTCACGGAATAATTCGCCTCCGGCACATTGGTGTTGCTGCCATTCTTGCCGTCCCACACCACAATATTCGTGCCGCGCAGGGCCCCCGTGCTCCCCCCCGCGAGGCTGATCGTGCGCACCGCTGTGGTGCCGGACAGGATCTTAATGGTGACGCCCGCGGAAGCGGGCTCGTTCAGGATGTAGCTAATGCTGACACTGGCGCCGGGAGCCACTGACACATTGTTGGTGCCGCCGTTGATCTTCACGTTGGAGGCGAACACGTTGGCCCGGGCGGAAGGCGCAGTCGTGGTGAGAGCCACGGCGAGCCCCAGCCCTCCGATAATCGAACAACTGCGTACGAACCTGAGAGGATTCATGGTATCGTTGATTCGTCTTAATGCGGTTGAACCCTGCTATGAATGAGCTTGCGGCCCAATCCGGTGCCGTTCTACCAGCGCGGGGGAAAGATGCAAGGACGAATGTTCACCGAACATCGCCAACCTGGCCGGCTTGACCAGCAGCCACGGCGATGCTTCTGCGTGAACTACCACGCGAAGCGTTTGGAGTGCGCCCAGCTTGCTGGCGCTGTCGAACACTAGTGCGCACTCGAAAGCGGGAGCAAGCTGGGCGCACTCCAAACGCTTCGCGCAGTTCGGCGGCGGTCTCGCCGCGCTCCGTCCGTCGCGCCGCCGAGGCATATTGGGGCCTCGGTTCCCTCAGCCTCGCTGGCAGCGCGGGCAGTAATAGGTACTGCGCGCCGCCTGCACCAGCCGTTTGATCGCGCCCCCGCACACCGGGCACGGTTCACCCGCCCGGTCATAGACCCGCAGCCGCTCCTCGTAGTAGTCCGGCGCGCCGGCCGACCGGCCAAAATAGAACAGCCCGTCCCGCGCGCCTTCGCCCGCATAGTTGAGCGGGACCGTGCTGCCGCAGGCAATCGCGTCGCTCAGCACCTCACGAATGGCGCGCCAAAGCCGCGCAACCTGGGCTGGCCGCAAGNNAGCGATTGGTCGAGGAGCTTGACCTTGATTGCCTGCGCCGAACGGGCCAGTGCGCCGGCGAATTGCTCGACCGTAAACTCCGCCCCCAGCGGTTCGGGTCCGAGGCCCTTCAGCGAGCGGGTGTCCAGCGTCAGCCTCCCAAAGTAGCGCGTGTCCTCGAAGACGAAGTTCCGGCGGCCCAGGTTCAGCACCACCGCGGCGTGCCTGGGCAAGCGCGCTTTCACCGGCAACAAATACATCCGCCCCGTCATGCCAAGATGCCCCACCAGCGTCCGCGGCTCGGCTCGTTTTGCCGGCCCGAGCGTGAACAAGAGATATTTCCCCCGGCGCGTCAGCCCGCTGAACTTCGCCCCGAGCAAAGCCTGCTTGAACCCGCGCATCGAAGTCGGCGCCAGCACCTTGGCCCGGCGCACCTGGACAGCGCGAATCGTCCGCCCTCTCAGCAGCGGCGCCAAGTGACGGACCAGCACTTCTACCTCGGGCAATTCAGGCACGGGAGGAAATGAAACGTGAAACGTGAAACGTGATACAGAAGGCGCAGTGGTACATCAAAGCCGGTGAGTCATGAGCAGATCACGTTTCACGCATCACGCATCACGCATCACGCATCTCGCATCACGTTTCACTCCGTCACCAGCGTCCCCACCCGTTCCCCCATGATCACCCGCTTCAGGTTATGCGGCCGGAACAGGTCGAAGACGATGATCGGCATCCTATTGTCCATGCAGAGCGAGAACGCCGTCGAGTCCATCACCTTGAGTTGTTTTTGCAGCGCCTCGGTGTAGCGGATTTGCGAATACCGTTTCGCCTTCGGGTTCTCCTTCGGGTCGCTGTCGTAGATGCCGTCCACCTTCGTCGCCTTGAGGACCACCTCGGCGCCGATCTCGTTCGCCCGCAAGGCCGCCGCGGTGTCGGTCGAGAAGTAAGGATTGCCCGTGCCGCCCCCGAAGATCACCACCCGGCCTTTCTCCAAATGCCGCACCGCGCGCCGCCGGATGAACGCCTCGGCCACCTGCGCCATGCTGATGGCGCTTTGCACCCGGGTGGCCACCCCGATCTTCTCCAGGGCATCCTGCAAAGCGAGCGCATTGATCACCGTCGCCAGCATGCCCATGTAATCGCCGGTGGCGCGTTCAATCCCCCGCTTGCTGCCGCTCAGGCCGCGAAAGATATTCCCGCCGCCTACCACCACTACCACTTGCACCCCCAGCTCCCGCACCTCGCGTATCTGCGCCGCCATGTTCTGCACGGCCTCCGGAGAAATGTTCACCCCCGTCGGGCCACCCAGGGCTTCTCCGCTCAGTTTCAATAATATGCGACGGTATATTGGGCGTTTCGTTTTTTTCATAGCATCCATCCGAGTTGCAACCGCTGACCGTCGAGGACTCTTATCATCCCCCGCCCGGAACGTCAAATCAAAGCCCGAACCAAGGTTCGTCCGCACTCTCCAAAGCTGGCATGCTAAGGCACTTGCACGACCCGGCAGGGCGCGTCACTCCGTGCGCGCCGTTTTCCACATGGAACCAGCCCGAATCCGACTTGTTTTGGTGTCCCACGGCGCGCACGGAGTGACGCGCCCTGCCATCGTCGTCGCGGACCATATAGCGGCGGAACCAAGCGCTACCCGTTTATCACGCAGCGCCAAGTACCGCGCCAAGTACCGACTTGCCCTCTTTGCGGACCGCGGCTAGTTTCCTGCGCGAAACTGTTAACGCGCATGAAACAATCATCCAAAGAATTCTTCCCTGGCATATCCAAGATTCAATACGAAGGCCCGGCCTGCAAGAACCCGCTGGCCTTCAAGCACTATAACGCCGATGAGCTGGTCGCCGGCAAGGCGATGAAGGACCATCTGCGGTTCTCGGTCACTTACTGGCACACGATCCGGGGCCAGTTGGCCGACATGTTCGGCGTCGGCACGGCCATTCGCCCATGGGAGGACGGCTCCAACTCGATGAAGATGGCTGAGACGCGCGCGCGCGTTGCCTTCGAGTTCCTGGAGAAGCTGGGCGNNTTGCTCTGGGGCACAGCCTGCCTGTTCGTGCATCCGCGTTTCGCGCACGGCGCGGCCACGAGCTGCAATGCGGACGTGTTCGCCTATGCCGCGGCCCAGGTCAAGAAGGCCATCGAGGTGACGCACACGCTCAAGGGTTCCGGCTACGTCTTCTGGGGTGGTCGCGAGGGTTACAGCACGCTGCTGAACACCGATCTCAAGCGCGAGATGGATCACCTCGGCAAGTTCCTGCACCTGGCGGCGGACCATAAGAAGGCCATCGGCTTCAAGGGCCAGTTCTACATCGAGCCCAAGCCCAAAGAGCCGACCAAGCACCAATACGACTCCGACGCCGCGGCTTGCCTGAATTTCCTGCGCCAATACGACTTGCTCGGCGACTTCAAGCTAAACCTCGAAACGAACCACGCCACGTTGGCCGGCCATACGATGCAGCACGAGCTGGAGGTGGCCATCGCCGCCGGCGCGCTCGGCTCGATTGACGCCAACACCGGCGACCTGCTCCTGGGCTGGGACACGGACCAGTTCCCCACGAATATCTATCTGACGACCGAGATCATGCTCTCCATTCTCGGCATGGGTGGCTTGAAGACCGGCGGCACGAACTTTGACGCCAAGGTCCGGCGTGAGAGCTTCGAGCCGGTGGATCTGTTCTACGCGCACATCGGCGGCATGGACGCCTTCGCCCGCGGCTTGAAGATCGCGGCGGCAATCCGCAAGGACGGCCGGTTAGCCGACTTCGTGAAGCAGCGCTACAGTTCCTGGGACAGCGGTATCGGGGCGAAGATCGAGGCCGGTAAGGCCAAGTTCAAGGACCTCGAAGCCTACATGCTCGCCAAGGGTGACGCGACCCCGAACACCAGTGGGCGCCAGGAATTCCTCGAAAACCTCATCAACGAGTTCATCTGAGACCCGGCGCAGGCCCTCCCCGGAGGACTTGCGCTGCCTGGTTGCATAAACATCCGATCCTCGCGCCGCCGCGTGAAGTCACTCGGCCTGCAAACCTGTTGTAGGCCGCATGCCCTCACGCGGCGCCATCGCAAGCTCGTGCCTCGAAAAGACGTGAGAACTAGAGGAATACTAGAGGAATAGTAGAGGAACACTAGAGGTCATCGCGCGAGCAACTGGCTAGTTCCTCCAGACCTACGCGCTGGTTCCCGGCGCACAAATAGAAAAGGGACGGCGCTGGGGCGCCGTCCCTGTGAATGGGAGTTCGTGGGAGTTAAGCTGCCTTCGGCATCGGCGTCCAGGCGCCCTTTTTCTGGCTGCTCTTGACGCAAGTCTCGATGAAGGCGATGCCGGTCCAGCCGTCTTCGACGTTCGCGTATTTGGAGCCGTCGCACTTGAAGGCTTTCCCCGCTTTCCATTTGCGCACGTCGACCTCGAAGCAGCGGTGCAGGCGGGCGAAGGCGTCGTGGAACGCCTCGGGGTGGCCCGCCGGGATGGTCGGCTCGGCCATCAGGTCGGCAGGCATGTCCTTGGGCAGGAACCCGTCGCCCGGACTGACCGCGCCGCGCCAATAAACGCGGTCGGGCTGGCCCGGCAGCAGGATCGTGAGCGACTCGGGCTCTTCCTGGCGCCAAACGAGGGTGCCCTTGGTGCCGGCCACCTCGATGCCGAGGTCGTTCTTGTGGCCGATGCAAATCTGAGACGCACGCACGAGGGCTTTGCCGCCGTTGCTGAGCTTGCAGTAGATGGTGAAGTGATCGTCGAGCATGCGGCCCTGGACGAAGGTCTCAAGCTGCGCGCAGAGCTCCGTGACGTCCAGGCCCGTGACGTAACGCAGTTGCATGAGCGCGTGCGTGCCGATGTCCCCGCCGCAACCGGAGCCGCCGGCGCGCTTGGGATCGACGCGCCAGACCGCCTGGGTCTGACCGGTGGCTTCGAGCTTGGTCGCCAGCCAGCCCTGGATGTAGTAGCTGTCCACCCACCGCACTTCGCCCAGCAACCCGCTGCGTACGATGTAGCGGCTGAGCCGCGTGGTCCAGTGCCCGAGGTAAGTGTGGGCCAGCCCGAACGGGACGTTCAGCTTGTGGGAGGCCTTCACGAGCTCGTTGGCCTCCTTGAGGTTCAGGCACAAGGGCTTCTCGCAGAACACCGCGATGCCCGCCTTCATGGCCTTCATCGCCGGGTCGAAGTGGACGAAATTGGGGGTCACGATGAGGATGTAGTCGAGCTTCTGGTCCTCGGGCAGGGAGGCGTTGGCGGCGATCATCTCGTCGTAGGAGCCGTAGCCCTTGATGGGGTAAGGCCAATTGGCCGCCTCTTCCAGGGCGATCTTNNGCCTTCTGATGCGGGTGAACGATGAAGGCGCCTTTGCCGCCGCCGACTAAACCGACATTGAGGGGTCTGTTAGACATATTTAGTTCTCCTGTCTTTATGATTGGTGACTCGTGCTGAGTAATCAGGCTGTTGTCTGTTGTTAACGTTTGTTTCTGCCAACCAATACTGGCGCGCAGCTTAGAGGGCCGCCGGCCTGAGTTCAAGGCTAGATCGTCGCGCCAGAAAACTCGCGGGGGGCGCGGAAGGCGGCAGGTGTGGCGTTTTTCCTTTTTTACTGAGGCAACTTACATATATTTTGAACCAAATGCGCTGGCGTTCTCTCAGGCTGGGACTGGTGTTGCTGTTGTGGGGAGGGACAGCTCTGACCGACGCCGGCACGATTTCGTTGGTTGACCTGCCGGCGCGGAGTGGCGGCAACTGGTGGAATATGATCTGACCCAGCAAATGACTCCGGGCCGGCATGTGCTGGCGGCGGAAGCCTTCAATGACTCGGCGGAAGCGGGCGTGGTACTCGGCTTGCGGGTCCTGTTGGCCAGCGGGGCGTGCCTGGAAATAGCCTCGGATGCGAGGTGGCGGGTGGTTCCCAATGATGAGCGCGGCTGGCTCAAACGAACCCACGAGCGTGCGGATTGGCCCCTGGCCACCATCGTCGCCCCGTTCGGCGGCGGAGCCTGGCAGAAACCGCCGGATTTCATACGCACCATGACCTCGTCACAGCCGGCCGTGTTCCGCTTTTGGCAAACGGGCTGGTTCCAACTGGTTCTGCTCTCGCTCTGCGCGGGCGTGGCGTTGGTCTGCCTGCGCCTCATGGGTAAACTCGCGGTGCAGGCCAGGGCGGAGCAGTACTTGCAGCGTGAACGGGCTCGCATCGCGCGGGATATTCACGACGATTTGGGGGCGAGGCTGACGCAAATGGTGTTGGCCGGCGAGGGGGCGCAAAGGGAATTTCCCGCGGGGGCAAAGGCACGGGCGCAATTCAACGAAATGTGCGAAAGCACCCGGGAGGTGCTGGGCGCGGTGGATGAGATTGTCTGGATGGTCAACTCGCGCCGCGATACCATCAAGGAGTTTGAAATGTATGTCTGCAAATACGCGGAAGAGTTCCTTCGGACCACGAACATTCGCTGCCGCGTCGAAGTGAACGCCGAACCGCTCGATACACCTTTTGACCTCGCCATCCGGCGCAATCTCTTTCTCGCGATCAAGGAGGCCCTGAACAATGCCGCCCGGCACTCGGGCGCAACCGAATTAATCCTCCAGATCCGGCCCGAAGGCGAGGAAATGCGGGCGGTAGTGGAAGACAACGGCAAAGGGTTCAATCCAGGGGCCGCCCCGGGCGAGCGCAACGGACTGTCCAATATGGTCCAACGGGCGGAGGAGGTAGGCGGGACTTGCAAGATCACCAGCCGGCCGGGCGCCGGATGCCGGATTGGATTCGTCACCCCCTTACGGCTTTCGAGCCTGCGCCGGCTCCGTTGGTGGCACTGGGGTTGGTGGCGGCGATCGCCGGGCCAGAGCAGCCAACCGGATGCCTTGCGGGAAAGCGCATCCGTGCCGCCCACCCGCACCTCTTAATCGCAATCGATATGCCCGGCGACCTCCCCAAGCCATCTGCCGAGACCGCGACGCAGCAGCGCTGGCGAGTTGCCCTGGTGGACGACGAGCGAAAAATCCGCGAGGCCTGGGCTGGGCTGATTCAGGACTTTTCGGACTTTTCGTGCGTTTGCGCCTGCACTTCCGCCGAAGAGGCGCTGCGGGTGATCCCGGCGGCCAAGCCCGACATTATTCTCATGGACATTCTTCTGCCGCGGATTTCCGGTATCGAGTGCACGGCCCGGCTCAAAGTCCTGTTGCCGGACACGCCGATCATTGTGCTGACGGCGCTGGCCGATGATGAAATGATTTTCATGGCGCTGGAGGCGGGGGCCGACGGGTACCTGCTCAAACGGACCAAGCCCAGCGAGCTGCGGGCCGCCTTGCTCGATGCGCTGGCAGGCGGTTCGCCCATGACGAGCCAGATCGCCCGCCGCGTCGTGCGGTTCTTCAGCCAGCGCGCGAAGGAGAAGAACAAAGCCGCAAGCTTGTCCGCGCGCGAGGAAGAGGTATTGATTCTGCTTTCGCGCGGCTACGCCAACAAGGAAATCGCCGACAAGCTGGGGCTAAGCGTGGGCACAGTCTGCAGCTACCTCAAGCGGATCTACGAAAAAATGCACGTGCACTCGCGCATGGAGGCGGTGGCCCGCTATTTCCCCTCGCGAACCCCCTGATCTCCCGCAGCATGGCCGCCAATGAACCCAGGGCGTTTTGCCCTGGGTTGAATGAGCCAATCTCCGGCCTACCCTGCAAGGCGCGCTTCTGGGATTGGAAATT
>PLZQ01000412.1 GCA_003152225.1 Limisphaerales bacterium | reverse complement strand
GAACCTGGTGTTCATCCAGTTCAACGCCAACCCGGACGGCACGTTCTCTCCCCTGCCCTCCAAGCACGTCGATACCGGCATGGGCTTCGAGCGTGTCACCGGCATCATGCAGAACACGCGGAACTTCACCGACTTCAGCCGCGTCATCTCGAACTACGAGACGGACATCTTCCGCCCAATCTTCGACCAGATCGAGAAGCTGAGCGGCAAGAAATACGGGTCCACTTCCCAACCCGTGGGTGTGGGAAAAGCTGGCCAAGGCCAAGCCTCAGGAACCGGCCGGATAACCGAGGTCGGCACGCTTCTAAAGACCAAGCCCGCCGCACCCCTACCGGAAAAGCCGGTGCCTATCGAGGTCATAGAGCGCAAGGCCAAGATCGCCAGACACGCCGAGAAGATCGCTGCGCTAAAGGCAAAACTAGCTACCATTGACGCTGAGGATGCCGCCGCCGGGATGCAGCCCAAACCGGGACCGGAATCTGGGTTCATCCCTAATTCGGACGACTTGCAGGCGGCTAGGGTTGCCGGCTCTACCGAGCAGGAGAAAATCGACGTCGCCTTCCGTGTGATCGGCGACCATATCCGCACCCTGAGCTTCGCCATTGCCGACGGCATACAGCCGGGCAACACCGACCGCAACTACGTCCTCCGCCGCATCCTGCGCCGCGCCGTGCGCTATGGCCGGACGCTTGGCTTCCACGAGCCGTTCTTCTACAAGCTGGTAGCTGTGCTGGCCAACACGATGGGCCACGTCTTCCCCGAAATACGCGCTAAGCAAGACTACATCGAGCAAGTCATCCACCGTGAGGAGGAGGCGTTTAACAAAACTTTGGATACGGGCATCGAGATATTCACTGAAGTCGCAGATGCATGCGTAGCAGGCCTAGCGATCACCAGAGAGGTTAGAGCCGACTTGGAGCATTGTGGAGACCCCATGAACCCCAACCACATTAGTATTCACTTCGTTGCTCGAGAGATTGAGGAACTGCGCCCCCACGCAGGCAAATGGTGGGCGGCGATACAGAGGCTGCAACAGGTTCACCTGCCCGGCGAGGCTAGAGACAGGGCGATCTATCTCCTTCATGTGGTTGAGCAACTGTACGGCGACTTGGAAGATCCAAGCAGTATTCAATTGGTCACAGACAGCTTTGCGGAATTCAAGTCTGCCCTGACTGGGCTTGAACGAGCTACATATTGGCTACCCAGTTCATTTGTATTCAAGCTTTATGACACCTACGGCTTTCCGTTGGATTTGACGCGATTGATGGCGCGCGAGGCTGGCCTCAACGTGGACGAGGACGGCTTTGAGATCCTGATGGGAGAGCAGCGAGAGCGTGCGCGTGCAGCTCAGAAGAAGCAGGTTATTGAGTTGTCCGAGATCGATCCCACATGGTCCACCAAGTTCGTTGGGTATGAGGCCCTGAACGTTGCCACCAAGATTTCTGGCGTGGTTGGTGTCCCTGAGCACGGCCAAACGCGTAAGTCAGTGGTGGCTGAATCAACTCCCTTTTATGCCGAAATGGGTGGTCAAGTTGGCGATACTGGAATGATTACCGCAGGAGGCCAAAGTTGGAGAGTCGTCAATACACTCCGAGCGGGCAATGCCTTTTGCCATCTACTGGCGGCGGACGACCAGGGCTTCGACACCCTCAACGTCCTTGGAGAGGGAGTTGAATTGGCTGTCGACCGCCCTCGCCGCGAAGCCATTCAGCGCCATCATACTGTCACTCATTTGCTCCACTGGGCCTTGCACGAAGTCGTCAGCAAGGACGCCACGCAGAAGGGCTCTTACGTGGGGCCGGAGAAGCTTACGTTCGACTTCAGCAGCGCGCCGCTCACGCCACAGCAGGTGGCTGATGTGGAGCGCCTCGTCAATGAGCGCATCCTCGAGAACGCCGCCGTGACGTGGACCGAAGTCGGCTATGGTGACATCAAAGCCCGCCCGGACATCATGCAGTTCTTCGGCGACAAGTATGGCGACCGGGTGCGCGTCGTGCAGGTGGGCGGCAAGGCGGCTGCGCTGGACGGCTATTCGATGGAGCTTTGCGGCGGCACCCACACGCGCGCAACGGGTGAGCTTGGCCTGTTCCGCATCGTGGGCGAATCGGCGATTGCCGCCGGCATCCGGCGCATTGAAGCGGTTTCCGGCCTGGAAGCTTACCGGCGCGCGAACGAGGAATTGCAGCTCATCAAGGCCGTTGCCGGCAAGGTCAATTCACCCGTCGGCGAACTGGAGAAGAAGATCGAGGCGCTGCTTGCCCAGCAAAAGGACCTGGAAAAGCAGCTCAAGGTCATGCAGCAGAAGCAGGCGGCGGAAATCGCGCGCGGGCTGGCTGCCAAGGCCCAGACCTTCGGCACGACGCCGGCGATTGTCGAGAACCTCGGCCCCGCCGATGGCGATTTCCTGCAATCCGTCGCGGACGCGCTCAAGGGCCAGTTCAAAGGGGTGGTGGTGCTCGGCGGCACGGCGAACAACGCGGTTGCCCTGGTCGCCACCGTTGCCCCGGAACTGACGAAGAAGATCCAGGCGGGCAAGATCATCCAGGCCATTGCCTCCATCGTCGGCGGCAAGGGCGGCGGCCGCCCGGACAACGCGCGCGGCGGCGGCAAGGATGTAAGCAAGCTGGACGAGGCATTGGCCAAGGCGAAGAGCTTGCTCGGATAAGCTCGATTGAGGGGTAAGTTCCCTTTGACGCCCCGAGAGGCAACACTATTCTTTGGCGGACATGTTTGAATCGCGCAAGAAACCGTTGCTGCCGCGGCCGGCATTTTACCGGCGTGTGGCGCGGAGCCTGGCTCTGGCGTTTGCGATGGTGCAGGTGTCACTGGGCATCGGCATGGCCGGTTATCACGGGTTCGAGAACCTATCATGGCTCGACGCCTTCTTGAACGCGGCAATGATCTTATCGGGCATGGGTCCCGTCGCGTCAGTTCAGACCACCGGCGGGAAACTATTTGCCGGGTGCTACGCGCTGTTCAGCGGTCTGGCGCTGATCGCTACGCTGGCTGTGATTATTGCCCCCCTCTTCCACCGGTTCCTGCATAAATTCCACCTGGAGACCGAATCCCGTGAGAAGTGACACTTGTCGTCCTGCGCTGGCACACGAGCTCAGGATAACCTCAGCGTGCCCGTCTCTTAATTGAACGCAGCGCGGGCACGCCGGTCTGATACTTTGAAAAGCTTTACTTGAATTAACAACAAGCAACAGTTACTATGAGCAATATGAAACGAATCATCCTTTCGGCAATAGTGATGGCCTTCGCGGTCGCGGTGCAAGCCGGCGATGCCAAGACGGCCCGGGACACGCCTAAAGACACTGGTGGCTGCTGTGCCAGCAAGGTCAAGGTTTCCACCGAGGCCAAGGAAGCGACCTGCCCCTTTGCCAAAGCCGCCTGCTGCAAGCAATCTTCGGCCAAACAAACCGCGGTCAAGCAACCCGTGCTGATGAGCCCGAAAGCGATGTCGCTCGCCAGCAAGTAATTCGCCGCTCGGCCCTATTTCTCCCCGTGCGCTTTGTGCTCGCGGGGAGTTTTTGTTTGCTACAGGGCGGCTGCTATAGCCGCGCCAGGAGCAGTTCGCGCTGGAAGATCAGCTCCTTGGGCAGGCGGGCGTGGAGCTTCATGAACAGCTCGTCCTGCATGAGGATTTCCCGGCGCCACTCGTCTTCGCGAATGGTCTGAACCTGCTCAAGCCGTTCGGGTGTGAAGTTGTGCAGGCCGGTCAGATCAAGGCTCTTGGGGCCGGGCACCCAGCCGAGCGCGGTTTCTTCCGCATCGGTGCGGGCGTGGCAGCGATCCACGATCCATTTGAGCACGCGCATGTTCTCGCCGAAGCCGGGCCAGAGGAATTCCCCCTGGCTGTTCTTCCGGAACCAGTTGACGTGGAAGATACGCGGCGGGTGCTTGATGGTCTTGTGCATGTTGATCCAGTGCCGGAAATAGTCGCCCATGTGGTAGCCGCAGAACGGCAGCATGGCCATCGGATCGCGGCGCACCTGGCCCGCGCCGCCCACCGCCGCAGCCGTCATTTCCGAGCCCATGGTGGCGCCGACGTAAACGCCGTGCACCCAGTTGAAGGCCTGATAGACCAGCGGCATCGTGTCGCTCCGCCGGCCTCCGAAGATGATGGCGCTGATTGGCACGCCCCGGGGATCATTGGCTTCCGGGGCCAACAGCGGGTTGTTGGTCATCGGCGCGGTGAAGCGGCTGTTCGGATGCGCCGCCTTTTCCAGCGACTCCGGCGTCCACTTGTTGCCTCTCCAATCCAGACACTCTTTGGGCGGCGGACCGTCTTTGCCTTCCCACCAAACATCGAGATCGGGCGTGAGCGCGACGTTGGTGAAGATGGTGTCCCGGGAGATCATCTGCACCGCCGCCGGGTTCGACTTCGAGTTCGTGCCGGGCACGACGCCGAAATACCCCGCTTCGGGATTGATGGCATAGAGGCGCCCATCTGGCCCGGCCCGCATCCACGCGATGTCATCGCCGATGGTCCAGATCTTCCAACCCTTGAGATGCGCGGGCGGCACCATCATGGCGAAGTTGGTCTTGCCGCAAGCGCTGGGGAAGGCCGCGGCCACGTAAGTCTTCTCGCCCGTCGGCGCCTCCACGCCCAGGACCAGCATGTGCTCCGCGAACCACCCTTCCTGTTTTCCAAGGTAGGAGCCGATACGGAGGGCGAGGCACTTTTTGCCCAGCAATACATTGCCGCCGTAATTCGAGCCCACCGAGATAATCGCGTTGTCCTTCGGGAAGTGCGCGATGTAGCGCCGCTCCGGGTTCACATCCAGCATGCANNACTTTGGAGAGCGGCGAGCCGGGAGGACCCATCAGGTAGGGAATGACGTACATCGTGCGCCCGCGCATCGAGCCGGCGGCGAGCTCGCGCAGCTTCTGGTACATCTCCTTCGGCGCCATCCAGTTGTTGGTGGGGCCGGCTTCTTCCTGGCTCTCGGTGCAGATGAACGTGGACTGCTCGACCCGCGCCACGTCGTTCGGATTCGAGCGGTGGTAATAGCACCCCGGAAGCTTCTTCTGGTTGAGCTTGATCAGGATCCCCTGATCAACCGCGGCCGCGAGAAGCGCCTTCCGCTCGGTCTTCGTGCCATCGCACCAATAGACGCGGTCCGGCTTGCAGAGCTTGGTCATCTCGTCCACCCAGGCGACCACGGCTTTGTTGCTCGTATTACACTTCCCGCTCATGTCTTTCGTCATAGATATTGTCCTAGCCGGCAAGGCTGTTAGCGTACTCATAAGCGAAATGCAAGAAACGTTCTCTGGCGCGGGTTGGCATTGCGCGCGCGCAATGGCAATGTTAAGAACGTGGAACTGATTTATGAGCGTAACGCCCAAGCCTGACGCCTTACGCAAATCCGACCCGGGCAAGTGCCTGGCGCGGTCCGTCGCGCAGGCTCTGGCCGAGGACCCCACGCTCGAAGCGGTGACCGTTGATCAGGCGCGCCACACCATTTCCGTCGCCACCCTCGGCCAGACCGACGTTCCCAAACTGACCGAGCGCATCAGCGCGACCATCCAACGCGCGCAAGGAACCGACGCCCTGCACCTCTGCACCCTGCTGGCCGGCGAAACCACCTGCCAGACCTGCGGCCAGCCGCTCTCTGACTTCGAGCGCCAGAAGATCACCATTCGCCAGGAAGCCGACACCACAACCATCGCCCGCGTGACCTGTACCACCGCGCCGAAGTTCTGGCGCTGGCGCGACATCCCGTGGCCCAAGGTCGTCCAGCGCGACGTCGAGTTTCTCGAACACGCGGAGGAGGCCGTCGAGTGGAAGCCGGAAATGATGGCGGCGATCCTCTGCGGCGTATTGGGCTTGGGCGCCTGGTTCTTCCGCGCGCAGCCGTATTCGGTGACCGGCTACGTGCTGGCCTATCTCGCCGGCAGTTGGTTCACCGCCCAGGACGTTTGGGAACGGCTGCAACAGCGCGCCATTGACGTCCACTTCCTCATGCTCGCCGTCGCGCTCGGCAGCGCCAGCATCGGCGCCTGGGGCGAAGGCACGACCCTGCTGTTCCTGTTTTCCCTCTCCGGCTCGCTGGAGAATTTTGCGCTCGGCCGCACGCAACGCGAAATCCGCTCGCTCTTTCGCGACGCTCCCAAGTTCGCCACCGTGCTCGATCAACAGGGCGACGAAAGTGAGTTGCCGGTGGAGAAGCTGCGCCGTGGCATGCGCCTGCTGGTCAAGCCCGGCGTCCAGTTCCCGGTGGACGCTGAAATCGTCAAAGGCCAGACCGCCAGCGACGAGTCCAACCTCACCGGCGAAGTTACGCCCGCGACCAAAGGCCTTGGCGATACCGTCCTCGCCGGCACCATTAACCTCTGGGGTGCGGTCGAAGTCCACGTCCTGCGGCCGGTGGCGGAGAGTTCCTTGCAGAAGATCATTCACTTGATCAAGGACGCCCAGCAGCGGAAAGCGCCGGCGCAGCAGTTCACTGACCGGTTCGGCACGTTTTACACCTACAGCGTGCTGGGGCTTTCGCTCGTCATGTTCTTCGTTTGGTGGCTCGGCTTCGGCCAGGCGCCGTTCGCGGCGCGGAATGTTGGGCACAGCGCGTTTTACCACGCCATGACGCTCCTGGTGGTGGCCTCCCCGTGCGCGCTCGTGCTTTCCATCCCTTCCGCCGTGCTGGCGGCGATTGCCTGGGGCGCCCGCCATGGCATTCTGTTCCGCGGCGGCGCTGCCGTGGAGAAACTGGCTGCCGTCACCACTGTGGCCCTCGACAAAACCGGCACTCTCACCACGGGCGAACTGCGCGTCGAAACCGTCGAGAGCTTCCCCCCAGGCCGGGAAACGGAAGTGGCCCAACTCGCGTTCTCCCTCGCGCGTCTCTCCACCCACCCGCTCGCTCGCGCCATGACTCGCCAAGGCAAACAGCGGGGTCTGCAACCAATCGAGCTGGCCCACTTCGAATCCGTCACCGGGCAAGGCTTGCGCGCCCGCCGGCATGGGGACACTTGCCTGCTGGGCCGGCGCGAATGGCTGGTTCAGGGGCCACACGCCGCCACTATCAGCCAAGTGCCTCCCACCGACCCCGGCTTCTCGGAACTCTGGCTGGCCGAAGGCGGCCTGTTGGGCCGGCTCATCTTGCGCGACGACATCCGCCCGGAAGCCCGTGAACTCGTGGAAGAACTGCACCGCGAAGGCCTGCGCGCCGTCGTTCTGACCGGCGACCGCCAGGCCACTGCCGACCATCTGCGCGCCGAATTGCGAATCGAGGACGTGCGCGCCGAGCTGAAG
This sequence comes from Limisphaerales bacterium, assembly GCA_003152225.1. Taxonomy (GTDB): domain Bacteria; phylum Verrucomicrobiota; class Verrucomicrobiia; order Limisphaerales; family UBA8199; genus PALSA-1440. Next base: position 12,339 of record PLZQ01000412.1, on the reverse strand, counting down.
CCGGAGGAAAAGCTCGCCGCCATTCGCTCGCTCACCCGGGAGGGCCGCCGCGTGGCGATGGTCGGCGACGGCGTTAACGACGCCCCCAGCCTGGCCGCCGCTCACATTGGCGTCGCCATGGGCGCGCGCGGTTCGGACGCTGCGCTCGAACAAGCGGACGTCATCCTGATGCACGACCGCCTGGAGAACTTCCTGGCCGCCTTCCGCCTCAGCCAGCGGGCTCGCCGCGTTATCCGTCAAAACCTGATCATCTCCCTGGGGACGGTCGTAGTGCTAGTCACCTTTGCCCTCCTGGGGCGAATCCCCCTGACCGTCGGCGTTGTCGGCCACGAAGGCAGCACGGTGATCGTGGTGATGAACAGCCTCCGCCTGCTCTTCGGCGCCGCCCGGCCCAGCCAGCCTGCCCGATAGATGCGACTCCGCGCGGAACTCACGCCACAAAAGGCTTTGACACCACCGCTCGATGAATTAGCTTCCTTCTCACCTATGAGATTCGGCATCAATACCTTTCTTTTTACCTCACCGTTCACCAACGACAGCACCAAGCTGTTCAAGCAATTCAAGCAATGGGGATTCGACACGATCGAGATTCCCATCGAGGACCCGTCGCATATCGACCCGGCGCACGTAAAGCGCGAGCTGGACAAGCACGGGCTGGTCTGCGGCTCCGTCTGCGCCTGCCTGGGGCCGGACCGCGACTTGCGCGGCACGCCCAAGCAGCAGAAGACCAGCCTCGCCTACCTGAAGAAGGTCATCGACCAGATGGTGGTGCTGGATTGCCCGTCGGTGGTAGGGCCGGTTTATTCGTCGGTGGGCCGGGCGGACGCGGTGCCGGCGGCGGAATACAAGAAGCAATGGAAGACGGTGGTGAAGAACCTCAAGACGCTCGCCGCTTATGCGCAGAAGCGGGGCAAGCAGATTTGCCTGGAACCACTCAACCGCTTTGAAAGCGATTTCATCAACACCTGCGACCAGGCGCTGAAGCTGGTGAAGGCGGTCGGCAGCCCGGCATTGAAGCTCCACCTCGACACGTTCCACATGAACATCGAGGAGAAAGACCAGGCCACCGCGATTCGCAAGGCGGGCAAGCTCCTGGGCCACGTCCACGCCTGCGGCAGCGACCGCGGCACGCCCGGCAACGACCACATCGATTGGAAGCCGATCGCTAAAGCGCTCAAGGACGTTCACTACCGGGGGGATGTGGTGATCGAGTCCTTCACCACGGACGTAAAGGTAATTGCGCGCGCGGCGGCGATTTGGCGGCGCATCGAACCGACGCGCAACGAGATCGCGGTCAAAGGACTGCAATTCCTGCGCAAGACGCTGGCGTAATAGCAGAGCGGGCGTCCCGCCTGCCCCCGCATGGCACTTCGCCCACAAATGAAACGGATTTATGAAAAGCAAACTAATCAGTGCCCTCACGATAGGCGCGGCTTTGATGGCTCAGATGGCGTCGGCTTCCGGCGCGGATGAGCGCGGATTGCCCCAGCCGAACCATCTGACCTTGCTCGATGACCGCCCGGCAGAAAAGGGCTTTCTCAGGATCTTTAACGGCAAAGACCTGATTGGCTGGGAGGGCAATCCGAAGCTGTGGTCGGTCAAAGACGGTGCCATCACCGGCCAGACCACGGCAGAGAATCCGGCCAAGGGCAATACGTTCCTGATCTGGACCAACGGCACCCCGAGCGACTTCGAGCTGCGCTGCTCCTTCAAACTGGTGCCGGGTGACTCCCAGGGATTCGCCAACTCCGGCATCCAGTATCGCAGCAAGGTGGTGGACCCGGCGAATTGGGTGGTGGGCGGTTACCAGGCGGATATGGAGGCGGGGCCGACCTACACAGGCATTCTCTACGAGGAACGGTTCCGCGGCATCATGGCGCAACGCGGCGAGAAGGTCGTCTGGGACAAGGACGACACGAAACAGGTCGTCGGCTCGGTCGGGGATGCCGCCGCCATCGAAGCCTCGCTCAAGAAGGGGGACTGGAACGATTACGTGATCATCGCCCAGGGCAACCACCTGCAGCAATTCGTCAACGGCAAGCAGACTATTGACGTGACGGACGAATGCGAAGCCAAGCGAGCCATGAGCGGCGTGCTGGCGCTGCAGCTCCATGCCGGCCCGCCCATGATGGCGCAGTTTAAGAATCTGCGAATCAAGAGGCTATAGCCGGGCCTGCTTGCGTCCATGCGCGGGGTTGATTCTTCTGCGCCGGCGTTGTATCTGAAGGAATGCGCCGAGTTCTTTTCGCACTATTCGCCGTGGCGACAGCGCTGACTGCTGCCGCCGGAGACGCCAAGATCGTTTTCCTCGCTGGCCCGCCAAGTCACGGACCGGGTGAACATGAACATCGCGCCGGCTGTCTCTTGCTCAAGTCCTGTCTGGACGCCGTGCCAGGCGTTTCCTCAGAGGTTTACAGCAATGGCTGGCCGCAGAATCCGGGGGCTGCATTCGCTGGGGCGGCGACGGTCGTTATCTATAGCGACGGTGGCGGCGGCCACCCATTCCTTCAGGCCGACCGCCTCAAGACAATTGGTGAATTGATGAAGCAGGGAGTCGGGCTGGTCTGCCTTCACTACGCGGTAGAACCGACGAAAGAGGCGGGCGAAAAGGAGTTCCTGGACTGGATCGGCGGCTGTTTCGAGACCGACTGGTCCGTGAACCCGGACTGGCGTCCGGAGTTCAAGCCGCTGCCGAAGCACCCCAGCACGCGCGGCGTGAAGCTGTTCAGCCTTACCGACGAGTGGTATTTCCACATGCGCTTCCGCGACGGCATGAAGGGCGTTCTCCCGATCCTGTCGGCGGTGGCGCCGGAAAGCACGATGCGCCGTTCGGATGGCCCGCACGAGGGCAACCCGGCGGTGCGCGAGGCCGTGAAGCGCGGTGAGCCGCAGATCGTCGCCTGGGCCTGCGAACGCCCGGACGGAGGGCGCGGATTTGGGTTTACCGGCGGCCACTACCACAAGAACTGGGGGAACGATGATCTCCGGAAGCTGGTGCTCAATGCGATTCTCCGGACGGCCAAGGTCGAGGTCCCGGCCGCAGGCATCCAGAGCAAGGTCACGGAAGAGGATCTGAAGCGGAACCTGGACCGCAAGTGACGAGATCGTCACAGGCTATTGAGCACATCAATCATCTGGCGGAACCGGCCGTAATCCCTGCGGTTGAAGTTGAAGGCGATGCGCGAGAGGTCCACATGTTCGTTGTCCTCCACTTCTTCGGGCGTTGGCTCGATGCGCTTGATGGGCCCCCCCGTATTGATATCCGCGAAGTCCTCATTCATCGCTTCGAGCGCTGAATCGCTCGGCGCGTGCTTGAGCCGGATCACGAACAGGTCCTTCACAAAGCGGGTGGAGTGGAAGTTGCGGTAGAACCGCGTGATGATCTTTACCGCCTGGTCAGTGTCATCGGTGATCTGGTAGAGGCAAAGATCTTCGGGCAAAATCAATTCATCGCGCAGCAGATGCTCGCGCACCTGCTTGTCCCAGGTCTTCCAGAAAGTGCCGCCGGGCCGGTCGATAAGCACCAGCGGCATCAACTGGCTCTTGCCCGTCTGCATCAGCGTCAACGCTTCGTAGCCTTCGTCCATGGTCCCAAACCCGCCGGGGAACAGCGTCAGAGCGTCCGAATGCCGGATGAAGATCAGCTTGCGGGTGAAGAAATACTTGAAGGTGACCAGCTTCTTGTCCTCGCGAATGATCGGGTTGGCCGATTGTTCCCAGGGCAATCGAATATTGGCACCGAAGCTCTTCTCGGGGCCGGCGCCCTCGTGTCCAGCCTGCATGATGCCCGGGCCGGCGCCGGTAATGACCATGAAGCCCGCCGCCGCAATCTTGCGGCCGAAATCGACCGCCTGCTGGTATTCCGGCCGGGTCGGCGCCGTCCGGGCGGAGCCGAACATGGCGACCTTGCGCACGCTCGCGTAAGGCGCAAAGAGCTTGAAGGCGAACCGCAACTCCCGCAGCGCCGTTTGGATGACGCGCACGTCGCCGCTGTCCTGCACATCCGTCAACAGTTTCAGTGCGTTCTCGACAATGTCGGCCACGCTTTCCTGGTTGAAGCCTCCGCCCTTGTAGTCGATCAACTCCTGGATCCGCCGCTTCAGCTCAGGGTCCATCGGCGGCTTCTCTGGTTTTGTCATGCCGGGGAAGATAATCAGTCACCGGCAGAACGCAACCGCGAGCGGAGCGCCCGATTTTCAAGCGGCTGCCCACTGGAGGCCGCTATTGACGGTCAGAAGTGCCGCAGGATTTCCGCTCGCTCCAGTTTCGTCAGGTCGGCCGCAATGCTCTTCTCAATCTTCGCCCGCACCTGCGGTTCCAGTTCCTCCAGGAACTGGCGATTGATTTCGAGGCTAGCCGCCAGCAGGCAGCGCTCGACTTCCGGGCCGCGTGCCAGCACGTTGAGCCGCTGGGCCAGTTGCCGCACCAGGCGCTTGCGTGATTCCAGCTCGATATTGTGCCGCTCGCCATCGGCCATCGCACCCTTCGCGTTCGCCGGGCCCGAGTTGCGCGGAAAACGGCCGGACAAATCCGTCACCTTGTCCACCAGTTTGCCATGGGCATCAGCGTTGTTGAACTCTTCCACCAGCTCGAGGTGCGGCGCCTGATTCGGGTGGTGATTTTCGAGTCGGAAAGCTTTGAGACAACCAAGGTCTGTAACCACAACCAGAGTCTTCTTCATAGTTTTGTTTCTGTGTTGAACCAAATGGGCCGGCCGTGAAACCAATCCCGTCCACTCCTAAACCTAGCACACGTCGGGCGCATGCAATGGGAGAAATCCAAAGCCGGCCGGACTTTGCCGTTCGTTGACACCGCCGCGCGCGCCTGATACCTTCCGCCTTCTTTAAGACGCTGCATGGACTACAAGAACACATTAAACCTGCCGCAAACCGATTTCCCGATGAAGGCGGACCTCGTCACACGGGAACCGGCCCGGCTGAAGAAGTGGGAAACCGCCGGGCTTTACGCCGCCATTCAGGCCCAGCGCGCCGGCGCGGAGAAATTTGTCCTGCACGACGGACCGCCGTTCGCCAATGGCGATGTGCACATCGGCACCGCCCTGAATAAGATTCTAAAGGACATCATCGTCAAGTACAAGACGCTGCGCGGGTTCAGCGCACCCTACGTGCCGGGCTGGGATTGCCACGGCCTGCCGATCGAGTTCAAGGTCACCCAGGATATGCGCAAGGCGGGCGATACCGCCTCCGACGCCGCCACCATCCGCAAGGCGTGCGCGGCCTATGCGCACAAATACATCGACATCCAGCGCGCGCAGTTCAAGCGCCTTGGAATTCTCGGGGACTGGGACAATCCTTACCTGACGCTGGTCAAGGAATACGAGGCGGACGAGCTGCGGCTCTTCGCGGACATCGTCCAACAGGGGTTTGTTTATCGCGGCAAGAAGCCAGTTTATTGGAGCATCCCCTGCCGCACCGCGCTGGCGGAGGCCGAGGTCGAATACAAAGACCACGTCAGCCAGAGCGTGTATGTGAAGTTTCCGGTTCTCGGGCACCCCAACACGTCCGTCGTGATCTGGACCACCACCCCCTGGACGCTGCCGGCGAACCTGGCGGTGGCTTACAATTCCACGTTCAGCTACTCGCTGGTGCAAGTCGGCAACGAGGAATTCATCGTCTCAGCCCTGCTGCTGCCAGCGGTGGCCGCGAAGTGCGGCTGGCAGGATTATCAAATTGTCCGCAGCCTCGATGGCGGGCACCTGAACCAGGTCGAGTACCACCATCCCTTCTGCAACCGCACCGGCAAGTTCTTTGCCGGCGACAGCTTCGTGGACAACTCAACCGGCACCGGCTTCGTCCACATCGCGCCGGGGCATGGCTTGGATGACTACCACCTCGGCACCAACCATGGCCTGCCGATCTATTCGCCGGTGGACGATGATGGAAAGCTCACCTACACCAGCGACCTGCCGAAGGAGCAGCAGATGCCCGCCGAGATGATCGGCAAGACCATCCTGGAAAAGCATGGCCAGAGCGAGGCGAACGAGGCCGTGCTGCACGAACTGCGCGCCCGCAAGGCGCTCCTGCACCAGGAGAATTATCACCACAGCTATCCGCATTGCTGGCGCAGCAAGACGCCCATCATCTTCCGAGCGATGGACCAGTGGTTCATTGAGATTGACCATGCGAAGTTCCGCGAGCGGGCGCTCGACGAGATCAACCGCGTGAACTGGGTGCCCGACTGGGGCAAGAACCGCATCGAGGCTGCCGTCAAAGGCCGGCCCGACTGGTGCATCTCGCGCCAGCGCACCTGGGGCGTCCCCATCCCGGCGTTCTACGACGCGCAAGGCAATCCCATCCTCGATGCGCGCATTGTGCGCAACGCCGCCGCCCTGGTGGAGAAGCACGGCTCGAATATCTGGTTCGAGCAGTCCGCCGCCGAATTGTGGGCCGCGCTCAAGCCAACCGATTGGCAAGGCCCGGTGCCCGCCGCCAAGTCCAACGACACCCTGGACGTCTGGATTGACTCGGGCTCGTCCTCGCGTTCCGTCCTCATGCGCCGTCCTGAGCTCCATCACGCATCACGCATCACGTATCACGCATCAGCCGCATCATCCTCAACCCTCGCCTGGCAAGCCGACATGTACCTCGAAGGCAGCGACCAGCACCGCGGCTGGTTCCAGTCGTCGCTGCTCCTTTCGCTGGCGGGCAACGGTGCGGCGCCTTTCAAGACCGTGCTGACCCACGGCTTCATGGTGGATGCCGACCGCGAGAAGATCTCCAAGAGCAAACAGGGCCAGGGCGGCTACGAGAAGCCGCAAACCTCTGATGCCTACGTTAAGAAGTACGGCGCTGACATCGTCCGCCTCTGGGTTTCCTCGCAGGACTTCCGCAACGACATCATCGTCAGCGAGGAGCGGATCAGCAAGGTAGCCGAGACCTATCGCGTCCTGCGCAACGCACTGCGCTACCAGCTCTCGAACCTCTACGACTTCGACCCGGCGAAACACACGGTGCCCGACGACCAGTTGACCGGGCTGGACCGGTGGATACTCGGCGAGTTCTCCCAGTTGGGGCAGGAAGTCATCGCGGCCTACGACAAATACGAGTTCCACGTTGTTTACCAGAAGATCAGCCAGTTCGTCGCCGTCGAGCTGTCGGCCATCTATCACGACGTAGTCAAAGACCGGCTTTACACCGATCCGGCGAACTCGCCCCGGCGCCGCTCCACTCAGACCGTCTTGCACCGGATGGTCGTTAGGCTCTGCGAGATGCTGGCGCCGATTCTGGCGTTCACCGCGGACGAGGCNNCCGGTCGGATTGGAGCGGACCGAGGCGGAGCGGACGCTATGGAAGCATTTATTTGAGCTGCGCGAGCTGGCGCTGCCGGAGCTGGAGAAAGCCCGGCAGGCGAAAGCCATCGGCAAGGCGCTGGAGGCGAAACTGACATTCGCCGGCACAAGTCCCGCCCTGGCGGCAGCCGGCGCGCATCTGGATGCGCTGCGCGAACTGTTGAACGTCTCCCAACTGGAAATCAAGCCGCGGGGCGAGGCGGTGGCTGTCTCCGTCAACAAAGCCGCGGGCGAGAAATGCGAGCGCTGCTGGCATTGGGAAACGGATGTCGGCTCGCACCCCGAGCACCCGACCATCTGCGCCCGCTGCGTGAAGGCAGTGCAGGAAGGCTTGCGGACCTGACCCGAACAGTGCCGGCGCGCTACCGCGCGTAATGGTACCGCAACTGGGCAAGCAGCAGGCTGTTCCCCTCGACTTTATAGACCATGCGGTGCTCCTCGGTGATGCGACGCGACCAGTAACCGGCCAAGGCGTGGCGCAGCGGCTCCGGTTTGCCAATCCCCTCGAAGGGACTGCGCATCGTGTCCTTAATCAATTCGTGAACGCGGCGGGTGATCTTCCGGTCGGTTTGCAACCAATACTGGTAGTCGTCCCAGGCCTGCTCGGCAAAGATGAGCCTCATGCGGCCAAGTTGAGCCGCCGTTCCTTGCCTTTGCCTCGGGCCAGACTTTCGATGGCTTGCAGGAGCCGTCGGGCATTGGCCGGGCTGCGGAGCAGGTAAGCGGTTTCTTCGAGCGATTCATAATCCTCCAGCGAGAGCATGACCACGGCCCGGTCACGCTTGCGGGTGATGATGACCGGCGCGCGGTCGCGGCAGACTTTGTCCATCGTGTCCGCGAGGCCCTCCCGAGCTGCGGTGTAGGTGATCGCTTTCATACATGGACAGGATAGTGTACAGGTCAGAGGAGTCAAGCGTGGCACCGCGACCGGGGATTCCTTGCTTGCTGTGGAAGAGTATTTGCTGCTAAGAAGTGGTGCGTAACGACATGACGCCCGCCACTTCCGCCCCAGCAAACGCCAAGCCGGCCGAGACCAAACCGAAATCCCGCAACCCCTGGCTCTGGGTCCCGAGCCTTTATTTCTCGGAGGGCATTCCCTATGTAATCGTGATGACCATGTCCGTGGTCATGTATAAGCGGCTCGGCATCTCCAACACCGACATCGCCCTCTACACAAGCTGGCTCTATTTGCCATGGGTCATCAAGCCGCTCTGGAGCCCGTTCGTCGATATCACCCGCACCAAGCGGTTCTGGATCGTCGCCATGCAATTCCTGGTCTCGCTGGGGTTGGCGATGGTGGCGTTCTCGGTGCGCGGCTCGGCGTTCTTCAAGTGGTCGTTGTTCCTCTTCTGGATCATGGCGTTCGCCTCGTCCACGCACGACATCGCGGCGGATGGTTTCTACATGTTGAGCCTCTCCAAGCACGAGCAGGCCTGGTGGGTCGGCCTGCGCAGCACATTTTATCGCACCGCAATGATCGTGGGCAGCGGTTTGCTGGTGGTGCTGGCCGGCGTCCTGGAAAGCAAGAACGGCTTGCCGCCACTGGAAATCCCGGTGCAGGCGAAGGCCAGCGCACCCCTCATCGCTAAATGGGACCCCACCGAGGTCAAGCTCGCCGCTCAGGACGGAGAGCTGCGTGTGATTGCCCAACCAAGCCCGCTGGAGATCGGCCTTGCCGAGCGCAGCGCCGAGGAAGCCAAAGCGGTCATAACCCAGGCCAAAGTCTGGAACCGACAACATGGCTTCGTCGCCGAGGACAACCCCGCACCGGCGAAGGGCGGGGCTAAATCAGCGTCGTGGTGGAGTTCGCACGTTTCCGGGCCGTTTGGGAACTTCCTGGCGAGCCGCTTCCCCAAAGCACTCAGCAACCAGGCGGCCCCGGTCGCCGCGGCGGGCAACCTGGGCGTAATCTATCTGTCGCTCTCGAAAGAACCCCCAGCCGGGCGCGACATCGCAGTCAACTTCGGCCGTAAGCCGCATGGGATCGAGTACATCGGTTTGGGCAAGAGCGACAAAGGCTTCCGCTTGCAGGAAGGCGAACGCTTCGTGTTTAACTCCATGAACTGGAACCAGCCAGCCATGGCCGTCATCCAGCTTGATCCCAAGCTCAAGAGCGACACCGGAGTCACCTTCCTCACCAGTTCTGGTAACATTCCCGTCGCCTGGTCCATTACGTTGTTCTTCGTGGCGGCACTGTTCCTGGCGTTCAGTTGCTGGCACAGCATCATGCTGCCCCGGCCAGCCGCCGATGGACCAGTGCTGACCCACAACAGCCTGGTCGGCGAGTTCTTCGCCACCCTGGGTTCCTTCTTCCAGAAGCCGGGCGTCGGGTTGGCGATGGCCTTCATTCTCCTCTACCGCTTTGACGAGGCTCAGTTGGTGAAGGTCATCTCGCCGTTTCTGATCGACACCCGCGCCGCCGGCGGGCTGGGGCTGACGACCAGCCAGGTCGGCGTGGCGTATGGCACCTTTGGCATCCTGGCCCTGACTTGCGGGGGCCTGCTGGGCGGCTTCGCGGCGGCGAAATACGGCCTCAAGCGGATGCTGCCGATCATGGTGTGCTCCATGTATCTGCCCAAGCTGGCATTCGTCTTCTTGTCCTGGACCCAGCCGGGTAACTTCCTCATCACCTGTGGCGCGGTAGCCGCCGAACAATTCGGTTACGGCTTCGGCTTCACCGCCTTCATGCTCTACATGCTGCTCTTCGCGGACGGTCCGCACAAGACCGCCCATTTCGCCATCTGCACCGGCTTCATGGCATTGGGGATGATGATCCCCGGCATGTGGAGCGGCTGGGTGGCAGACCTCGTCGGCTATCGGCGCTTCTTCGTCTGGGTCATTTGCTCCGCCTTGCCGGGCCTAACCATCGCCCTGCTGGTGAACCAGAGAGTGGACCCGGAGTTCGGCAAGAAGTCGAGCCACTGAGCTTACTTCTTCACGAACAGAGCGAGCGACGCCGTGTAACCGTGCAGGAAGCTCTTCTCGCCCACCGGCCCAATCTCGCCGTTGCAGAAGAAGCCAGCCAAACCCATCGGCCCCAGCCGTTGCTGGACCAAATGCGCGTCATGATCTGGGCAGTCAAATAGGTTCTTCCCCCGCCCGTTGCAACAGCACAGGCAGCCGCCGTAAATCGGCGTCTCGCCCAGTTGCTTCCGGGCGCGCACCAGCAGCTCCTCCATGTCCTCGGTGGCCGCCTCCTTCGAACGCCGCTGAAACTGCACGGTCTGGCCCAGGCGCGGCAGCGCCCCCACGGCGATGCAGCCCGAGCGCGGGTCGGCGCCTAGCAGATTGCGAATCAGGAAATCCCCGCGATGGAAGTCCTCCAGGTATTCGTTGACGACCAGGCCAATGAACAGGTTGCCGCGCGCACCCTTTTGCTGCTCGGGCGTAAGCTGGTTGAACGTCTCCGCCAACACCTCGTAGGCGGGGCGGTTGCCGATTTGGTGGATGATGTTTTGCTCCACCTTGGTGAGCGTCCACGTATCGCCGATGGGCGTGCAGCCTTGGGAGGTCACTCCCATCAGGCGCACGTCGCCGCCGACCGAGATCGCCACGCCGCCTTCGTCATAGACCTCGCCGTTCAGATATATCTGTGTCGCCTGCTCATTGGAATCGCCGCTGGCCAAGCCGCCGAGCACCGGCGCCGGGGCATAAGCTTCGTTCCAGGTCTTCAGCCACGATTCGCTATCCAGGTGGAACGGATCAATGAACACCAGCCAGCCGTTGGTATGGTCTGGCTCGACTTCTGTTTCCAGATGCCAGTAACCGGGGCCGTTGGCTTCCTCGACCTGCTCCTGCTTAAAGTGAACCGCCTTCAATTCGGCGCCGGGCAAAGCATACAGACCGAGGCTCAAGCCCGCGTTTTGTTCGACCTCATGCTCCCCGACGATCAGGCTTTGACTCGAACACCCTGCCAGTAGCGGAATCCGGGCGTGCACGCGCAGAATCTCCAGCACCTGCTTGGCACGGGGAAAGAATCGCGGGGACATGAAGACGAGCCCGAGCGATACCTGCGGTGCGGTCAACTGATGTCGAACGCTCTCGGCCCACTTCTGGAGGTCCGCCTCGTCGAAGTCGCCCGGCCAATGCGCCGCCGTAGAATGCTCGTTGCCCACAAAGCCAACTTACCGGGGAAGCCGCCGATTGCAAATTGGAATGCCCCTGAACCAGGGACATTTCGGATTGAGTTGTTGCGACCCTGGTACAGCGCCAACCGACCACCAATCGAGGAACAATCGAGGAACAATCGAGGAACAATCGAGGGCAAGTGGCTAGTTCCTGGCTCGCTTCGCGCTTGGCGCTGGCTTTCCGGACGCTTCGCCCTCCCTCCCCCTATGCCGGCAGCCCTCTCCAAGCCCCCTCGCCACGAGGTCGCTTCCCGCAGTGCCCGAGCCTCGAAGCTTGAGTTCAGCCGCAGAACCTGCCACGATTTGAATCGCATTCACCGCGCGCGCAGACCGACTAGCTTAGAATCGCATGAACCACCTCCGCTTTACATTGCTTCTGTTGAGTTCGACCGCCTTCTTCACCGCCGCCAGCGCGCAACCGGCCGTCACACCAGACCTGGCGGTGATGAACCTCGACGAGTTGGGCGTCTATGCCGTCGGCTACGCTTACCGCGGTCAGCCCGAGCAGCAGTTTCCGCTGGGTTGGTCAGGGTTCTTTGAGGACCGAACGGGCGTGGCCTGCGAACCGTTCGGCGCTCAGAATGGCGAGCAGGCCTTCCTCTTGCACTGCCCCTGGCGCAACGGCACTGGCATCAGCTTCCAGCAATTTGTGTTTAGCCTCCCCGCGCAGGCGATGCGTATTCTGCTGCAAGGGGCAACGGCGATGCGCTCCCAAAACGTGACCAACTCCGACGGGGTCACCTTCCGCCTCTACGCCAACGGGAACAAGCTCTTCGATTATCACCAGACCAACGACGTTTGGCGGCCGTTCCAGTTTGACTTCACTGCCCTGCGCGGGACGAACCTTACCGTGCGCTTTGAGGTGGACCCCGGCCCCAACAACAACGCCTCGTTCGATTACTC
>PLZQ01000285.1 GCA_003152225.1 Limisphaerales bacterium | reverse complement strand
GGAAGTCCGTTGGAATTTTGCGGACCAGGCGCGGCGCTTCGGTGAACTTACCGATGCGCAGCGCGAGGCCTGGAACGCGGACGCCGCCACGTATCGGTCGCATCCCCGGCAAGGCCAAAGCGGCCCGCTGACGGGGCTGCACCTGTTCATCAGGGTCAACTGCAAGCTGGCCCTCTTCGGTCTGGAACCGCTCAACACACCACCGCCGCCTCCGGAGTTCCCGGAACTAGCGCCGCAGGACATCGTCATCACCAACACGGCCGGCATTATCTCGGTAAAGCTGGTCTGTCCGGCAGACCCGGGTGATAACACGGTGTTGCGGGCGAGCCCGCCGCAATCGGCCGGCGTAGGAACGTGCAGGGAATTCCGCATCATCGGCACGTGCCCGGCGCCGGTGGCTGGTTTAGCGGACATCACGGCGCTCTACACCGCTTGCTTCGGCCCGCCGCCGGTGGGTCGGCGAATCTTCGCGCGGGCGAGCACGATGGTGAGCGGATTCGAGAGCCTGCCCCGTCAGTTCCGTGCCCTAGTGCCCGCGCCGTGACCGCGGGTGTGCTTCTCTCTCCCAGGTCAGGCAGGGACAGCTCCGCACGGGCGGCGGCTCCGGATTAGACACCGGGCCGCCGCCTCGAGTGCTTTCGCCCAGGGAATATCCTCGGCGAGGGAACGGTTAGCCTCGAGGTGGCCGTAACCCGCCTTGATCCTTCTTCGCCTCCGTTGACACCCAGCCTGCGCGCGGAAACCTTGGTTTGCAATGAAGCGGTGGTCCCGAACCCAATTTCCCGGGTTGTTAGCGCTATCGGTGTCTTTCCGGCCTGGCGCTTTGGCGGCGCGATTGACGCTGGAAAAGTTTTGCTAGCTTTCCCACAACCGTTTACAGTCCGGGTAGTGGCCTTCAGCGCAGTTTTTGACGGGGGGGGCTATGGCGAGCATAGGCAGCATAGGGGCCAGCCTTGGAGGGGATCTATGCTGCTTTTGTGTGCCCGCCGTTCAGGTCCGCGTCTTGTGCCAGTATGATTGCCGCATAATTCAAGAATCATGAAGCAGATCCTTCTTCAACCTGCATGCTGCCCCTCCCGGCCGTCCGCTCACGTCACCATTCCGCAGGTTCGGGGAGTGGCTGGATGCGTTAGATGCCTGGCGATTGTGGCGGCGGTCGCAATGCTCGGTGCCGCCGGCATAGCGGACGCCCAATTGCTACCCGGGTGGACCGACACCGACATCGGCTCGCCGTCCCAGGCAGGGTCAGCTTCGTATTCCGCGGGCATTTGGACGGTATCGGGCGGCGGGTCTGATATCTGGAACACGTCGGACCAGTTCAATTTCTGCTATTCGAATTCGACCACAAATGCGGTCATCATCGCACAGGTCACGAGCGTGCAGAATACCGATCCAAGCTCCGGCTGGTCCAAAGCGGGCGTGATGTTTCGCGACGACACCTCGACCGGGGCGATGTTCGCGGTGGTTGACGTGACTCCCGGCAATGGCGTGAACTTTCAATGGCGAAACAGCACCGGGGGCGCGTGCGCCTACTCGCAGGTGGGTGGGGTGAATGCGCCGGTGTGGGTGAAGTTGGTTCGCAACGGCAGTGATTTCGCCGGCTACTATAGTCCTGATGGCGCCGCGTGGACCCCGATTGGGCCGGACGCAACAATTCCCATGCTCAGCGCCGGGTTGGCCGGCCTGGCGGTGACGGCGCACAACGACTCGCTGTTGAACACTTCCACCTTCAGCAACGTGACCGTTTCGAACATACCGCCCCCTCCTTTCGGCGTTTTTCGTCAGCTTTGGACCAATCTCAATTCCAGCGTGGGCAACACGCTCGCCGCGCTGACCAACTCCACCTACAACCCCAATTGGCCCAATAACCCGGACGCACTCCACACAAAGATTTATACTAACTTCGAAACCGAGGCGAACACGGGAATCAACTATTACGGGCAGCGGCTGCGGGCCTTCGTGGTCCCGCCTATCAGCGGCAATTACACCTTCTGGATTGCGAGCGACGACACCTCCGATCTTTTCGTCAGCACCGACGAAACTCCGGCTAGCGCGGCTCTCGCCGCCTACGTGAGTTCGTGGACCTCGTTTGAGGCTTGGAATACTTTGTCCGGCCAGCAATCCGCCCCGATCGCTTTGCAAGGAGGCTGCCGCTACTATGTCGAGGCGATCATGCAGCAGGGCAGCGGCGGCGATAACCTCTCGGTCGGCTGGCAATTGCCCAATGGCGTCCAGGAATTGCCGATGACGGCGGCCAGCGCGACCGGCACGCTGCTAATCCCTTATGTGGGAACAAACAGCCCGGCGGGCATCTTTGTCCAACCGACGAACACGACCGTGATGGAAGGCCAAAACGCCGTCTTTGCGCTGCTGGTAACCAACCAGTCCTCCGTGACCTACCGGTGGCGTCTCAACGGCGCCAATCTGGCCGGGACCAATGCCACGAAACCGGCCTACACCGTCAGCAATGTGAGCCTGACGCTCAACAACGGCCAGGTCTATAGTTGCCTGGTCTCCAACTCGCTCGGCGCCATCACCAGCGCGCCGGCCCTGCTCACCGTCCTGCCGGACACCGTGCCGCCGACCGTGGCGCGGGTTTTCAATTTCGGCACGACCAACGTTGAGGTGATCTTCTCCAAGACCGTCGAAGCGGCCAGCGCCACCAACCCGGCAAACTATGTATTCACCAACGGCCTGGCCGTCACCGGCGCGGCACTGGCTGCGGACAACGTCACGGTGACGCTGGCCACCGGGCCGCTGGCGTATGGCAGCAACTATTGGTTCGTCATCAACGGCGTGCGGGACCGGGCCTCAACGCCTAATACCATTGCTAGCAACACGCTGGCCGGTTTCGTCGCCGCACCCTATGTCAACCAAGACATCGGCAACCCACCCCTCGCTTCCGTCGTCACCCTCCTCAGCAACGGGGTGAGCGTAACCGCCGCCGGCAGCGACGTCGGTGGCTCGCAGGACCAATTCAGCTTCAACTTCCAATTGCGCACGGGCAATTTCGATCTGAGCGTGTGCATGACCGGCCCCAGCCCGTCCGATGTCTGGGCCAAAGCGGGGCTGATGGCGCGCGAGACGCTGGACGCCGGCAGCCGCTTCGCCGCCTCCCTGGCCACGCCGGCGATGAACGGCGACTTCTTTGAGTGGCGCAATCCCGCCAGCAGCGCCAGCAGTTCGAGCGGGAATTTCCCGGCCAACTACCCAAACACCTGGCTGCGGCTCAAACGGGCCGGCAGTGTCTTCACCGGCTTTGCCAGCTACGATGGCCAGACCTGGGCGCAACTGGGCAGCGCCACCATCGCCATGCCCAGCCAGATTTACCTCGGCTTCGCCGTGGACAGCCACAGTGCCAGCCAACTGACCACCGCCCAGTTCGGCCCCCTGACCGATGTGACCAATGCCGTGGTGGGCGCGGTGGTCAATCCGCACGATGCGCCGGGACCCTCCAGCCGCAAAACCCCTATCGCTATTTCGGAAATCATGTACAAACCAGCGCCGCGCACCGACGGCAGGAATCTCGAATTTGTGGAGCTGTACAATTCCAATCCCTGGTTCCATGATATAAGCGGCTACCGGCTCGTCTGCGCCGACATGAACTATAGGTTTCCGGCCGGGACAACCCTCGCTGGCGGGGCGTATCTGGTCATCGCGGCTGCGCCCGCTGATGTGCAAAGCGTTTATGCCATCACAAATGTCCTGGGTCCCTACACCGGCAACCTCAAGAAATCCGAGACGCTCCAGTTGCTGGACGAGCAGGGGGCGGTGCTGCTGACGGTTCCCTATTCCAATGTCTATCCCTGGCCGGTGGCGACCGACGGCACGGGTCATTCGCTGGTGCTGGCCAAGCCGACTTACGGCGAGGGCGACCCGCGCGCCTGGGACATCAGCGACGTGGTGGGCGGCTCGCCTGGCCAGATGGAGGCGTTTCGACCCAGCCCCCTGCGCAATGTGGTCATCAACGAATTTCTGGCGTACACCGATCCGCCGGATTACGACTATCTCGAGCTTTACAATCACAGCACCAACGGGGTGGACATTTCCGGCTGCATTTTGACGGATGATCCGGCGACGAACAAATTTGTCATTCCGCCGGGCACGATTATTCCGGCGCGTGGATTCGTTTTTTATAGCGAAACCAATCTGAATTTCGCCCTCAATGCCACGGGCGAATCCCTCTATTTCAAAAACCCCGACCAAAGCCGCATTCTGGACGCGGTGCAATTTGAAGCGCAGCAAAACGGCGTCGCCACCGGCCGCTGGCCGGACGGCGCGAATGACTTTTACCGGTTGAGCGCGAAGACTCCCGGCGGCAGCAACGCGCCGATTCTCTTGAGCGACGTTGTCATCAACGAATTGATGTATGACCCGATGAGCGGCAACGACGACGACCAATACGTCGAGCTTTATAACAAGGGAACCAACACGGTGAACCTGGCCGGCTGGCAGTTCACTTCCGGGATCGCTTTCAATTTCCCCAGCGTCACGCTGGCGCCGAATGGTTACCTGGTCGTGGCGCGCAGCCTGAGCAATTTGTTCGCCAAATATCCCAACTTGAACAGCGCGAACACGGTGGGCAATTATAGCGGCAAACTGTCGCACAATGGCGATTACCTGGCTTTGACGATGCCGGCGGAACACAAAACAATGGACCCCGCCGGCAACCCGGTGACCAATATCATTAACATTGTGGTAAGCGGCTTGACTTACGGCACGGGTGGACGCTGGGGCCAATGGTCCGCCGGCGGGGGCAGCAGTCTGGAATTGATCGATCCCAACAGTAACAACCGCCTGGCGGCCAACTGGGCCGACAGTGATGACACGCAGAAATCCTCCTGGGTCGATATCGAAACCACCGGGGTGCTCGATAATGGCGCCAATTATGATTCGTGGATCGATTACGCTCAGATCGGCCTGCTGGACGTGGGTGAGTGCCTGGTGGACAACCTTGAAGTGCGCGCCGGGGCCAACGGGGCGAATCTCGTGCTCAATCCGGATTTTGAGACTGGCGGTCTGACCAACTGGACGCTGCAAGGAGACCACGTGCGCTCCAGTCTCGAAAATAGCGGCTATCTCAGCAGCCATTCCCTGCACCTGCGCTGCAGCGACCGCCTCTGGACGGGCGCCAACTCCTGCGAGCTCGCCTTGAGCACCAACTCGCTGGCAGCCGGGCAGACCGCCACCCTGCGCTTCAAGGCGCGCTGGCTCCACGGCTGGCCGGAGGTCTTGCTCCGCCTCAATGGCAATTGGCTGGAAGCCACCGGCCCCATGCCCGTCCCGCCGAACCTCGGCACGCCCGGCCTGCCCAACAGCCGTGCCGTCATCAACGCGAGCCCGGCCATTTACGAGGTGACCCACCTCCCGGCCGTGCCGGCGGCCAACCAACCGGTGGTCGTGACCGCGCGCGTGCATGATCCGGATGGCGTGCAAACGCTGACGCTCTCCTATCGTCTCGACCCGGCAGCAAACTACACGACGGTCGCCATGCGGGACGACGGCACGGGCGGCGATGCCATCGCGGGCGACGGCCTTTTCAGCGCCACGATTCCCGGACAAAGCGCCAACACGATTGCGGCCTTCTACCTGGCGGCGACGGACAGCAAAGGCGCCGCCACGCGGTTTCCAGCCCTGCTCAGTGACAATGCCCCGGTGCGCGAGTGCGTCGTAATGTTTGGCGACGGCACTCCGGGCGGGAGTTTCGGTGTTTATCACTTGTGGATTACGCAGACCAACGCCACGCGCTGGAGCCGGTTGTCCGATCTGAGCAACGAAAGCCTGGATTGCACCATCGTCAACGGCAACCGGGTCATCTACGACGCCCAGGCTCGCTTCGCCGGCAGCCCCTACCACCAGGGCTTTGATACGCCTTACGGCAACCTCTGCCATTACAAATGGATCTTCCCCGGCGACGATGCGTTCCTGGGCGCGACCTCATTCAACAAGATTCACCAGCCGGGCAACGGCGCGGGCGATGATACCAGCCTCCAACGCGAGCAGACGGCCAACACGTTCCTGCGCGCACTCGGCGTGCCCTGGCTCAACCGCCGCTTTGTGGTGGTCTATGTCAACGGCAACCGCCGCGGCACGCTCATGGAAGATACCCAAACGCCCGACGGCGACGTCGTGAAGGAGCACTTCCCCAACGACGCAGATGGCTGGCTCTATAAGATGCAGCCATGGTTCGAGTTCGGTCCAGCGCCCCAGGGTAGTTCGATTGCGTTCGCCAACNNTACACTACAACGGGCGGGGTCAAGAAGATGGCTCGCTATCGCTACAATTTCTTGCTGCGCCGCGCCCCGGTTTCCGCCAACGACTTCACCAATGTGTTCTCGCTGGTGGATGCCGCTGGTTCCTATGGCACCCCCAACTACGTCGCCAACATGGAAAACATGGCCGACATGGAGAACTGGATGCGCGTTTTCGCCGCCAACCATGCCGCCGGCAACTGGGACTCCTTTGGCGCACAGAATGCCCAGAATCTTTACGGCTACATCGGTGCCCAGGGGACGAGATACTCTCTGCTGATGTTTGATTTCAACATCGTGCTCGGCAATAGCGGTTCCTGGGGACCCGGGCAGGACCTCTTCACCGTCAACGGCCAGGACTCCAATACCGCCAACATCTACAACGAGCCAACCTTCCGTCGGATGTATTGGCGCGCGCTCCAGGAACTGGTCAATGGCCCGCTCAACGTGGCGAACAGCGGACCTCTGCTCGACGCCAAGTACAACGCCTTCGTGGCCAACGGCCTGAGCGTCGAGAACCCCAGTTCCGGCATCAAACCCTGGCTCACCCAGGCGCAGAGCACCATCGCGGCCCAGATTGCCGGGGAGAACGCGACTGGCTTCACCGTCAACTCGGCGCCGGCGGTGACCAACGACGTGGCATACTTCACGGGCACGGCCCCGGTCAATGTGCAAACTGTCCGGTTCAATGGAACAAAATATCCGCTGCAGTGGACGAGCGTCTCCACCTGGCTGGCGGCGGTCCCGCTGCAGCCGGGCACAAACCAGTTCAGCATCGTCGGCGTTGATGCGCACGGCCAGCCTGTTTCCGGCGGCAGCAACACTGCCACGGTCATCTATTCCGGAACGCTGCCGAGCCCCGCTGGGCACGTGGTGTTCAACGAGATTATGTACCGGCCCCCGATTCCGGGCTCGGAATTTGTTGAGCTTTATAACAATTCACCGGTGCTTACCTTTGACTTGTCAACCTGGCAACTGCCGGAGCTGGGCTACACCTTTCCGCCCGGCTCTCTGATTGGCCCAAACGGGTTCATCGTCCTGGCCGCCAACCGCACTGCGTTTGCCGCGGCTTATGGAGCGGCGAAGCCGCTCTTTGATGTTTTTCCGGGTGCGCTGCAAAACGTTGATCAAACATTGACCCTGTTCCAACCTGGGACGAACGCAGCGACTGGCCTGGTGGGGGCCAAGGTGCGCTTTAGCAGCGCCGCCCCTTGGCCGGCCGCCGGCACCAACGGCAGCTCCCTGCAGTTAATCGATCCCACCCAGGACAACTGGCGCGTTGGCAATTGGGCCGCGGTCCTCACCAACGCGCCTGCAGCGCCTCCCCAGTGGCAGTACGTCACGCTGACCGGAACGGCGCCGAAATCCCTATTGCTCATTGGCATGCATGGAACCGCCGGCGACGTCTATATCGATGACTTAAAACTGGTCGCTGGAAGCGTTGCAGAAGCGGGTCCGAATCTTCTCACCAATGGTGGTTTTGAAACTCCTTTGACCGGCCCATGGACGGTTTCGACTAACATGACCACCTCGGTCATCAGCACTACGGTCAAACATTCGGGTAACGCCAGTTTGCATGTTATCGCCACCAGCCCTGGCGATGCCATCAACCAGGCCATCTGGGAGAACACTGCCACACTCGTGACGAACGGCACTTACACGCTGAGCTATTGGTACTTGCCAAGCACAAATGGAACCCAGTTGCTCGTCCGCCTTTCGGGCAGCTCGCCCAACAGCGGCCAGGTGTACAGCCTCCAAGGCATCCAGCCTTCGGCCGTGGTTCAGCAGCTTAATGTTACGCCCGGCGCAACCAACTCAGTCCTGACCAACTTCCCCCTCTTTCCCTCGCTTTGGTTAAATGAGCTGCAGGCCGACAACCTGACCGGGATCACGAATAACGCCGGCCAGCGCACCGCCTGGCTCGAACTTTTCAATCCCAGCACCAATATGGTCTCGCTCAACGGCCTCTATCTCGCCAACAATTACACCAATCTGACCCAATGGGCCTTCCCGACCAACGCCGCTATCAATCCCGGCCAGTTCAAAGTCATCTTCGCCGACGGCCAGACCAGCCTCTCGACCACCAACGAACTTCACACCAGCTTCGTTCTGCCCAAGGGCGCCGGCTCATTGGCCCTCACCCGGCTCACGACCAACGCCCAGTTGCAAGTGCTGGACTACATCAATTACACCAACCTTGCCACTAACTACTCCTACGGCTCGTTCCCCGACGGCCAGAGCTTTGTCCGCCAGGCCTTTTTCCACGCCACCCCCGGCGCCACCAACGACGGCATCTCCATGCCGCCGCCCTCCTTCATCCCCTATGCCACCGCCGGTGCGGTTTACACCCAGAACTTTGACTCGCTGCCCAACCCGGGAGCCGTTTCCGTCAACACGGCCAACCCGGTGACCATTAACGGCATCACCTATTCCCTCGCCAACTCGTTCGATTTCGCCATCCCGGTTCTCGCCAGCGGCAACGTCGGGGGCTTGGGGCTTCCCGCCTTGGCCGGGTGGTATGGCATGGCCGATCCCACCGCCAGTGTTGGCACCCGGTTTGGGGCCACGGACGGCGATCAGACCACCGGCGGGGTGCTTAGCTTTGGCTTGCCCAATAGTTCGAATCGGGCGATTGGCCTGCTGGCCACCAGCACCACTGGCTATACCGGTTTCGGGGCCAAGTTCATCAATCAAACCCCCAACTCACTCAACTTCATCACGCTTCAGTTCACGGGCGAGGTGTGGCGCCAGTCCGACAAGCCCAAGACGCTTCAGTTCTATTACTTCATCGACCCGACCGCGACGGCCCCCTTCTCCACCAACTACACCGTCTTTCTGCCTGCGTTGAACGTCAGCTTCCCCACCGTGCCGGCAGACGTGGGTGGAGTCGCAGTCGATGGCACCGCGCTGCTCAATCAAACCAGCTTGGGCGTCACCAACCAGGTGATTACGAACTGGGCGCCCGGGGCGGCGCTCTGGCTGGTCTGGGAGATGGCAGACTCGACTGGCAAATCGCAGGGCCTGGGCCTCGACAACCTGAGCTTCTCCGCTTCGATTTGGCCGGCCGGCATGCTTAGCCCGTCTTTGACTGCCCAGCCCGCCGGAACCAATCTCCTGCTCTCCTGGCCGACCATCGCGGGTCTGAGCTACCAGGTCGAATATAAAACCAACCTCACCGCTGCCTCCTGGATGCCGCTGGGCAATCCCGTGCCCGGCACTGGTGCCCCGCTCATCTTCACTAATACCCCCGCCGCCTCGGAGCAAGGCTACTACCGGTTGAAAATCCTGCCCTGAACTATTTCCCTAACTTCGGCGATAATCCGTCAGCGCCAACCCGGAGG
>PLZQ01000303.1 GCA_003152225.1 Limisphaerales bacterium | reverse complement strand
CAGAATCAATCTCATTAACTGACCCATTTAAGTGAGCCAGTTGCCTTAAACGTTATGTTTTCGTCCAAGACGTCGTTCCTGCCGGACCCGCACCTGGTGATGGACCTGATCCGGCATAAGCGGTACGCGAAGGCTGCCGCCCGAGCGACGCAGGGGCTGGCCCGCCAGTGGTTCCTGCTGTGTGGGCGCGCGGATAAGGAGTGGCTGTTGAATCCCCAGCCCGCCAAGTTGAAGAAGCTGTTGCCTCCCGATGATCGGAGCTGGGCGGACCCCTTCCTTTGGAAGCGCGGCGACGACTGGTTTATCTTTTGCGAGGAGTGGCTTACCCACAAACCTCACGGGCATATCTCGGTCATGCAGATTACCCGGGACGGTCAGGTCGTATCCCCCGCCCGGCCTGTGCTGGAGAAAGATCACCATCTCTCCTACCCTTTTCTGTTCGAGCACGAGGGGACGCTGCACATGCTCCCCGAGGGCGGACACGGGCGCGCCATCGACGTTTACCAGTGCGAAGAATTTCCCGGGCACTGGCGCAAACGGGCGACCCTGATGCGCAACCTTCAATACGTCGATGCAACCCTGTTTGAACACCAGGCAAAATGGTGGCTGTTTGTCACGATCAAGCGCGGTTTGTTCGCGCTGAATCGCGACCTGTTTGTCTTCTGGGCCGACACGCCGCTAACCGACCAGTGGCACCCGCATCCGGCCAACCCGGTGGTGCGGGACTTCAAGGGCGCGAGACCGGCTGGGCGGGTTTTTGAATGGGGCGGGAAGCTGTTCCGGCCATCGCAGGATTGTCTCATCTGCTACGGACACAGCTTGCGGATCAGTGAGCTGGTGCGCCTCGACGAGAAGCATTACGAGGAGCGCCTGGTCACGGAGGTGAACCCGGACTAGGAAGACC
The DNA here is from genome assembly GCA_003152225.1 of Limisphaerales bacterium. GTDB lineage: Bacteria > Verrucomicrobiota > Verrucomicrobiia > Limisphaerales > UBA8199 > PALSA-1440. Next base: position 16,029 of record PLZQ01000303.1, on the reverse strand, counting down.
GCATCTGCGCCACGCACCACATCGACTGGCATGATGGCATGGTGGTCATGGATGCTCAAAGGCTGCTCGCGAGNNCGGATTGCTTATTGAACTCCCTGGGCCGGTCAGGTAATTTGCCAGCGCAGTATGACTTTGACTGAAAAAATACTGGCCCGGGCTGCCGGCAAGGCGCGGGTTCAGGCCGGTGATAATATCTGGGTGCAAGCGGATATCCTGATGACGCATGACGTGTGCGGACCGGGCACCATCGGCGTGTTCCAGCGCGAGTTCGGCAAGGACGCGAAGGTATGGGACCGCAACAAGGTGGTCATTATCCCGGACCATTACATCTTCACCGCGGATTCCAAGTCGAACCGCAACGTGGATATCCTGCGGGACTTCGTTAAGCAGCAGGGGATTACCTATTTCTACGACGTGATCGACGACCCGAACGGGCATTGGGTATTCGATCCGACCAAGGGCAATCTCAAGCGCCAGCATGGGACGCATTACGCCGGCGTGTGCCACACGGCGCTGCCGCAAAAGGGCCACACGCGGCCGGGCGAGGTGTTGTTTGGGACGGACTCGCATACGTGCATGGCCGGGGCGTTCAACCAGTTTGCCACCGGCATCGGGAACACAGACGCCGGCTTCATCCTCGGCACGGGCAAATTGCTGGTCAAGGTGCCTGAGACGATGCATTTCCGGCTCGAAGGCAAGTTGCAGCCGGGCGTGATGGGGAAGGATATCATCCTGCACTGCATCGGGGAGATAGGGTCCGATGGCGCCACTTACCGGGCGATGCAGTTCGATGGGCCGGGCGCGGCCAGCTTGAGCATGGATGACCGCATGACGGTGGCGAACATGGCCATCGAGGCGGGCGGCAAGAATGGCATTTTTGAATACGACGCGCAGACGCAGGCCTACGTGGATTACCGCTGCAAGCTGAACGGCACCAAGGAAACCTACGAGCCCGTCACGCACGACCGGAAGCAGAAGTTCGTCTATGAACTCGTGCTCGACCTGTCCAAGCTCGAACCGACCGTGGCCTGCCATCCCAATCCCGGTCAGCGCAAGTTGGCTAAGGAACTGGGCAGCATCAAGCTCGACCGTGCTTACATCGGCTCCTGCACGGGCGGGAAGACGAGCGACTTTCTCGCCTTCGCCCGCGTGGTGCAGGGCAAGCGGGTCGTCATCGACACGTTTGGCGTGCCGGCGACGCCGGAGATCGTGCACGACCTGCAGACGGCGCGCTGGGGGAGTCGGACGGTCTGGGAGATTCTCACAGACGCCGGGGTGCAGATGACGGAGAACGCCGGTTGCGCGGCGTGCCTGGGCGGGCCGGTGGATACGTTCGGCCGCATGAACGCTCCGCTCAAGTGCATCAGCGCCACCAACCGCAATTTCCCGGGCCGCATGGGCCACAAAGACTCGCAGGTGTTCCTCGCTTCCCCGGCCACGGTGGCTGCGAGCGCGTTAACGGGCAAGGTGACCGACCCGCGCGAGGTCATGCCAAAGGGCTGATGGACCGCGAGACCTGGGATCGCTGGTGCGAACTGGGCATTCTCGCCCTGGTGCTGGCTATTCTGGTGCTCGGGCCGCTGGCCATCGGGGCGACGCGCCCGCTGCCGTTCCTGATCATTCAGGGGCTGACGGTGGGCGTGATGCTGCTCTGGGGCGCGCGCTTCTGGCTCAGTTCGCGGCCGCAATTGCTCTGGCCTCCGATTTGCTGGGCGGTGGTCGCCTTCGCGGGCTACGCCGTGGTCCGGTATCTCAACGCGGATATTGAGTATGTGGCCCGGCAGGAGTTGATCCGCATCCTGGTCTATGCCTTCCTGTTCTTGGCCATCCTCAACAATCTGCACCGGCAGGAATCGACGCAGATCATCAGTTGCACGCTGCTCTTTCTGGCGATGGTCATTGCCGGCTATGCGGTGTTTCAATTCCTGTCCCACTCGCACCGGGTGTGGTATTTCGAGGCGAGCCATGATTTTGGGGCTTCGGGCACTTACCTCTTGCGGAATCACCTGGGCGGGTTTCTGGAGATGCTCCTGCCGCTCGGGCTGGCCTACACGTTGACCAGCCGGTTCAAGGCGGTGGCCAAGGTCTTCCTGGGCTACGCGTCGCTGGTCATCCTCGCCGGGATCGCCGTCACGATTTCGCGCGGGACCTACGTCTCGACCACGATGGCGTTGGCGCTGTTCTTCGGCGTGATGCTCTTTCACCGCACCTACCGGCTGCCAGCGCTCGTTCTGCTGGTGGTGATGGTTGGGGCGGGGGCCTATTACCTGCCCAGGAGTTTCGCCGTTCAGGCACGCCTCAAACCGATATTGGCCGGGGCGGGCAGACTCGAGGACGATGTGCGGATTGTCCTCTGGAAGTCAGCCATCCAGGTCTGGGAACAGAATCCCTGGTGGGGTGTCGGGCCCGCGCACTACGACTACCGGTTCCGCCAATACCGGCCGGCAATGGTGCAGTTGCGGCCCGGCTGGGCGCACAATGATTACCTCAACGCGCTAGCGGAATGGGGGGTCCTGGGCACCGCGCTGGTCGCCTCGGCGTGGGTGTTGCTGGGTCTGGGCGTCCTGAAGACGTGGCCCAGCGTGCGGGGCAAACCAAAGGGTTTGGGAGAAGAAAGGAATAGCAACAAGTTTGCGTTTGTGCTGGGCGCGTCGCTCGGCCTGACCGCCATTCTCGTTCACTCGGCGGTTGATTTCAACATGCACATTCCGGCCAATGCGATACTGGCAATTACGCTGATGGCGCTGTTGACCAGCCATCTCCGTTTTGCCACGGACCGGTATTGGGCGGGGTTGAGGCTTAAGGGCAAAACCGCCGCCAGCGCGGTGGTGTTGGCCGGCGTGGTTTACCTGGGGCTGCAAGGCTGGCGTCACACGACAGAATTTGTGTGGCTGGCGCGCGCAGATCGGGCGCCGGCTTTCTCGGCGGCGCAGATCGCCTGCTTGAAGGAGGCGTTTGCGACCGAGCCGATGAACTCGAGTACAGCTTATGCGATTGGCGAGGCATATCGCGTCCAATCCGCCGTGGGCGGCGCGGATTACACCACGCTGGCGCAGCAGGCGATGGAGTGGTTCGGGCGCAGCAAGACACTGAATCCCTGGGACGGCTACGGGTATTTGCGCTATGGCTGGTGCCTGGACTGGCTTGGGCGAACAGCCGAGTCGGGGCTCTACTTTGATCGCGCGGTCCAATTGGATCCCAACGGCTACTTCATGACCGCCAATATTGGGCTGCATTATGTCCAGACGGGCGACTATGCCGCGGCCAAGCCCTGGTTCGAGCGTTCGCTCCAATTGGAGGGGAATAATCCCATTGCCCGAAATTACCTGCAAATTGTCATCAGCCGGATGCAGGAGGCGGCCACGAACGAAATCAGCGCCCGGCTCAATTCTCCACCACCATGACGGCGGATTGGCCCGGAATATGCGGCGTGGATGGTCCATTGAATGCCAATTTGAAGCCCGGCAGGGGGGTAAAAAAAAGTCTATAATATTCCATTGACAAACCCGCCCGGGAACCTAAAATTGCACAGAGATTAATGCAGTCCACTGATCAGGATCATATATGAAAGAAACTCGAGGCTTACTAAAAAGTTTAGTTGTGTGCGGAGTTGCCCTGGCGATGGTATCCACGCTCGTGGCCCAAACAGCCAATGAGACCGTGGCGAAGGTTGTCCGCATCAAGGGCGGAGTTCGATATAAGGCGGGCAATAACGATTGGATGCCGCTCAAGGGTGGCGACATCGTCAAGCCCGGCACGCTCATTCAAACTGCGCCAGACTCCTTCGTGGATTTCGGCCTCGGCAGCGGCTCTACGCCCGTCGCCGGCCAAACCATTCCCAACGAGGGGCTCTCCTTCCAGCCCAACGTCGAGCAGAACATCGTGCGGCTGTGGGGGAATACCCTGCTCAGCATCGACAAGCTGACTGCCACCCAGACCGGAGCCGATGAGGTGACGGAAACGCAACTGGATTTGAAGGCGGGCCATATCTTCGGAATGGTGAAGAAGATGTCCGCCGGGTCGAAGTATGAGGTGAAAATCCCGAATGGTGTCGCCGGCATCCGCGGAACCGTTTATGATATCACCGCCGAGGGCGTGATCAAAGTGCTGTCAGGCTCGGTTGTGCTCGCCTATGTCGGCCCCAATGGGGTGGTGACGCAAGTCATCCTGGGCATGCAGGAGTTTGACGCTCGCACTGGCGTCCTGTCGCAACTGCCGATCGACATTAAAGACGGGCTGGATCGCACGGTCAGAGACTTGACCACGATACTCACGCTGCCGCCCACGACGTTCACTCCTGACCGGACGATCATCTACGTCTCGCCGCACTGACCGCGGGATGGCCCCGGCTGACCGCCGGTTTGCCGACTTTCCAAAACCAGAGCAGCCTTGTGTTGCTCTGGTTTTTTTGTTAATCTCGCCCTCGTGATGCGGCAGCCCATCAAGCGCATTCCGGTCCTGATTGCCGTTGGCGCCATCTTGTTGATCGGCCTCATGCGATGGTTGCAGGTGGGCTTCTTCGAGAGCCTGGAGCGGATGACCTATGACATGCGCGCTCGCAAAGCATTCCTTTCCGCGCCGACCGTCGCAACAAACCTTGGCTTCGTGTTCATCGACGACGCCAGTATTGCCTTCGTGCGGACCAACCAATCGCTGGGCTGGCACGCCTACCTGTATTGGCCGCGCCACGTTTATGGGCGTATAGTCGAAGAATTGGCGGCGCAAGGCGCGCGTGCGGTCGCGCTGGACGTCATCTTTGATGGCCTCCGCCCTTTCGATAACCCGGTGCGGATGGCTAACAATAATGAGATGGAATCCGACGAGTTCTTCGCGATCCAGATGCGGCGGGCGGGCAATGTCATCCTCGCGGTGCCGCCGGACTTGACTCCGCCGTTGTGGTTTCGGACCAACGCGTTTGCGTTGGGCGACATCACAACGCATACGGACTATCCAGAGGGAGTATTGCGACGCGCGCAGGCCTTTCGTTTTACCACCAATTGGCACTTCGCCTTTCGACAGGTGGCAGCGGACCCGGAACTCGGGCTGGACTTGGATCGGGCGCGCGTCGAGCCTGGTCAGGTGGTCTTGCCTCGCCGTGACGGCGAGGACATCAAGGTGCCGCTCGACCGGGAGGGCAATTTTGATCTGGCGGATTTTGGTGGCGACAACCTGCCGCCCGGCGTGGCCCGAAAGGCGAAGCCGTTCACGCAGGATCGCCTGTGGCACATGGGAATCGTGCTCGCCGCCCGGGAATTGCAGCTCGACCTGGCTAAAGCCGAGGTTGACCTCAAGCAGGGACGAATCACTTTGCGCGGTGCCGGCGGGGTGGAACGGGTCATCCCGGTTGATTCCGAGGGCTACTTCTACATTAACTGGTGTTTGCCTCCGAACCATCCGGCCCTGACGGAGGAAGCCCTTCAAGGGCTCCTGTGGCAGGATCACCAGCGCTTGATTGGCCAGACGAATGAACTGAAGAACCGCTGGAAGGGGAAGCTGGTGGTGGTCGGTTCCGCCGCAACCGGCAACGACCTGACCGACCGCGGAGCGACGCCGCTAAAGCCTGACACGTTGCTGCCGAGCCAGCACTGGAACGTGGCAAATTCGATCATCACTGGAAGATTCATCCGCCGGGCGCCGTTGGCGGTCGAGCTGGCGCTCATCGCCTTGCTGGGGGTGGCGGCGGCGTTCGCGACCTGGGGGTCACGCGTTCTGGTCGCCTCGGGGGTGGTTGTTCTGCTGGCTGCGGCCTACGTGGTGTTGGGGTTTGTGGTTTTTGTTCAGACGCGCTATTGGTTGCCACTGGTCTTGCCCGTGGCGGCCGCGTTGCTCACCCACGGCGGCCTGGTCACCTGGCGCGTGGTCTTCGAGCAGGCCGAGCGACGGCGGGTGAAGTCTATCTTTTCGAGGATTGTCTCGCCGAAGATCGTGAATGAACTCCTGGCCGCTGAGACGCTTTCGCTGGGCGGCGCGCGGCGGGAAATCACCGTGTTCTTTGCCGATGTCCGCGGTTTCACCCAGTTGACCGACACCAGCCAGGAGCGCGTCGCCGAATTCGTGCGGAGCCATAACCTGATCGGGGAGGCGGCGGAGGCCTGTTTTGACGAGCAGGCCAAGGAAACTCTCAGCACGGTGAACCTGTACTTGGGGCTGGTCGCCGATACGTTGATAAAGCAAGACGGCACGCTCGACAAATTCATCGGCGACTGCGTGATGGCGTTTTGGGGCGCGCCGACGCCTAATCCCAAACACGCGTTGGCCTGCGTGCGCGCGGCAATCGAGACGCAGCGGGCGGTCTATCAACTGAACCAGCAGCGCGCGGCGGAGAACCGGAAGCATGAACGTGAGAACGCAGCCTGCATTGCCGCCGGCCAGCCGCCCAAAGCCATGCTGCCGATTTTGCTCTTGGGCAGCGGTATTAATACGGGTATGGCCACGGTCGGCTTGATGGGCTCCGCCGCCGAGATGCAGAATTACACTGTCTTTGGCCGCGAAGTAAATCTGGCCAGCCGCCTGGAGAGCGCTTCGGGCCGGGGCCGCATTTTCATCGGCCAAGCCACCTACGAGCACTTGCGGCGCGACGAGCCCGCTTTAGCGGCTACTTGCGTGGAATTGCCCCCGCGCGATCTCAAAGGCTTTCGCATGGCCGTGAAGGCCTATGAAGTCCCCTGGCGCCCGCCCGGCGCGCCGCCCCTCGACGTGGAGTTCTCCCTGGTGGCCGTTGCTGACACGACGTCCGTTACCCGGTTTACGCAACGCCCTGGCGGCTGACCGCCCGTCTCCGAACCCCGCTTCGAGCACGTATTTCCTGCTCGTCATCCGCGGCGCTATGACTAGATTGTATTCCATGCGCACCGCGATTTATCCGGGAAGTTTCGATCCCATCACGAATGGGCATTTGGATGTCCTCCAGCGAGCGACCAAGTTGTTCGACCGGGTGGTGGTGGCGGTGGCCAAGAGCGAGAGCAAACACCCGCTGTTCACCCTGGAAGAGCGCGCGCAGATGGTCGGGCGCGCGATCCGGCACCTGCCGAACGTGGAGGCCGATTCGTTCGAAGGATTGCTGGTGGCCTACGTCGAAAGGCGCTCTGCCCAGGCGGTGGTGCGCGGCTTGCGGGCGGTATCGGACTTTGAATTTGAATTTCAACTGGCCTTGATGAATCGTAAACTGAACGAACGAATCGAAACCATCTTTATGATGCCAAAGGATACCTACACCTTTCTTAGCTCGCGGATCGTGAAGGAGATCGCGCAACTGGGAGGTGACGTCAGCGCATTTGTGCCGGCCCACGTGCGCGCGGCCCTGGTTGCCAAGTTCGGTTCCGGGCCGGCTTAATCAGGAGCTTTATGTCGCTGGTCGTAAATCTGCGCCACTTGGAGGCGCAAAACATCCGTCTCGAAGGCAAAGTGCCGGCGGCGGAGTTGGGTATCGACACATTGGACGAGGTCATTCAGGTTTCCCGGCCGCTGGAGCATGATTTGGAGGTGCAGAAGCTGGAAGACGGGTTGCTCGTGCAAGGCCGATTGCGGCTGGACCTGGATTGCCAGTGCGTCCGTTGTCTCAAACCCTTCCAATATCCGCTCGAACTCGACCCCTGGACCTGCCATCTGCCGTTGCAGGGGGAAGATTGCGTGGTTCCGGTTAACGATTGCGTGGACTTGACGCCTTACGTGCGGGAAGATATTCTCCTTGAGGTTCCGCGGCATCCGCTGTGTGACCCGGAATGTCGCGGTTTGCCAGGAGTGTCCGTTGGTAAACCAAGAAATAGCAGCAATACTGGCAAGACCGGCATGGATAAGTCGGCTTGGGCCGAATTGAACAAACTGAAACTTTAGCTTTTAGAAAATTATGGGTGTCCCTAAGCGAAAACCGTCACGAAGTCGTCAACGCATGCGCCGCGCGTATAACAGCGTCCTCGCGCTGCCACAACTCAGCGCGTGCCCGCAATGCGCCGCGCCGTACGTGCCGCACCGGGTCTGCCCTGCCTGCGGCTACTACAAGGGACGCCAGGTTATTACCGTGACCGCCGGAGCCTGACCGCTCCCCTGGCGCAGCCCAGGTTCCGCCGCGCCTCGTCCTTGATATGCGAATTGCAGTGGATGTCATGGGTGGCGACCACGGATGTGGGGTGGTCATTGAGGGAGTCAAACGGGCTCTGCAAACCGAAAAGAGGATCACGGCTCTCTACCTGGTCGGCGACCGCAGCGAAATTCACGCCGCCTTGCCTCAACGCGGGTTTCGCGACCATCGCGTGCATGTCGTCCATGCCAGCGAGGTTTTGACCATGACCGATAAACCTGCTGCGGCGCTGCGGAAGAAGAAGGATTGCTCCATCGCCCGGGCGGTCGAGTTGGTGCATGATGGCAAGGTTGACGCCGTGATTTCCCCGGGCAATACCGGGGGCATCTTCGCGGCCGCGACGTTCAAGCTGGGTCGTATTCCTGGCGTTGACCGGGGCTGCATCGCTACGGTCATTCCCACGCCGGATCACGAATTCGTGCTACTGGATGCCGGCGCTAATATCGAGTGCAAACCCCTGCACCTGGCACACTACGCCGTCATGGGCAGCATTTACTCGCGCGAGATCCTCGGCTACCAGAATCCCCGGGTCGGGATTCTGAGCATCGGCACTGAAGAAACCAAAGGCAATGAATTGACGCTGGGCGCGTTCAAGCTCTGTAAGCTGCTGGACTTGAACTTCATCGGTAACGTGGAAGGCCATGATTTGTTCCGGAACCGGGTGGACGTGGTCGTTTGCGACGGCTTCGTTGGCAACATCGTCTTGAAGACCTGCGAGAGCCTGGCTTTGGCCATGTTTTCCATGCTTAAACGCGAGTTGACCGCCAATCCCCGCCGCCAGCTTGGCGCGTTGCTGGCCCAAAACGCGTTTCGCACCATCAAGCGCCGCATGGATCCCGAAGGCTTTGGCGGGGCTCCGCTGCTGGGCTTCAATGGCACGGTGATGAAAGCTCACGGCTCTGCCCGCGAGCGCGCGATTGCCAATGCTATCCACATCACCACGGAGAACATCCAGCATCAGGTGAATCAAATCATCGCTAACGAAATCGCGCGGGCCAATGAGCGTCTGATTGCCGACGAAACCGTCGCTGCAATTGTCCTGTCACAAAACTAGCTTTGCCATGCCAGTTCAGGGATCAGGAGCGAATAGCCAGGAAATGGAAGCCTTGGGGGGCCTGCGCCTCGCCCTTGTCCTGCCAAACCGCACGCGCTGCGTCCGCCCCCCTTTAACCTTCAACCAAACGATGCGGGTGCCAGAATGAGTCCATCGACCACTCCTAAATTCAAGAACCCACGCGCCAAGTACAATTTCCAAGGCCGAACCTGCTCTATTAGCGGCGTGGGCTCCTATGTCCCCGCCAGAATCCTCACCAATGCCGATTTGGAGCGCATGGTGGACACCTCTGATGAGTGGATCACTTCGCGCACGGGTATTAAGGAACGCCGGATCGCTGCGAAGAACGAATTCACTTCCGACCTCGCCGCCCAGGCCGCCCTCCGCGCCATGCAGCGAGCCGGGGTTACTGCGGAACAGATCGATCTGATCATTGTGGCCACGATCACCCCGGACATGCCCTTTCCCTCGACCGCCTGCCTGGTGCAGCGCAAAATCGGCGCGTTTCGCGCGGCGGGCTTCGATCTGGAAGCGGCGTGCTCAGGCTTCATCTACGGACTTGAAGTCGCACAGCAGTTCATCATGTCTCGCACGTATGATACCGTCCTGGTCATCGGCGCGGAAAAGCTCTCCTCGATTGTGGACTGGAAAGACCGCAACACCTGCGTTCTGTTTGGCGACGGCGCGGGCGCGGCGGTGTTGCAGAATCGCCCTAACGCGCACGGCTTGCTGACGGCGGTGATGGGCGCGGATGGCCGGAAAGCGAACCTGCTTTTCATGGCGGGCGGCGGCAGCCGTTGTCCGGCGACGGCGGAGTCGGTCGCCTCCGGCATGCATTACCTGCGCATGGAAGGCCGGGAAACCTTCAAGAACGCTGTGCAGGCGATGCAAACCGCCGCGGAGGAAGCCCTGCGCCGCTGTGAAATCGATATCTCACGCATCACCTGTATTATTCCCCACCAGGCCAATCTTCGCATCATTAATGCCGTCGTTGACCGCCTCGGCGCCAAACCCGAACAACTGTTTATTAATCTCCAGAAATACGGAAACACCTCCGCCGCTTCGGTGGCCATTGCACTGGATGAGGCGGTCGCCTCCGGGCGCATTCAGCGTGGCGACTTGATCCTGATGGTGGTTTTCGGCGCGGGGCTGACGTGGGGCGCCGCGGTGATTGAATGGTGAAGTCTTATGCTGCTGTTTGAGCCAGCTAATTTGACGATTTTGCCAGGCATGCTATTCTGATAGTGCTGTATGAGCGCCAGAAAAATCGAAAGCAGTGGGTCGTTGCACGAAGTCACCCTCGAAGCGCGGCAAACCCGGTTGGTTCTCTCCCCCAACTCCGTCATCATTCACAAGAACGGCATAGAGTTTCGCAGCGCCACGCCTTTCTCGGAATGGGCTGAAATGACGATGACGCTGCAGTCGCCGGGCGACGGCGGCAGGGTCCATTGCACGGGGGTTGTCATTGCCTGCACCGGGAACAAGCACGCCGGTTATCATGTGTCGATGGTCTTCACGGGCCTTTCCAAGCAGGCACAGGCCCGCCTGTCCACGATGGCCTACACGCTGCTCGGTTAGTTTCTCCCGGACCCCCAAGGCATCTTCAACCCAGGGAAGCGCGGCAACCCCGCGACGATCTGGGATGCAGTAGCCGTTCTCCCGGTTCTGATTCGCCGATGACCGGGCGGTTATTGCCGCCGTCGGCTGCCCCTGTGGGCGGCAAGCGCTGAGGTGTTGGGAGGGGTTTTCAGAAGTCCCCGCACTGCTTCATTTCCGCCTTTTCGTCTTTGGTTCCTCGCCCCGATTTGTTAACCTGGGGGATATGGAAATGTTTCAGCGCATTTTGAAGACGGCGGTTGAAGGTGGAGCCTCGGACATCCACGTCAAGATGGGCACGCCCGTCATATTTCGCATTAACCGCCAGCTTGTCGCCATCGAATGCCCGTTTCCGACCGATGAATGGCTGAACAAAGTGGTGGACCAGATCACCCCGACCCATTTGCGCAAACGCGTGGAGCAGGAACGCGAAGCGGACTTCTCCTACTTTGTGCCCGGCATTGGCCGGTTTCGCACGAATCTGTTCCAACAGCGTGGCCAGTGGTGCCTGGCGATGCGCCATGTCAAGACCAACGTCCCCAGCTTCGCAGAACTCGGCCTGCTGGAGCAAATCAAGAAGATTGCGGAGTCGCCGCGCGGCATTGTGCTCCTGGCCGGCTCAACCGGTTGCGGCAAATCGACCACGCTCGCCGCGATGATCGAGCACATCAACGCCAATTTCAAGAAGCACCTCGTCACATTGGAAGACCCGATCGAATACGTGTTCGAAGACAATCAATGCGTCATCGAGCAGCGTGAAGTTGGCTTGGACACGCTTTCCTTCCATCACGCGCTCAAGCATATCCTGCGGCAAGACCCGGACATCATCATGATTGGCGAAATGCGTGATTCGATCAGTTTCACCTCGGCCATGAGCGCTGCCGACACGGGCCACTTGGTGCTCTCGACGCTGCACACCACCAACGCATCCCAGGCGGTCAGCCGCATTCTCGACTTCTTCAAGGCCGACGAGCGCGAGCAGATTCGCCGCCAGCTCGCTGGCACCATGCAAGCGGTCGTTTGCCAGCGCATGGTGACCACCCTCGCCGGCAGCATGACGCCCGCCTTGGAGATCATGATCAACACGCCCACGGTGCGAAAGCTTATCGAAGAGAACCGGCTCGACAAACTTGCGGCGGCCATCGAGACCGGCGGCGAGGACGGCATGGTCAACTTCAATCAGGCATTGTTCAACCTGGTGAAGCAAGGGAAGGTGAGCGAACAGGAAGCCCTGAGCAAAGCCTCCAATCCGCAGGCCCTGGAAATGAACTTCAAAGGCATCTTCCTCGACGAAGGACGGCGGATCTTGTCCTGAAAAAAGTTAGCTGATGGCGAGATGCTTGACGATCATATCGACCGTCCGGTCAATGGCGCCGAGGTTCTCGTGAACGACCTTCAGCGCGTTGCGGCCTAATTGTTCGCGGCGCGACTCATCCGCCAGCAGTTCGGCCAGGACCCTCTCCAGCTCTGCTGCATCCCGCACCTGAACCGCGCCCTTCTGCTCCACAAACTCGCGGGCCACTTCCGCAAAGTTCTGCATGTGGGGGCCAAAAACCATCGCTTTGCCGAGAGCACCCGGTTCAATGGGGTTCTGGCCGCCTTGCGCCGCCAGGCTCTTGCCGACGAAGATAATGGTGGCGTGTTCGTAAAAGTATTTGAGCTCGCCGGTGGTGTTAACTATCAAGCACTCAATCTTCCCCGGCTCGAACTGGGTTTGAGCCATGATCTCGCTGCGATAGGCATACCTGAGACCGCGAGCTTCCAGTTCGCTGCCGACCTCCCGGCTGCGCTCGAAATGGCGCGGAACCAGCACGAGAAACAGGTCAGGAAAGCGCGAGCGCAAGCGAAGGAATTGCTCGGCTAGAATGGCTTCCTCACCCGCATGCGTGCTGCCGCCGAGCAGGAGCTGCGCGCCCGGCTTGACGCCCACCTGGCGCAACAGGGCCGGGACATCCAGCAAGCGGCGCTCGTCCAGTTTCGCCGCGTCGTATTTCAGGCTGCCGACGACGCGGATCGCTTCCGGCCGGCAGCCCAAGGTGCGGAGTTTGGCGGCATCCGCCTCGTTCTGCGCTCCTACTCCCGTCAGCGAGCGGAACAGCGGTTTGAACAAAAGTCCGAAGCGCTTGTAGCCGCGATACGAGCGGTCCGACAAACGCGCATTGGCCAGGAAAACCGGAATACCCTGGTCGCGGGCGCGCCAAAGGAAGTTCGGCCAGATCTCCGCCTCCACCAGCACGATGGCCTCGGGGCGGATGGTGCTGAGCGCGCGGATGACATAATGGCGGCGGTCGAGCGGATAATAGATCTTGGAGATGTGGGTGGGCAGCTTGCGCCGTAATTCACCCATGCCCGTGGTCGTGGTGGTGGAAACGACTACTTTGAGGTTCGGCAGGCGTTGTTCGAGCGCGCGGATGAGATGGGTGCAGGCGTTGACCTCGCCGACGCTTACCGCGTGCATCCAGAGTGTGTAACGATTAGTGATGGCCTGCTTGAGGTTGGCGTCGTATTTGCCAAAACGCTCGGCGAAGCCCTTCTGCCAATTGCCACGCCGCCGCATTCGCATGAAGTAATACGGCGAGGACAGGATAAAGCCGACAGTAAACAGGATGTTGTAAAGGGTACGCACTCCGCTCTTCACCATCAAATTAAGCCATGATCCTCCGAAACTTCGGCAAAACGCGCAAGGTAATTCTGCCGTCCGGCCCGCGCGTTACCGGCGGAAGAAGAGCAGCCAGATCAGTAACAGCAGCGGCCCCAGGCAGGGCAGGGCGTACTTAATGATGTAGCCGACAAAGCTCGGGGTGCGGACTTTCTGGTGGTCGGCGATGGCCTTGACCATGAAATTGGGGCCGTTGCCGATATAGGTATTGGCGCCAAAAAAGACCGCCCCGATGCTGATGGCCAGGATGTAACGGTTGAACTCGTGGTTGCCGAGCAGGAAGGCCACCTCGATCTCCTCCCTCCCTGCGTTGCCGGTGGCGAGAGCCGCGCTGTGATATTTTTGCAGCGCCTCGACGGTATAACGAATCTGCTCGGCGTGTGGACCGGTGGCCATGCCGGCCAGGACCGTGGTATGGTTTTGCATCAACAGTTGCGCTTTGTCAATGACCTCAGGGTCAATAAGCATGCCGAAGGCTGCGCTCAGAAAGCTCAAGTAGGTGGGCGCATTGTCCAGCACACTCGAAAGGAGCCCGCTCCCCCAATAGAATAACGCGGGACTTGGCTGGCCCAGTTGTCCGGCGTGGTTCTGCAACCAATCCAGCGCGGGCATCATTGTTGCGAAGATGCCGATGAATAGTATCGCCACTTCCTGGATCGGATGGAAGGTGAACTGGTTCGCTTCGTGGACTTGCTTCCGGGTGGTGAACCACGAGGCGGCGGCAGCGCCCAACATCAAGGCCTCCCGCACGAAAGGCGGGCGATTGAGGAAGACTGCGCCCAATATGACGAGCAGATAGCCGATATTCCACAAACCCTCGAACCGCCATTCCTCGGGAGCTTCCGCCTGCCGGGACCGAATCTCCTGGGGCGCACGCCGGTAGTTGACCGCATCGATGATGTAAAACAAGGCGAGCAGAAACCCCACTCCCACCGCCCACATCGGCCAGCAATGCTCGGCCACCCACCAGAATGGAATGCCCTTCAAGTAACCCAGAAATAGAGGCGGGTCGCCCACCGGAGTCAGGCAGCCCCCCACGTTGGAGACGATGAAGATGAAGAAGACGACGTGATATCCGGTGATGCGGTGCCGGTTCATGCGGATCCAAGGCCGAATGAGCAGCATCGAAGCGCCGGTGGTGCCGAGCAGATTCGCCAGCAGGGCGCCAAGCAACAGATACAGCGTGTTGGTGCACGGGGTCGCCTCCCCCTTCACATTAATGTGAATGCCGCCCGAGACGACGAACAATGAGCCGATCAGCGCGATGAAGCTGAGATACTCGTAACCCACGTGAAGCGTGCGCTCGTAGGCGTGCAAGCCGAACAAGTAGTAGCCGAGCGTGATAGCGCCGAGCGAATACGCGACTTTGGGATAATGCTTGGCCCACCAATGCGGGAAGAGTGTCGGCGCCAGTGCAATGATGCCGAGCAGCAGCCCAAAGGGCAGAATCATCCAGGGATTTGGCTCGACTAGTTGCTGACCCATCCCGTGCACCCTATCGGCGCGCGCCAAACCCGGTCAACCAGATTCAGCGCATCCAGCCTAACGCGATTCCTTCATACCCGCCTAGCCGCCAACGTCAGTCGGCGCATTCTTCCCGCACCCAAGCCACGCTTGCGCGGGACCGCGTGCCCCGCAAGACGCCGCAGCGAGGAACCGTTTGCGCGGGCGAAGCCGAACGGCATTCGCTCGCGGAAACGGCTCCCCGCACGACGTGACCTCCCCGGTTAATCGGCATCGGTTTCATGCGGCCAGCAGCTCGCGGCTGCGTTGACGTACCTGCTCCTGCCGCTCTGCGCGAAGCAAAGCGGCTTCCGCTTGCTCTTCAAACAATGTCGGAAAGACGAGCAACGGATAGCGCGTCACCCATGCCAAGGCGGCGGCTTCATCGGCCGCCCGCCGCAACTGGGTGCTGAGCTGCGCGTCGCCGCGTTCCTCCAGTTGTTCCGCGAGCAACCGGGCCTTGAGCCGTTCGAGCTCAGCTTCCTCCCGCGCCCGGAACGGCGCGGGCCGGGTCGGCCTGACCTCGAACCCTGTTTCGGGGCCGAATCTGGTCGGCACCCTTCTGTAGTTTGCATTCATGTATTTACCTTTCGTTATCGACGCCTGTCCCGGCGTCATCATTCAACAAAAAACCCGCGACTGTCTGACAATCGCGGGTCTCTTGGGAAATTGTCTCTATCGGTTAGCCGTTCCCCCCCGCAACGCCAGTGCAGCGATGCCACATGGACTGTTGTCCATCGGTTCGCTGGCCACACAGGCAAATTGTTACCGTGTATTTCATCTGCTAACGCGCTAATAAAACACCATCCGACGGCCTTTGTCAACCCTATCCCGCACGATCTTTGACGCAGCCGTAACTACACTACGAGACGGGGGCGGAAGCCGCTGCATTTCGACCCGCCCTCGACATTCACGGCGCACTCGGAGTAACGCGCCCAACCTCGTGCCCATGGTGGGAGTAGAGGAAGAACCGATAACTATAGTTAAGTGCCTAAACCACACATACTTACGAATGAATACACTGTGCAAGTGAAGTAACCACAGATGGTTACGTGAGGCACATGGGGACTACACCGGGGCATCGCCGGGGCATCGCCGGGGCACCTTGGGGCACAGCCCCATAAGCGTTAACTTGTACTG
>PLZQ01000442.1 GCA_003152225.1 Limisphaerales bacterium | reverse complement strand
TACGCCTGCCAGATGCGGCAATTGGCCGCCGCCCGGGATTGGCTCCAGCGCGCAGTGGCCATCGGCGGCAGGGAGAAGATTCACAAAATGGCCCTGCAGGACTCCGATCTTGAGCCGCTCTGGACCGAAATCCAGGGACTCTAATACCTCAGCCCAGCTTGCCGCACTCGCGACAACCCGGCAATTCGCCTTCTGCCATTGGTAGTCTCCCATTTGCCATCTGCCGTCTGCCCGGGGCGAGCCATCGGCCCCATGATTTCGACGTGGTCCTGGACCAGCACGCCATTCTGCCGGGTATAGCGAGCCTCTCAAAAGCACAGCCCCGCGATCCGCAACGCCGATGCGCTCGTGGGGAGCGCCGTCATCAAAGGGCGCTTCATCGGCAAGCTCGTGGCTGAGGGCGCGCTGGAGATTCATTCCTCCGCAAACATCAAAGGCAGCTTAGCCGCCGCGCGGCTGGTGATTCCGTCGGGCCATCATTTTCGCTGGCACGAGCCGTTGCGCGTCGGGGGAGCGGATATCGGCGGAGAACTGGTGGCTGACTTGTGCGCTACCGGCGCGGTGCGGCTCAAATCGACAGCCCGATACTTCGGTGCGGTCGAGGCCGGCAACCTGGTCGTCGAGAGCGGAGCGGTGTTCGTTGGGACCGCCCGGATCGGGGTGTCACGGGGCCGGGATTGAACATCCAACAACCAACATCGAACATCCAATGGCTCCGATTTGGGCGAGCACTGGATGTTGGATGTTCGATGTTGGTTGTTGAATGTTTCGGAAGCGTTAGCTATTTCGGCCGGGTCGAATGATCTTGCAGCCAAGCCACGTCCGGGTTGCCGGGCGAGGAGGAGGTGTGATCAAACAGCGGATTTGCCCCGATCGTCAGCGGTGGCATGGTGCGGGAGTCCCGCCATCGCCTGAGCTCAGAATGACCGTCGGCGAACGAGAAGCCGCACGCAAAGTGGTGATACATGCCAGGGTAGTCACCATCGAAGCAATACTGAGCAGGGTCGCTCGGGCTATAGCCGCCCATGTGGGTCATGAAGTTGCCCCAGTTCACGCTGTCCTCGCGCATGTCCAGGAAGACAAAGATCTTGGTAGGGAAGTCGATCTCGGAGAGTTTGGAATAGATGTGATACGGATGCGCCCAGGGCCAGTTCCCGTCCGTGCCGTCAAAGCCACCCACGTAGAGGTTCATGGACATCGATCGCACACGTGGCTTTTGCTCCCCGTTTACCGTCAGGTAAGACTTGTCCGAGGGACACCTGTAGATGCCCGCGTTCTTGGAGGTGTAGGGCCATAGCGGACGTTTGACCATGTCGTAGCTGACGTCCCAATTGCCACGGTTGTTCGGGTCAAAATCCATGTGCGTCAATGTCCAGGCGTACTGGTCCAGCGTTTGCCAATCCACGTACGGATCGCCCGGGTCATCGCTGGCAAAGACCAGCACATCGTGGTTGTCTTCGGCATACATGCGCCAGGCCAAGGCCAACTGCCGGTGGTTGTTCATGCACTGGATGCCCTGGGCCTTTATTTTGCCTTTGATCAATACTGGCAGAAGCAGTGCGGCCAGAATGGCGATGACGGCGACGACCACCAGCAGTTCGATCAACGTAAATGCCTGGGCAAAGGGCTTGGGCGCACCCCGAGGTCGGCATCCGTGGCTGTGAGGTGGGTTCATCTTATACCAGCGCTTCCCACAGTGTCGCCGCAGGCGCGGGCTGGGTCAATATGTGAAGTGGGTCTGGAACGATATAGGGAAAGCGTTCAATGCCAATGATACCGCAGGCTCCGATGAATTCTGTCTTGCGCCCGAATTGGTCCTTTACCCTGGCCGGCTCGCCTGAAGCGCAAAGGACTACGAACTGCGCGCCGCCGTCACCGGGCTCTCTCGATAACCAAACAGCCCGTCGCGTTTGATGATCTCGGCGATAACCGGCGGAACGAGCTGCTCCCAGGACGAGTCGCCAGTCCGGATTCGCGCCAGCACGTCGGCGGAGCGGATGGTCAGCAGCTCGGCGCTGGAGTTCTCGATGCCCAGGATGAACCGGTTTTCCCGCAGATGAGCGTAGAGGTGTCTCAAATCGGGCGGGATCGGAAAGTTCTCGACTGTCAGTTTATGGCCGGTGGGCAGATCGAAGTGGGGATAGACGTAAAGCCGGGCCGGGTTCTTGAAAAGCTGGCCCAAGCCGCCCAGCATTCCCCCTTCGTCTTCGTTGTAGAAGCTCGCGTCGAATATCTCCGCCAGCTTGGATGCGCCCACCGCCAGCCCAATGGACCGCTTGGTGTAGCGGGACAGGTAGGCGGCGAGCCGGTGGAAGCGGCGGAAGTTTGAGACGAGCACCGTCTTGCCCAGCGCGCTAAGCATGTTGGCGCGATTCAGGAAATCCGTCTCGTCGATCTGCTCGCCGGTCGTGAGCTGCCGCAAAGTCATTTCCAGCAGCACGACCGGCGGCTCGCCTTTGAGCTCGGGCTCCCGCACGAACTGTTCGAGGGCGCGCTCCAGCACATCCATAGTTGCCCGGGTCATTGGCAGAAAGCTGCCGCGCAGGACCAGCACCGGCTTGCGGTAGAGCACTTCGCCCCATTGCACGGCTTCACCCTTGGCCGTGAACATCGCCGCCTCGGTCAGGTCCTGCTGGACGAGTTGCAGGGCCATCAGCCGGTTATCGACATGCACGAAAGCCGGGCCGGCAAAGCTGATCATGTCCACCTCCACCCGCTCCCACGTTAGGTTGTCCAGGAGCGACCGGATGAGTGCTTCGGGTTCACGATGCGAGTAGAACGCCCCATGAAGCAGATTCACGCCGATGAAGCCCAGGGCCTCTTGCTGGCGAATGCTCTCCTTGTCGAGCATTCGCACGTGAATGAGCACTTCCGAGGGGTCGGAGCCCGACTCGGCCTGAAAGCGCACCCCCATCCAGCCGTTCCCGCCCTCGCGGTGCGTGGCCACGGTGTCGGCGAAAGCAAAGAATGCGTCCTTGCCCCCGCGCGTCTTATCCAGCCGTTCCAGCAGCAAATTATACTCGTAGTCGAGCATAGCCTGCAGCCGGTGCCGGCTGACGTAATAGTCCGTCGGGCCGTAGATGGCGTCGCTGACCGCCATGTCGTAGGCCGAGATGGTTTTGGCCACCGTGCTGGCCGCGCCCCCCGCGCGGAAGAACGAGCGGACGACCTCTTGCCCCGCCCCGATTTCAGCGAACGTGCCGTAACGCTTCGCATCGAGGTTGATTTGCCGCGCCTTCTGATTGGTATCCAGTTTCTCGTTGGTCATAACCCGGCGTCATTCCGCCAGACTCGTCGTGGGAACACACTTCCACTGAAAGCCTCTGATTTCAAGGAGATCAAACATCATGGGGAGCATCCGGGCGCTGCCCTGATGCGGGATACCAATTCCCGGTGGAACATCCAACACTCAACATCCAATGCTCGCGTGAATGGCAGTCGTTGGATGTTGGATGTTGGATGTTGGATGTTGGATGTTCAGGGCTGCTTCGAGCCGCCTGACTTGTTTTGCCCGTTTTGCTTCATAGCCAGCGCCGCCGCCAGGTTACTTTGCGCTGCGGTGTAATCCGGCTTTAGTCGAAGCGTATCCTGAAATTCACTAATCGCTTGGTCCAGGCGTCCTTGCCGTGCTAAAGCGACCCCCAGGTTGTAGTGCGCGCTGGCGTAGTCGGGCTTCAACCTGGCGGCCTCCGCGTATTGCCCGGCTGCCTCATCGACCTGGCCTTGCCGGTCCAGCATTACACCCAGGTTATTGTGGGCTTCGGCATAATTCGGCTTAAGTTCCAGGACTCG
Organism: Limisphaerales bacterium; assembly: GCA_003152225.1. Lineage (GTDB taxonomy): Bacteria > Verrucomicrobiota > Verrucomicrobiia > Limisphaerales > UBA8199 > PALSA-1440. Next base: position 6,404 of record PLZQ01000442.1, on the reverse strand, counting down.
CTGAAACTCGCTCGCCGCTTCGGCGGACCGCCCCTTGCGACCAAGGGCGACCCCTAAGTTATAATGCGCGTCCGGGAAGTCCGGCCTCAGCCTCAAGGCTGCCTGGAACTGCCCCAGCGCTTCATCAAAGCGGCCTTGCTTTTCCAGGGTCGTGCCGATGTTGTTATGCGGGTCGGCGTAGCCGGGTTTAAACTTCAGCGCTGCCAGGAACTGGCTCATCCCCTCGTCGAGGCGTCCCTGCTGAGCCAGGTCAACGCCCAGGTTATTGTGAGCCTCGGCATAGTCATCCTTCTCTCTGAGGGATTCCCGGTACTCACTGATGGCCTCGTCCACGCGCCCCTGCCGGTCCAAGGCCATCCCCAGAGCATGATGGGCGTTGTAGTTATCCTTCGTGACGAGAATGGCGTGCCGGAACAGACTCTCACCGCCCTTCCAAAAGCTGATTTGCTGCCGCGTGAGTCCGGCGCACAGCAACGCCGTTGCCGCCGCTAACGCGGATGCGCCTATACCCTGGTAACGCCAACCGCAGGTCAGCTCGTGCGCGCCCCATACCAACACCAGGAATATCCCGATCGACGGCACATAGGAGTAACGATCCGCCATGGACTGTGCCCCGACCTGCACCAGGCCGACGACCGGCACCAGCGTCCCGAGAAACCATAGCCAGCCGGTCAGCGCGTAGGGTTGACCGCGCCGCAGCGCTATCGCCGCGACGGAGATGGCCAGCAGCAACAGACCCGCCGCCGCCACTACGGCAATCGGCCAGTGATCAATCCGCGGGTAGAAGGCAGCCAGATCCGCCGGCCAGAACAGCTTCCCAAGATAGCGGCAATAGGAAACAACAGCGTTAGCGACGCGATCCGTAAGCGGCGAGCCGCCGACCACCGCGCCGCCCCGCTTCTGTACCAGGAACGTCACTCCGCTGACGGCTGCCGCAGCCAGAAAGAAGGGAAGCTTTTCTATCACCAACCGCCGCGCGGTCTCAAGCCGGAGCCGGCTCAGGGGCCAGTAATCCAGCAGCAGCAGCGCGCAAGGCAGTGTCACCAACATGGGTTTGGACATGAGGCCCAGGGCGAAGAAGATGAGGGAGAGCAGGTAAAAACGTGAAACGTGAAACGTGAAACGTGATGCGTGATGCGTGATGCGTGATGGGCAAGGCGAGTTGTTGGAGGCGGCGGGAGGACGTTGGACGTTGGGCTTTGGACTTTGGACTTCCGCATACCGGCTGTAAGCCCACAGGGCCAGCAGCCAGAAGAGGGCGCTCAACACGTCCTTGCGTTCGGCGATCCAGGCTACCGACTCCACCCGCAAGGGATGCACGCCAAACAGCATGGCGACGGTAAAGCTCCGCCACGTCGCGCCGGTCATCCGCCTCAGGACCAGAAAGAGGAGCGTGGCGCTCACCGCATGCAGCAGGATGCTGGTCAGGTGGTGTCCCCAGGATGCCAGACCGAAGAATTCGCAGTCGAGCATGTGAGAGAGCCAGGTCAATGGGTGCCAATTGGCGGCTTCGGTGCTCCGGAACGCCCATTGTACGCTCTCCCAGGTCAGCCCTGCCTGCACGTGGACGTTTTCAGTAACGTAGTCCGGATCGTCGAAGCCGACGAAGCCATTGGAGAGGGCGGGTAGGAACGTCCCGAGAACGAGCCCAAAGAGCACCACGCCGGCGAAGATCGCGGTCCGTTCCCGCTGGGAGTCATTGGGCTGCTGCCTCCCCGCCTCTGCCGCGTTGCGCGTCGAGTTGCTCATGTCCCGTTGAAGTCAAGCTGCCGCAGCCGGTTCTTCTGTGGCAAGGTGAATCGGCTGAACATCCAACAATCAACATCCAACATCGAACATCCAATGACTGCTATTCGCGCAAGCATTGGATGTTGAGTGTTGGATGTTGGATGTTGGATGTTGGATGTTTCGGCGCACCATACGCCTCACGCAGTGCCGGGCGCCTTGGTTCTCGCGCACCGAATCCAGATTATTCCGCAGCCCACCAGGGAAACGAGTGAGATGATGCTGCCGTAAAGAAAGCCTCGATCCTCGTACACCAGGCGGATCTGATGTTTGCCGGCTGGAACCTCCAGCGCCTGGAAGGTGTGATTCGCCCGCCACAGAGACGTGGGTTTCCCGTCCACATACGCATGCCAGGGATGATAGAAGGCCTGGGCCACCACCACCATAGCCGGAGCGTCTGCTTCCACTTCAATCCCCAAACGGTGGCGCGAGAACTGCGATGATACAATGCGTGCGTTGGCTGCGTTCGTTGCCTGGATTTGCCCCTGCGCCTCCGGGAGCAGATACACGACGCGCAGCGGCTCGAAGCTGGCGGCGCCTAGCGCCGCAAGAGTGCTGGCGCTGCCGGCAAATACGGGCTTCTGGCCGGCGGTGAGCATCGGCAGAAAGGAATCCCGTGCTATCCAATCCACCGCATTGGTTGGATTACCCGTCATGGCAATCCCCGCAAAATCCAGCAGCCGCGCCGTGTTGTTGGTCGTGAAATACACCAGGTGGAACAACTCACCAAACTCCTTGAGATCGAGAGGATAGAAGCCGTCGAACTTGGCGACGTGATCCAGGAGGTTCAAATCTGCGAACAGGGATAGCCTGCGGCCATAGATGTCCGTCTGCTGATCTCCGGCGAGCCGCGTTACCATTTTCCAATAGGAACCTGGGCTCTCCAAGGCTCGCGCGGCGCCGGCCTGGAGTTGGTTGTCCCATTTAAAGAACTGGCGGATCGTATCCGGTTCGAGCGCTGAGCACGGGGCTGTGGGGCTCAAGTTCGGAGAGTGGGTGAAGACATCGAGCCAGAGCAGCCCGACCAGGCCCAACTGAGATAGCCGGCGCAGCTTCAGATCGGCGGTTCGGCACGTGAAGGCGATACACCCAAAGACAAGCACCACAAACAGCGCCCGAACAAGCCCGTTGGTGATGGTCGGCTGGGGGTGATCGTCGGGTAATGGATATTTCCAGGCGAAGAAGACGATTACGCCGATTAAAGCCAGCAGGCCCAAGGCGAGGCTGGCCGGCTTCTTCCATTCTCTCTGCCATCTTTCGGCTGGCACTGACTGCAACCAACTCCACCCGTACGCCGCCAGCAGGGGAATGGCAAAAGTCGCCAGCATGACGAATTTGACCGGGAACCGGATGAACCCCAGCGGCGGGACCAGGCGCCGGATCAAGTCATAGACATAAGCCTGGCTGCCGAGGGCCATCGTGACGCTGAACAAGGCCAGTGCTGCCAGGAGCCAGGCTCGCGGCGTTTGCACGCGCCAGACCGCCAGCAGCGCCAGTCCCACAATGCCGACGCCCACATAGTAGGAAGCGGTCCAGTTCTGGGTGGGTTGAAGAAATATTCCTTGAGACGTGCGGAAGCCGTGGAATAGCGGCACTAGATAATTGGCCCAACCCCAGGCCGGCATGACAACATCTCCCGAGTCACCGTAGCTGACGGTCCGTTGCGAATGGGCCAGCAAATCCAGGAACGGGAGCATTTGCGCCGACGCCAGTCCTGCCACCAGGCAGAGGATTCCCAGCGCCCGGCCAATCATCTTGCGGGCCGGAACCTCTGCCTGAAACAGCAGAATCAGCCACAACACGCCCAGCACGATCCAGGTGAAAAGGATCGCTTCGGCACCGCCCGAGAGCATTTGCATTGCGCCGGCCAGGGAAGCCAGAATGAGCCAGCGGCCCCCTTCGCGCCAGCCCCGCTCCACCACCAACACCACCCAGGGCATCCAGCCCAGGGCCGCCAGCAGGTTGGGCCACATCAGCGCCTGCCATGTCAGGCCGTTGAACGCAAAGGCCGCTCCGGCGACCGCCGCCCCCATTCGACTACCCGTCCAGCGGTGCGCCAGGCAATACATGCCAACGCCGGCGAAAAGCAGATGGCCCAGGCTAAACACTCCGAACGACCACGGCATGGGCAAGAGGAGATAGAACAGTGACAACGGATAAAGCGTCATCGTGTTCCACTGGGCCAGGAAAGGCAGGCCGCAACTGTTGAGGGGATTCCAGAGCGGAATCTCTCCCCGCCAGAAAGCTTCCCGATAGTGAAAGGCGACGGGATAGGCAAACCGCGCGGAATCAAGGCGGACGAAAGCTTCCAATCCTGCCAGGACCTCGGGAAAGGAAACGCCAATCAACAGCGCGAGCAACGCCGCAAACCGCCAGGCTGTGAGCCAGCCATCGGCAGCCGTGTTCGCCGAAGCAGTAATGTCATGCGAATGCCGGGTCACGCGCAGCCAATACTTGTCGGGGATGGACTTGAAGCCAAGCGCAAATCCGGTCGTGAGCACAACGCGGCACTCCCAGTGACGAAGTCGCCGCGATACCTCGCCCCCAAGTATGGACTGCGGCGGCAAGCGGAGCGCGACGCCGCTTTGGGTGGACGTGACGCAGGAGGTTGAACCACGCGCTCTCCACGGGCAGGGAAAGCGGCGTCGCGCTCCGCTTGCCGCCGCAGTCCAAAGCGACTTTGTCAGTGACCATGCGCAACGCGGGGTTCGGAATTCAGGTTTTAGCGCTTTCTCAGGCTGTATTTGGTGGGCTTGCCGGCGGGCTGAGTGCGTGAACCTCACGCATAATGCGTGAAATTCTCGCGCATTGAGGAGGGGGCATCTGCGTGTTTCTTAGGTTTTCTGCAATATTGTGCTCTGGCACCCTCATTGCTTAGACTTGAAGCATATCGGGTTGACAGCGTGGACGGCTATAAGTAAAGTTCGCAGTCTGTTTGCCAAAACAAAAATACAAACCAGCATAGTTTATGAAAAACCTACGCAAAAAGATCGGGGCTTTCACTCTAATCGAGTTGTTAGTCGTCATCGCAATCATCGCCATCTTGGCGGCTCTGTTGCTGCCTGCCTTGGCTCGCGCCAAAGCCAAAGCGCAACGTATCAGTTGCACCAACAACCTCAAGCAGGTCGGTCTGGCCTTCCGGACCTGGGCCATCGATAACGATGGCAACAACCCCATGAACGTCGCCGGGGGCGGGACCACGCTTGCCGCCAACGACGCGGGTGGCGCTTCCGGTGCCATCGGCAGTGCAAACGACGCAAAATACACCTATCATATTTTCCGCTGCATGTCGAACGAGCTATCCACTCCGAAGATTCTCTTCTGCCCGGCTGAAATGGACGGGTCGGCCAAGTACTCGGCCAGTTCATTCGCCTCGAGCATCCCGGGGAACGTGACCGCTCAAATCCCGTTTGCCAGCAATACCAACATCAGCTATTTCGTTGGTTGGGATGCGCAAGAAACCGCTCCGCAGATGTTCCTGGACGGCGACCATAGCATCGGCTCGGCCACTGCGAACGTAAACAACCCAGCGCCGAATCCTTGGAGAAATAAGTTTATTGCCATGGGCACAAATGCTGTAGTTGCTGCCTGGACGGATAGTTCGCAGCATCAAAAACAGGGCAACATCGGCCTCGCCGATGGTAGCGTGCAAGGTTACAGCATCTCTGCGTTGCGCAGTGCGCTTGCCAACACGGGTGACAATACGGGGCACACTGGCGGCGTCACCGGTGCCAACCGCTGCATGTTTCCTGGTTGCCCCGACACCCCCAGCTCGTAGAACCAGCAGCGAATCCCCAAGCCGCAATGCTTGGAGGACTTAGCTGATCTAAGCTAGTAATTCAAAAAGGCATCCGAAAGGATGCCTTTTTTGCGTTCATCCCTAAAGTTCTCGACCTCCGGCGGCTGAGCAGTATTTTCCCTAGTCTTATGAGCAGCCCACCGGCCCAATCCACACCCGCGCCGACGAGGGCTGCTCCGCGGGTTGCAGTTCGGGCGCCTTCTTCCGTGTGGCTAATGGCAGCCTTGCTGGCGCTGGTGACGATTGCCCTGTACTGGCCGGCCACGAGCTATGACTTCGTCAACTACGACGACAATGTGTACGTGCTGGATAACGCTCACGTGACCGGCGGCTTGACCTTGGAGAACGCCCGCTGGGCCTTTCGGAGTGGCTATGCCGCCAACTGGCATCCCGTCACGTGGCTGTCCCACATGTTGGACTGTCAACTGTTCGGTTTGGCGCCTCGGGGACATCATCTGACCAACGTGCTGTTGCACGCTCTCAACGCGATGCTGATCTTCGCGTTGCTGCAACAGATGACGGGCGCGACGTGGCGGAGTCTGTCGGTGGCGGCGCTGTTCGCGGTGCACCCGCTGCGTGTCGAATCGGTCGCCTGGGTGGCGGAACGAAAGGATGTGCTCAGCGGCTGCTTCGGTCTTCTCGCGCTTATTGCGTACGCCCGCTATGCCGAAGTCCAAAGTCTAAAGTCTAAAGTCCAAAGTCCGCCCCCCGCATCACGCATCACGCATCACGTTTCACATTTCACGTTTCACGTTTCCCGCCGCCCACCGCACGCCGCTATCTTTTACCTGCTTTCCCTCGGCCTCTTCGCCCTCGGATT
>PLZQ01000002.1 GCA_003152225.1 Limisphaerales bacterium | reverse complement strand
CGGTGTCGTGCTTTATTTCCAAGAGTAACGCAGTCCCAGCCTCCGCGCCAGCGGTCAGCCACGCTGCCAGTTCCCGTTTCCAACCTCACTTGCCTTGGTGGAACCGTGAAGGGAACATCGCCTCGGTTGAACGTCAGGCGGTCGAGACTGGTTTTGCGCTGCTGGTATCGTAACCCGCTCAATCCAATGATGTTCAGAAAGAGTTTCGGATTTGTTGCAAATCTGAAACTCCGCAATTGTACAAGTTATTGGTTTACAGCATGTTGATTGTGTATTAAGATCTTCATAAAGATTTTCGGAATAGTTGGATTATAATCGTTGGATTGTGGAAGTTTACCGGCAGCCCAGCGCGATAGAACCGCTGCTCCCCAAGGGGCAGAGCGGCCGGCTTTCTGATCTGACCTGCGAAATCTTGAAGGCTGCTGGCCAGCTTACCGGACAGGTTCATTCGCCGCTGGTGCTCAAGCGGGTGGCGGACCTGGTCCGTGAAATGAACTGCTATTATTCCAACCTGATTGAAGGTCACAAAACCATACCTCGCGACATCGAGCGGGCAATGAAGCGCGACTTCTCGCACGATCAGACTCAGCGCAACAACCAGCAGCTCAGTCTGGCCCATATCGCTGTCGAGAAGCTCATGGAAGAAAGGTTGGCCGGCGAGTCGGTGGATGTGTATTCCCCCGATTTTGTTTGCTGGCTGCACCAGGAATTTTACACCCGACTGCCTGAGCCACTGCATTGGGCCACCACCAAAGGCGGCAAGTGTTACCAGATCAAACCCGGCAGCCTGCGCGATTTCATGGTGGACGTGGGCAAACATACTCCGCCGGATTTTAATGCCCTGCCGACGTTCCTGAGCCGTTTCCACTCCTTTTACGGAGATAAACACATCTTGGAAGGCGACCGCCTTGTGGTTATCGCCGCCGCCCACCATCGGCTTGCTTGGATTCACCCCTTTGGCGATGGCAATGGCCGCGTCGTCCGGCTTCAATCCCAGGCGCAACTCATCCGCCACGGGATTGCCGGCCACGGATTATGGACGCTGTCGCGCGGACTTGCCCGTTGGCGACAGCGCTACTACGCCAATTTGGAAGCCGCTGATAGTAGTCGCCGAAACGATCTGGACGGACGGGGCAATCTCTCAGATGCGGCTCTGGCCGACTTCTGCGTGTTCTTTCTCGAAACCATGCTCGATCAGATACAGTTCATGAGCGGGTTGCTCGGTCTACCCGCACTGCGCACACGCGTAGAACGTTACTTCCAGTTTCAAGCCTTGCACCTCGACCGCTACCGTGAAGAAATCATGCGCGTGGCCCGTACGCTGGTAGATGAGGGCGAAATGCCGCGCGCCCGGGTGCAGGAGATCACCGGCAAAGCCGCCACGGTCTCGGCTGAAATCATCAAGCTGGGTCTCGCAGAAGGTTATTTTGAAACGCCCAGCCCCAAAGGTCCGTTGCGGGTCGCTTTCCCGGCCAAAGTCCACGAATTCTACTTCCCGCAACTCTTCATCGATTTGCCCGTCGAACCGATTGCCGAGAGGTTTGCGTGAACGATGCAGGAAGCAAGATGTTGCTAACCCTTTCAGCTCAAAACCGCAATTCACGGGTTCAAGGTTGCTAAACGCAGTTCAGATTTGAATTCACGCGACACAACTGATTGACCGGGAACTGGCTGGTAATGAGGGTGGCTCCCTGGCCCTGGCGGTCATCGAGTACCTCCAGGAACTCGCGGTAGAGTTTGCCTGGAACACTGGCGATACCGAGGTCATCAATGATAATCAGCGGTGGTCGGGCCAGCTTCTTGAGCCACTGGAGTAGACTCCCATCGGCGCGAGCACTCTCCAGCGCCCGAAAGAACTTGGGCGCGTAGAAGTAGAGGGTCCGGTAACCTTCGCGGCAGGCTTGGACGCCCAAGGCGCAGCCCAGGTAGGTCTTGCCCGAACCGGTCGGCCCGGTCAGGAGGCAATTACGGTGTTCCTTGACCCACTGCGAGGCGCGCAGTTGGTCGACCTGCGCTCGCTTTAAGCCCCGCGAGCTGCGGTAGTCCAAGTCCTCCAGGCTGGCACTGATTTTGAACTGCGCTTTCTTGAGCCGGACGGCCAGCGCGCGGTTTTCCTTCTAATGTTAAGCTTAACATTAGAAGGATAATGTGAAGCGGTTGGTAATGTGGAGCGGTTCGTGGAATGGCTGGTAAAACCGAACCAAGACCGCCAAATCGCTTCACATTATGGGGGGCTTCACAGTTGCTCGAGCCAAGCGATGAGATTCGTATCGTGGCGCCACGCCGCCGACTTCCGGCCCTTCTGCACCAGTGGCTTGGCCTGCTGCACCGCCTGTCGTTGGGCCTCCAGATCCATGGCCAGGTACCGGTGCGTTGTGTTAATGTTGGCATGGCCCAGCCAATGCGCAATCGTGCTCAAGTCGACCCCCGACCGCAGAAGATAAATGGCGCTGCCATGGCGAATGCTGTGCGGATGCAGGCGCTTGCGCTTGAGGGAGGGGCTTGACTTTGCGGCCTGGGCAACGCGTTTGCGCAGAATGAGTCGGACACCAAATCGAGTGAGCTGTCCGCCCCAGTGGTTGTGGAATACGGCTCTCGGTTGGTCCGGCTGGATTCCTTGCTCCTCGAGCAGATCACGCATAAGCCCGGCGGTCTCTGGCCAGAGAGAACAAACTCGCTGCTTCTTGCCCTTGCCCCGAAGCAGCAAACTGGCCGGTGTCGTTAACCGTAAATCGGCTGCCTGCAGCCCCACGATTTCGCTGACGCGTGCACCGGTATTGAACATCAGAGTCAGCAGGGCAAAATCCCGGCGGCCATCCAATGTCGAGCGCTGGATCGCGCCCAAGACGGCCTTCATCTCCGCGAACTCAATGTGCTGAACCTCTGGGGTTTCGGTTTGTTTGATCGGAATGCTCAAAATGCGCTCACGAGAATGGACCCGGCTGTGCTCACGGGAACGAACCCACCTGGTGAGGAGTGATAGGTTTCTTTCCAAGAAGGGCCGCGCGTCTGGGACAGGGCGTAGGTGAAAATCCCCTTGCCCTGCCTCGACAGCCTGAGGCCGCTCCGGTAGGACAACGGGTGCTTTTAACAACTTTAGTGTCCATAGCCAGGTACTGGGGTTTTGGCAATCCAGATCCGGCAGCATTTTCGCTTTGCGGCCGGCTGGTATCGAAGCGGCGCGGTGGTCGAACTGATCCTCGCCCATTACGTGCTGCTGCGCTCGATTTGGCGAGCCCACCCTGAGTTGCGCCGGTGCCGGACTCGCTGTCGGCACTGTGGGATTTTCTTTCTCACCCACCCGCGTAATGCGGGCCGGCGAGATTTGGGCTGTCCGTTCGGCTGCCAGGGGGCGCACCGGAGGCGGCAGTCCAACCAGCGGAGCGCGGCTTACTACCAGGACGAGAGTGGCAAGGAGAAGAAGCGGCAGCAAAATGCCAAGCGCCGCAAGACCAGTCCTCCGATCCTTCCACCACCGGCCCCGCCGTCAGAAGCTCCCTTACCCTGGCCACGGCCCATTGTGGAGTATGTGCGCATGGCCACCAGTCTGATCGAGAGGCGAGAGGTCAGTTTAGCGGAGGTCGTGGAGATGCTCCGGCGGGTGCTGAGACAACACAGCATGGTCCGAACGCGGCGGATCGATCAAATTATCGCCCGATTATATGAGCACCCACCTTAGAGTGGCGCCGACGACGGTGACCGAGATTGAGTTGTCGGATTTGGACCTGCGTTACCAAGGCCATCGGCTGCAGCAGCCGCGGCAGGAGGAGCAGCTCTTGGCCTCCATCGCGCAAGTGGGCATCCAGGAGCCCCTACAAGGAGTTGGCCGTGATGGCCGCGCGATCCTGCTCAACGGCTTTAAGCGCGCTCGCTGCGCGGCCAAGCTCCACCTGCGCACTGTGCCTTTCAGCTCGTGGGGCACCGATGAGGTGGGCGGGATTTTGCAGTTGCTGCGCGGGGCTCGCCATCAGGGGCTGCACCTGCTGGAGCAGGCCCGTTTTATCGAGGCACTCAAATCCGAGCGGGCAATGAGCGTGGCTGAGATCGCCGAACAACTCTCCCGTAGCAAAGCGTGGGTGAAGCTGCGGCTGGAGCTAATGGTGCAACTGAGCCCCACGGTGGCGGAGGCGCTCTTTAGCGGCGCATTCCCGGTCTATTGCTACCTCTACTCGTTACGGCCCTTTAGGCGCCTAAAGCCGGCGGCGGACATCGACCAGTTCGTCACGGCACTACGGGGCAAGCAGCTCAGCGTCCGGGAGATTGAAGGTTTGGCCCAGGGCTTTTTCCGAGGCCCGGAGTCCTTTCGGGCGGAGGTGCTCAGCGGCAACCTGAGCCTGCCTCTGCAGCAAATCAGCGCCACCCCGCCGGACCCGGAGGGATGCAGCCAGTTTGAGCGGATTTTCTTGCGGGACCTGGAACGGACCCACCAGGGCATGCTCCGGGTGATCGGCAAGAGCCAGGATCCCCGTCTGCAAAGCGGTCCCTTTCTGGTGCAGTGCAACCTGCTGACCTCCGGCATGCTGAGCCGTGGGCCGATTTTCCTTCAACTCTTGCGTCAACTCCATGATCGAACCGGACAAGCGTAAGGCCATTTTCCTGCTGCATCAGGAAGGCATGCCCGTGCGGGAGATCTCCCGGCGCCTGAGTTTGGGCCGCAACACGGTGCGCCGGATCATTGCCCAAGAGGGGCGGGCGTCCGCACGCGTTTTCACCCCGGACGTCGACCCGGAGCTGTTGCGCCGACTCTATGCCCAGTGCAACGGCTATGTGCAGCGGGCCTGGGAAAAGCTCCAGGAGGAGCACGGTGTCAAAATCAAATACTCCACGCTGACGCGCTGGCTGCGGCTTTTGGGCATCAGCTTGCCGCCGGCCTCGCGCTGCGACCGGGTGCCCGACGAACCGGGGGCCGAGATGCAGCACGACACCAGCCCCTTCACGATTGCCCTGGGCTCAAGGCCGACCAAGCTCCAGGCCAGCCTGCTTTACTTGCGCTATTCCAAGCGCCGGTATTTGCAGTTTTACCGCGTCTTTGATCGCTTCCAAATGAAGTGCTTCCTGCACCGAGCACTGCTGCATTGGGGCTACAGTCCTCCGGTTTGCATTATCGACAACACCAACCTGGCCCGACTGCGCGGCCTGGGAGCCCAAGCGGTGATCGTGCCCGAGATGGAGGCCTTTGCCAAAAGCTACGCCTTCCGATTCATCTGCCACGCCCGCGGGCATTCCGATCGCAAGGAGAACGTTTCATACTACACTTCATTGGTACCATCTAAGACAACGGCTGGGTTTCGGTTCAACCGGGTTCGCCGCTGAATGGTTTGGACCGCCTGGGCATCGGGACGTTCATAGAGATACTCCTTTTTGTCGTTCAGCCGGACTCCGCGAAGCACCCCTTGCTGGCGCCAATAGTCGACGAGATTGGGTTTGGTCCCGAGGAGTTCAGCCACTCGATGTGAGTCCAACATACCCTGGGCCCGGAGCCGGTCGGAGCGGCTGGTCAGCTTATAGGTCCACCGGAGGATCATCACCGCCCGCGCATTGAAGGGAGCGTGGTTGACCGAGCAACGCCAGCCGCGCTGATTGAGTTGCGCGGCGATCTCCGAGTCGGTCATGTTCTCGATGAGACGATCGACCTCGGCAACAACCTCCGCTTTGGTCCGGCGCAGATCCCCAACCGTGAGCGGCGCCGGCAGGGTTAGCACCCTGGTGGCCCCGCCTTTGAAACGGACTTGCGCGGTGATGACTGCCCCCTCGCGCTTCAAAGTCACGTCTTCCACCAATAGCCGCGCCATGCGTTTGCGGTCGCGGTGGCAGGTCTGGGGATCGCTCCAGAGTTTAGGGACGTCTTGGGCCAAGGCCAGGATCTGTTGCTGCTGTTCCGCGGTAAGGGGTTGTTGATCGGCCTGCCGTTTCTTTTCGTAATCTTCTTTGGCTTGCGCCAGCTTCCGGAGCTTTTCGTTCCAGAGTCCCTCCAGGGTGTCGGCGACCAGGCGGTTATTCGGGTCCACGCGCATGAAGCGCACGCGCGCTTGATCGGCTTCGTATTGGGCTCGTTCGACCTGCTGGCGGCGCAACCGGTCGGCCTCCGCCAAACGGGACTGCAGCTCCCGCTGAACTTGAAGCGAAACCTCCAAAGCCAACGGACTGACGCTCTGGAGGATGAGCTTGCCCACCGCCTCATCGACCACTCCGCCCGAGACGTCCTGACAGACCTGCTGCGCGTCTTCCACGCTGAGTTTTTGACAAACGTAGTTGGGACTGAGTTGGCCGCCGCGCTGGTGATAACGCACGGTCATGCGCCGGCCACACTTGCCGCAAATGACCAGGCCTTGCAGCAAACCGGGACCTTCCCGGGGCGGGCTGCCACGCTGACAAGCCGGTGCTTGTTGGTTTTGGCGCAAGCGCTGTTGGTTTTCCTCGAAGGCGTCCCAGGTGATATAACCAGGATGGGCTTCTTTGATCAGCACTCGTCATTGCTCCTGGGGCAGGGTGGCAACGTGAAGACCGCCTTGGGCATCTTTCCAACTCCGCCAGCGACCGAAGCAGAAGGCCCCCGCATAGAGGGGGTTGCGCAAGGTGCGCAGGGCCGTCATATGGCGCAGTTGTTCCCAAACCAGTTCACCCAGACCGTCCCGTCCGTGCCGTGGAAACTTCAGTCCCTCTTTGCGGAAGGTGGCCACGGTGGACCACGCCGAGCCGCACCGCCGGAACGTGTCGAAGAAAAGGCGGAGGCTTTGTTGCACTTGCTGATCCGGATCCAGCACCACCCGTTGGGCGGGATCGTAAACCAGCCCGATCGGCAGGCGCACTTTCAGTTCGCCACGTTGCGCTTTGCTCAGGATCCCTTTCTGCAGGCGCGAGCGCAGAATGTGTAGTTCGGCTTCGCTCATCGTTGCCTTGAGGCCCAGCACCAAGCGGTCGTTGAAATCGCTCGGGTCGTACAGCCCATCCTGATCGAGAATGTTCGTGCCGGTCAGCGCACAGATTTGCATCAATTGGTGCCAATCGGCACAGTTGCGCGCGAGGCGCGAAACCTCCAGTCCCATGACCAGACCGGCTCGCCCCAGCCCCACCTGGCTGACCAGGTATTGAAATCCGTCACGCTGGGTGGCTGACGCCGCGGAGTGCGCTTGGTCGCAATCGATGACCTCGATCCGCTCCTCCGGCCAGCCCAGGGCGATCGCGCGCTGGCGCAAGTCGTACTGCCGATGCGTGCTCTCGGTGTTTTCAAAGACCTGTCGCAGAGTCGACTGACGGACATAGAGATAGGCGATGCGTTTGAGATGGTCGGCCGTTACTTTGGAGTTGCTGCTCATAAACGTTGACTGGTGCAGGGGTGAAAGTGGCTGAACGCCATGTTGGCTAACAAAAGGGTGGCCTGCGGTTGCCATCCCGGAACCGGACAACTTAAGGGCAGCCCTTGAATTGGGGCCGCCTGGTGGACAGTGACCACCGGGTCTTGCCACAAGCGCATCCAGCCGGCCATTCCCTTGCGGAGCAGCAGGCTCAATCCCCAGCGATCCTGGCCGAGAGCGCCGTTAGGCTCCACCGCTTGCTGACGCAGTTGTTCGTAACGGCGCCGCCAAAGTTCCTTTTCCAAAGGGATCATGGCTGGTGCGGGGGCGGAGTCGGACGCCCCCTTTTTGCCTTGTGCAAGGCTTTCTCGAGGGTTCGGGGATGCACCTGCACCCCGAAGCGCTGGTGAACCTGCCGGGCCAGTTCGGCCGCCTTGAGATCCGGTTGCGAGGCCGACGACTGCTCCAGATATTGGCGGACCTCGGGGGTGAGCTTGTGCGCGCGTTTGGGGCCGCGTTTGTGCGGGAAAAGACCTTCCAGGCCCGCGGCTTGGAAAGCCTGCCGTGCCTGGTAGATGGTGGGCCGGGAGAGACCAAACTCGACGGCGGCTTGGGCGAGAGGCTGGCCGTCGGTCTCGATGGCCCGGAGGCTCTCGTACTTGAGTTGGACCAAGTCGTGGGGGTCGAAAAACTCGGTGTCGGTGAAGCGCGGGTGGCGCACATTTTCGGGACGTGGGTTGAGCGTTCCGCTGGAGCGGAGGGCTTGGAGTTTGCCAGGATCTGGGGGCATAAGTGTAAATCTATTTATACCGTATATACGGGCAACGGTCGGCGCTGGCAAGCAAAATATTTGCATTGTAGCACCTTTTGAAGCCAATTGTATCGCGGCTCAGAGGCCGATGCTGCGGGGCCGCCCGTCGCCGTTCGGAAAATTTTACCTTACACATCCGGCTTAATTTCATTTACAACTCCAGTCTTGAGATCCCCACCAGTTGCACTAAGCGGAGCAGCTCCTGCACCCGTCCCAGGGCCCGTCCCTGCGACAACCCCAGGAAAGGGTCGGGTTCCTCCACATCGGTCCAACTGGCCGGAAAATAGGCCATCTCCATGTCGGCCGTATAATAGAACACTCGCCATTCCTCCCAACATCGGTGGCAGTCCACGAACTCAAACTGCCGGCCCCGCCACGGGTGGAACGGATGGGTGACGCGGAAAAACTTTTTGCCATCGTGCGTATTGGGTGCAGTTCGCACCCCAGACCAAGGCGGGCGAAGAAAGAAGTTTTCTCACGGTAGAGACTAACTTCCTGCCCGGCCGCACCTTCAGCAGCCTGGAAGACCTCAACCACCAGGCCTTGGAGTGGTCCACCGTGCGCATGGAACAGCGCCCCCAGGGCAAGCCCGGGCTGACCCCGGCCAAAGCCTTCGAATACGAACGGGGCTTTCTCCAGCCGTTGCCCCCGCACTTGCCGGCGCCTTACAAGCTCCTGGAGCGCAGCGTTGATGAATACGGATACGTCGCGCTCGAGGCCAAGCATTACTGGATGCCCGGCACCGGCCGAGGCGAGGTAACGGTCTTGCGCTACGACCAGCACCTGGAGATCTATCAATCCGGCCAGCACTTGGTGGAATACCCGCTCCCGGCCGAAGGGGTGAGGAATCAGCCATTCCATCCGCCGGGACAACCGACTTCGCGTTACCAACCGCGCCATCGCCACCAGCCCAGCGACCAGGAAGAAAAACGCCTGCGGGCCATGGCCCCCGCCGTCAGTGCCTATGTCGATTTCATTTTGGCCAGCCCGGGCCTGTTGCGCCACCAGCACCTGCGCCGGTTGCTGGCCTTGAGTGGGCGCATGAGTGCGGAGCTGTTCGTGCGCAGTGTCGAGCGGGCGCACCGCTACCGCATCACCAGCCTGGCCACCCTCGAACAGATCGCCCGGCTGCAGTTCCAGGCCGGAGTCGATGCCCTGCCCGCCCCGCCCATCGACGAGTCCTTCCGCGACCGCCCAGCCTATCAAGAAGGCTCCCTGACCGACTCGCCCGATCTCTCTCAATATGAATGAATCGCTCCAAGAAAAACTGCGTTATCTGCGTCTCAACCGCCTAGCCGCCCATTGGGAGGAGGATCTCAAAGAAGCCGCCCGCCAGCGCTTGTCCCACGCCGCCTTCCTCACACGCGTCATCGAAGAGGAATACCGGCTCAAATGCGACCACGCTCGCGAGCAACGCTTGAAGCGGGCGCGCATCCCCGAACCCTGGACGATGGAAACCTTTCCCTTTGCCCGCCAGCCCAAGCTCAACCGCAAGGCGATTATGGCGCTCTACGACACCCTGGACTTTATCCCCAAGGCCCAGAACATCATCTGGCTGGGTGGCCCTGGGGTGGGTAAGACCGGGTTGGCCACCGGCTTTCTCATTCGCGCCATTCAGCAAGGCTGCAGCGGCCGCTACGTGCTCTTTGCCGAGTTGATCACCCAACTGTATCACTCGGTAGCCGATCATTCCCAGGAACGGCTGCTCCGAAAATATGTCAACTGCGACGTGCTCCAGATCGACGAACTGGGCTACATCGAGACCGAACCGGTCCAGGTCGGGCTCTTCTTCACCCTGATGCAGCGGCGGCACAAGAAAAAGCCCACCCTCATCACTTCCAACCTGGGCTTCCGCGAGTGGGGCTCCTTTCTCAAGAACGACCATCTGACCGCGGCGCTCATCGACCGGTTGACCGAATGCAGCCACGTCTTCAACATGCGCGAATGCGTGGGCCTGCGGCCCAAGCTCTCGGCCGAGTCGTGAGCTGGAGGCAGCGAGCCCAACGGCTGCGCGGGGTGCCCCTGGTGGCGGTGCTGCGGCTCATTGGCGCCCAGCCCGACCGCTACGACCCGCACAAGTGGCACACCTGCCGGGGCGTGCTCTCCGTCACCGGAACCCGGTTCATGAACTGGAACTGTGGACAGGGCGGAGGCGGCGCCATTGACCTGGTCATACACCTGCACCAACTGGGCTTCGGCCCAGCCCTGAAGTGGCTGGAAAGCCATTTCGGAGCCGCCGGGATCGTTGCTCCCAGCCCTTCACCCCGACGCTCTTTAGCACTGCCACCGCCCAGCCCGGAACACCTGGAGGGTGTCCGCCGCTATTTGAGCCAAGAGCGCCATCTGCCAGCGGCTCTCCTGGAAGGGCTCATCGGCTCCGGCAGCCTTTACGCCGACGCCCGGGCCAACGCCGTCTTTATCCTGCGCAGCAAGCTCCATGAACCGGTGGGAGCCGAACTACGGGGCACCACGGCGGTGCCCTGGCGCGGGATGGCCCCCGGCTCCTGCAAGGACCGCGGCTTCTTCGCCGTCCCGACCGCTCCGTTGCTCGCCACCATTGTGCTCTGTGAATCGGCCATCGACGCGATGAGTTGCCACGCGTTGCACCCTCAGTACCGTTGCCTCTCCACGGCCGGGACCCGGCCCAACCCTGCTTGGCTCGCCGAGTTGCTCGGCCATGCCGACCAGCTCTACTGCGGCTTTGATAGCGATGACACCGGCGAAGCCATGGCCCAGTCCATGATGCGACTCTATCCGGCCATCCAGCGCCTCCGCCCTTCCCGCAAAGACTGGAACGACGTGCTCCGGATGGCACCCTGAACACAGTGGCAGCTCGATCTCAGCCCGCTGCCTCCTGCTTGGAACCTCCTGCCCGGAATCCTAAACCACCCTGCTTGGAAAGGGAATGACTCCGTGCGTCGATCTCACCGAAAGGGTCCGCCCCTATGGGTCTTGCCGGGTTCGTTCGGGCTAGCGGCAACGGCCAATGACCAAGTGCGTTGAGAGGAGCATGCGCCCCCCAAGTCAAAGCATGTTCCAACGCCAGGTGCACCTTGGACCGCCCCCGGCGGCGGTTCCTACCCGGCACTGCAACAGCTGCCAACGAACGCTGACCAGCAACTGCCAACGCCTAGCGGCCCTACCGACCTGAAAATGCTCTCTCACACTTTTTCTTGAGAGAGCATTTTCAGGGCGGTAGGGACGCGGGCAGCGCTGGACGCGTAGGAGAACCCAGGACTCCCGACGGCCCGAAGGAGTCAATTAACTGACTTTGTCTTTGTCCGAAGCGAAGTGGCAGGGTAGCGGACGAAAAGCAGGGCGCGTGACAGCCCCGCATCCATTAAATCATACAACTGACTTGTCTTTGCGGGGCTGCCACGCGCCCTGCCGGCCGCCGCCCGAACGAAGCGGTGTGGGCGCGTTCGGGGTTCTGCTGGCTCAGTTTCCGGAGATCCAGTTGACAAAGTTCGTGATCTTCTTCTTGTCATGCCAAACGGCCAAGTCACACTGGTCTTGAATCTGCGTAAAATAAGCCCGCGCCTTCTCCTTTTCCCCTGCGAGCCCGGCCAGAAAAGCGCGGTCATTCTTGAGTGCAAGCGATTGGGGGAACTTCTTCAGCAACCCGTCCAAGCCCTTCTCGACGCGTTTCCATGATATTCTTTTCCCCTCAAACACGTCGATGCCTCCGCCATAGTTGCGAACATAACAAAAAACTTGGGCATAGAGCATGTCTCCCGCTTCTCCCCCGACGCGGTCGGCTGACTGGGTTAGGTCCTTTTCCCAATCACCAGGTTCACCATACCAGCGAGGCAGCAGGAAGATCGCGCGGCTGTTGTAATAATACCAGTAATCGGGAAAGTCCTTAAGGGCTTGCTGACATATGAGGTCATAATCCGCCTTTGGCGTCTGCAGACCTAATGCAGCTTTCTGGTATGTGGACCAGTAAAGGGGGCAGCGTTCCGGAAGCTGCTTTGCGTCGCGCAACGCTTGAGCCGCCTGTCCCAGGAGTTCAGAAAAATCAGCCCATTGCTTTTCTTTAACAGTGTCGGCATAGCCGCCGCCTCGGACGGCCCAGGCGTATTCAACCAACAATCTTGCCTTCGCCACTCGTGCCGTGATGGAGTCGGGATTCTTACGACTCCATTCGTCCGCTACGGCCACCTGGCTCTTCCAAGCGCTCAGGGACGCGTTATCATCCGGCTCGAACCCGGAATAAACATGTCCGAGCTTCCAGTTCCCATGGGGGTATGCTTCCTTAGAAGCGCGATATTTTGCAGCCAGTGCATCCAACTCGCTGAAGGCCCGATTCGTGAATAACCTCTTGGCTTGGGCCGTGATCTGCTTCTGCTCCCGCGTATCTGGCGATTCTGCGATGGTGAATGATTGCAGGGCGGACGCGTTTGAGGATTCCTCTTTGACCACTGGCTTCTTTGGGGAACAGCCCCACAGCACCAATGTCAAGACTACAGGCAAAAGAGTACACTTATTACTACGCATATGACAGACAACGACTGGGCCACTGGCGCGGCGCCAATGAAGTCAGAGTTATATACTGAATGTGGTCGCCGCGTCCAGTGAATCCCGAGGGTTAGCCTTCATGTTTCGGAACTCTCTCGAACCACTCTTTCTGACAACTAATCAAAATCCAGTAGCGGCCACTCGCGAAGTGTAGGTGGCGAGTAGTGCGCTCCTTGAGCAACGAATCCCAACGCTCAGGTCACCGATGGCGGCCCACCAGTGGCTCCCGAATTGCCATGCGTGAAGGGTACGGAAATTCATCCCGTCGGTTCCGAGAGTGTAACGCGGTTTAGGATTCATGCTATAAAGCCTCCTCGGTATGCTCGGCCCCGTGGACCAGCAGTCTCGGAATTCGGCCAACCCGCTCATCGCCAAGATCCAACGGCTCTTCAGTCGCGATTTGGCCTTGGAAAACGACTTCCTCCGGCAGGAGAACAAAATCCTGCGCAGCAAATTGGGTTCCCGTGTGCCGCTGACCGAAACTGACCGCCGGATGTTAGTTAAATACGGCCTGCGGATTAGAACTCGACTCGGCGAGGTCATTTCCATTGCCAAGCCTGAAACGCTCCTGGCCTGGCACCGTCGGCAGAAGCAGAGGAAATGGACTTTCGACAAGCCGGCCAAAGCCCCAGGACGTCCTCGCAAATCGGAGGGCAACGAAGCGCTGATTATCCGCTTGGCCGAGGAAAATGGTGGCTGGGGCTACAAACGAATTAGCGGCGAACTTAAGAAACTGGGGCACAGAGCCTGCCCCAGCTACGTGCGGAACGTGCTCCGTCGGCATGGACTGCCACCCGCACCCAACCGCAAGGGCCTATCCTGGAAACAATTCTTACAGGCGCACTTGCACGTAACGTGGGCAGCGGACTTCTTCACCGATGAGGTCTGGACCTTTGGTGGGCTGGTGACTTTCTACGTGCTGTTCTTCATTCATCTGGGCACCCGGCGGCTGTGGATAGCCCGCAGCACGCCCCAACCACGGCGCACCTGGATGGCCCAACAAGCCAGGAACTTCTCCATGGTGGTGGAGGATTGGAATCTGCCCTCCCACTACCTGATCCACGACCAGGACTGTAGCTTTGCCGCCCTGGATCACGTATTGAAAACCGACCAACTCACTATTCTCAAAACCCCACCGCATACACCTCTCTGCAATGCCTACGCCGAGCGGCACGTGCGCGAGATACGGGAAACGCTCAATCAGCTGATTCTGTTGGGCGAGTCGCATTTGCACCGCACGCTACGCTCGATTCAAGACCATCACAACGTCCAGCGCCCTCATCAAGGTCTGGGCAACGTTATTCCACTGGGCTTTGACTATTCCGCCGAACCAGCCTCACCACTTGAGGTACAACGCCATGCGACGGTGGGTGGTCTCTTGAACCATTACTCAGTCGAACAAGCGGCCTGACGCTGTGCGGTGGAAGGTACTGGTCAATGGCCAGCAGCTTTAGAGCCGAAGTGCGCTCCCAGTGCATCCGCCAGTATTGGCCGGGCATATGGTGGCCATGCCACTGTCATCCGCGAACCCTGGCCCCTAGTCACACCGTCGCCTGAACTCTCCCTGCCCCACCCGGACGGATTTTTGCACCTTTCACCTTGGTGTACACGCGCCGCGTTGTAG
>PLZQ01000522.1 GCA_003152225.1 Limisphaerales bacterium | reverse complement strand
AGCCTCTGCGGCCTCGGCCAGACCGCGCCCAACCCGGTGCTGAGCACGTTGCGCTTCTTCCGGAGCGAATACACGGAGCTGCTCCAGAAGGATACCTACGGACCGAACGGCTACGGTGGCCCGAAGAAATCCGAAGCCAAGCCGGAAGCCGAAACTCAAAAGTGACATTGCTATGGCTGCCAAGACATTAACGATTGACGGGAAACAGGTCAGCGCCGACGAGAGCGCGACGATCCTGGAAGCGGCTACGGAAGCGGGGATTACCATCCCGACGCTCTGCCATCTGGACGGCGTTTATGATGTGGGCGCCTGCCGGCTCTGCCTGGTGGAAGTGGCCGGGATTGCCAAGCTGCTCCCGGCCTGCACCACGAAGGTGAGCGAGGGCATGGACATCAAGACGGACAGCGCGCGGCTGCGCAAATACCGGCGGATGACGCTGGAGCTGCTGTTCGCCGAGCGGAACCATGTGTGCGCGGTCTGCGTGGCCAACGGCCACTGCGAGCTGCAAACGCTGGCCTACAGCCAGGGCATGGATCACGTCCGCTACGAGTATTGCTTTCCGAAATGGGAGGTCGATGACACGCATCCGCTGTTCGGCATGGACCATAACCGGTGCATCCTCTGCGGCCGCTGCGTGCGGGTCTGCTGGCATATCGAAGGGGCGGGCACCAAGAACGTCTCCGGCCGCGGCGGCAAGGCGCGCATCATCACCGACCTCAACCAGCCGTGGGGCAGCTCCGACAGTTGCACCAAGTGCGGCAAGTGCGTCATGTCCTGCCCCACCGGCGCGTTGTTCAATAAAGGCTCCACCGTCGGCGAGATGGAACGCGACCGCTCCAAGCTCGAATTCATCGTCACGGCGCGGGAGAAGAAACAATGGATTGCAGACTAGGACAGGCGTTCCGCCTGTGTCTGGACTAACATGGATACAAAGCAACAAATCGAAACGAAGCCGGAGACCGGCAGCCAGCCTCTCTTGCGCATCGCCACAGTCTGGTTCGGCGGCTGCTCCGGCTGCCACATGTCGTTCCTGGACCTCGATGAGTTCCTCATCGAGCTGGTGGGCAAGGCGGAGATCGTATTCAGCCCGGTCATGGATGTGAAGGAATACCCCGAGCAGGTGGATGTCTGCCTGATCGAAGGCGCCATTTGCAACGAGGACAACCTGGAACTGCTCCACAAGGTTCGCACGCGGACCAAGGTCCTCGTCTCCTTTGGCGACTGCGCGGTGACGGCCAACGTGCCTGCCATTCGCAACCAGCTCGGCCTGGGCAACGCGGAAAGTGTCCTGCAAAAGGCTTACATCGAAGAAGCGCAGCTCAATCCGGGCGTGCCGAAGGAGCCGGGCATCGTGCCCGCGCTGCTGGAGCGGGTGATGCCGGTGCACGAAGTCGTGCATGTGGATTATTATCTGCCCGGTTGCCCTCCGCCAGCCGACCGCATCAAGGCCGTGCTGGTGCAGGTGCTCGACGGCCAAGCGCCGAAACTCGAAGGTCCGCAGCTTAAGTTTGGATGATTATGAGTCAACGTATCGTCATTGATCCAGTGACCCGCATCGAGGGCCACGCCAAGATCAGCATTTTCATGGATGACGCCGGCAATGTGTCGGACGCCGAGTTCCACGTGGTCGAGTTTCGCGGGTTCGAGAAGTTCTGCGAGGGCCGGCCCTATAGCGAAATGCCCGGCATCACTCCGCGCATCTGTGGCATCTGCCCCGTCAGCCACCTGCTGGCCTCGGCCAAGGCGGGCGACGCCATCATGGCCGTCAACATCCCGCCGGCTGCCGACAAGCTGCGCCGGCTGATGAACCTCGGCCAGATCATCCAGAGCCATGCCCTGAGCTTCTTTCACCTGAGCGCGCCGGATTTCCTGCTCGGCTGGGACACGCCGCAGGCCAAGCGGAATGTGTTCGGGCTGATTGCCGCCAATACCGATTTGGCCCGTGCCGGCATCCGGCTCCGGCAGTTCGGCCAGGAAATCATCGCGGTGCTCGGCGGCCAGAAGATTCATCCCGCCTGGGCCGTGCCCGGCGGCGTCCGCAGCCCTCTGACCGAGGAAGGCCGCGCGCGCATTCGCGCCTGGCTGCCGGAAGCCTACGCCACGACGAAGATCGCCTTCGACCTCTTCAAGAAGACGCTCGACACCCACAAGAAGGAAATCCAGATCTTCGGCAACTTCCCGTCGCTCTTCATGGGCCTGGTCGAGCCGGACGGCACCTGGGAACATCACGGCGGCAAGCTCCGCTTCACCGACAGCAGCGGCAGCATCATCGCCGACCAGCTCGATCCGCAGAAGTACTACGAATACATCGGCGAAGCGGTGCAAAGCTCGTCCTATCTCAAATCGCCGTATTATTTGCCTTTGGGCTTCCCGGACGGCATGTATCGCGTCGGACCGCTCGCCCGGCTCAATGTGGCCGAGCAGATGGGCACGCCGAAGGCGGATGCCGAGTTGAAGAAGTTCAAGAAGCTTGGACATGGGCGCAGCGCGGTGACCTCGTCCTTCCTCTACCACTATGCGCGACTGATTGAAATCCTCGCCTCGATCGAGCGGGTGGAAGCCGCCATGGACGACGCGGACCTGCTCAGCGAAGAGCTGCGCGCCGATGCCGGCATCAACAGCCTCCGTGGCGTGGGCGTGAGCGAGGCCCCGCGCGGCACGCTTTTCCACGATTACACCGTGGACCGCGACGGCCTGCTGAAGAAGGTCAATCTCATTGTCGCCACGGGCCAGAACAACCTGGCGATGAACCAGACCGTCGCCCAGATCGCGCGGTATTACATCCGCGGCAACAAGATTCCCGAACCCATGCTCAACCGCGTCGAGCACGGCATCCGCTGCTACGACCCGTGCCTGAGCTGCTCCACGCATGCGGTAGGGCAAATGCCGTTGCATGTTCAGCTCATCGCGCCGGACGGCACGGTGCTGAACGAGATAGCGCGGGGCTGAATTGCAGGACAAGACTAGGTGCCCGGGTAGGGATCTGCTTGTTGATCGACGCAAAGCGGGTCACTGTGTTCACGGTTACGCCGCAAGAAGCGGGTCCAGACGCAGGTGTCCACGATGACGGTCACCGTTTGCCCCGCATCTTCTTGTAATCCCAGTCAGGCCGGAATTCGATCTTCCCGCCCAGTTCGAGGATGCGCAGCCGGTTACGGCGCGCCACGAATTCCGAGAGGGCCACGTTCAACGCCTCCTGTTTGGTCCTGAAGTTGCCGAGTCTTACGGCTTCTTCCACCATCTTCTCGTCCAGCTTCACGTTCGTTGTCACGGGAGGACATTACCCCGTCGCGGGGAGGGGTGTCAAACTACCGTGGTAAAGCGGAAGCCCACTGCGATGAACCAGACCGTCGCCCAAATCGCGCGGCATTACGTGCGCGGCAACAAGATCCCCGAACCCATGCTCAACCACGTCGAGCACGGCATCCGCTGCTACGATCCGTGCCTGAGCTGCTCCACGCACGCCGTGGGCCAGATGCCACTGTGCGGGTAATTATAGGACTGGCCCTCTTGCCTTATGCCCACTACCTCACTCACTTCGTCTCCAGTATCAGCCTCTTACTCTTTGCATCAAATACTTCAATTCCCAATTGTGAATCCTTCACCTTATACTTGTACGTCCAGACATCATACCCCGCTTTGCGAGCTTCCCTTACAGTGTGGTCTCCCGGACCGCATACAATAACACCCTTTATCTTCTTGCATCCGTTTCTTCCATTCCATAGCAGCCAGAAGAGTGATTCCTCTCGATGCTTCCGAACGTCTCGCCTTATAGCCTGTATGTAACCCCGCAATTGCATGACCGCATCCGGATTATCGCGCAGCTTAACCTCGATTAGCCTCCAATCGTCGTCCCGGTCCCGTTTGACCAGAAAATCAATCCGGCCCCCCATCTTGTCGCTAATTGGCAGCTCGTAATTCACCCACCAGCCTTCGCTTGCAAACATGATCCTCAGCATTTCATGAACCAGGGATTCGTTGATGTGGGTATTCTTTATTTGTGAATCTATCAGCTCCCTGACGTTGACCTCTTTCGCCGTGGCTAACTTAGACTCCTCATCATACTTCCGCCACTCACGGCTTGTCATGTGCACAAAGGCGTTGCGTCGTGGAATGGTCGGCTTCCCGTTATTGCCCCAAAACATCCGTGCCCTGTTGCTGCCCCCGTAAACCATCAGTCGTGGTGAATTATCCTTATCAAGAGGCTCAGTCAATTTTACGAGGCGGGAAGCCAAGACTGACCACTTTTCTCCCCAGGTTTCATCACGTTGTCCATTATACTCTTCACGTCCGATCTTTACTGCGTCTAACGTAAACTCCTCCTGGCCCTCGTCGGAAAAGCTTCTACGCAGCCCTAGTGCGTCAATCTTGGCCGTCCAGTATATCCCGCTCTCGCTGGTACTCAGCAAGGGGGCGTCGTTCTGATAAACGAAAGCCTTGTCAGAGATAAGTATTTGTTCACCATCACAGGGAACCCGGTACGGCAAGCTGAGTGGTTTAGCGGCTGCCTTGAGCGCGTTTCTAACAAAGCTGTGATACTTGCCCAGACCATTGAGAACTATCGATCCGCCAAGAAAGACCTTGCGCTTCTTGCGCCTCTTATTCAGCAGGTGACAATAATACGCCAAGGGACTTGCCGCACCCCGGCCGCCGTAAAAGCCTCGCGAGTCCGGTGCGTTCATGTAGATAACCAGTCTAAACTCTTGCTTTTTCATAGAATAACTTTTCCTAGCAACAACCCCTGCCCAGCAGCCTGTCGGGCTTAGGCGGAAGTTTTCTTCAGCGTGATTGAACGAAATGCAGGGGCCATTGTCAATCAATATATGGCCGCACGATTCGTCACGATTGATTACGACACCCCCCTGATGCTACCGCCGGATCTGCGGGAGTGGGTGCCCGCG
>PLZQ01000545.1 GCA_003152225.1 Limisphaerales bacterium | reverse complement strand
ACGGAATCCCTTTGGGATTCGCCTGGTCGGCGATGCGAGTTGTGGGGAATGCTCGGCCCTTGGGGAGAGGGAGAACCATTCGCCGCGTTACGACGAGTCGCGGCATTCAGCCATTCCCAGCGACGGACGGCGGGGCACCCTCTCCTTCGGGGAGAGGGATGGGGTGAGGGGGAATTGGACTGACGCCATTTCCACGGACTCAGGAGCGCCGGGGCTGAGGGATGAAACCTGAAGCTTTAAATTGGCAAAAGACTATTTCTGCTCCCCCTCTTGGTGTATTTCGTGATGAACCATAATCTTGGAAGTGCCTTGCATCTTCGCTTCGTTGCGCCTTCGCGTTGAATTCCGGCGGCAGCGTGCCGGTTCAAAACGAAACAGGCCAGTCTTGAAGGCCGGCCTGATCGATGAAGAAGAATTTGAAAACCCAACTTGTTCAACCCTATGCCGTGCGGCTCTTGCGCAGCATCCGCAGCGTGCTCGCTCCAAACGGCAGGAGCAGCAACGCGCCCGCGATGGTATTGACGCTTACCCCGGATGCGTGTTAGTCTTTGATTATGCCGGTTGAAATCATCATGTTCAAAGTGCCTGAGGGGACCAAGGCCAAGCTGCGCCAGTTGAGTCCTAACGTCTCGGAACTGCTTCGGGAGCAAATCCAGCGGCTGTTCCAGGACCGGGCCAAAGGAAGCGTCCATGAACGGGCCGGGCGACTGTGCGGCGTAATCAAGGGCGGCCGGCGCGACGTGGCCACTTCCAACGAATACCTCAAGCAATATGGCCAAAAGCGTGCTGCTTGATGCCGGGCCGCTGGTGGCCTATCTGCGAGAGTAACCGCCTTGTGGCCATGTCCGAGCAGGTCACCGATTGCCTGGTGCTCACATTGGACCACGACGACTTCAGCACCTATCGCCGGCACGAGCGCGAGGTCATACCCTTTCTTTCCCCAAGGCGATAGGACACCCGTCCGGGCGGTGTCCATCTGGTAGTGCGGTGTCTTCGCTCCTTAGCGCCTGCGCCTTGAATTCGGACGAAGGGGAGCCCGCAGGAGGTCTGTTTTCCGCGTATTCCGTGGTTAAACCCTCCTGCCTTTGCTTGCGTCTTCGCTTCTTTGCGCCTTGGAGTTGAATTCCGGCGGCTCGGCAGCGCGCCGGTTTGGATTGGCGGACGACGGCACGCACGGCTTGTCCCGCCATTGCGTACGAAGGAGGAAGCGACGCGCCCTGCCTACCAAGCAATCAGGCCGATCCTTGTGGACCGGCCTGTCTGGACCTGAGGCCAGCGGCCTCAGCAACTGTTTGCCGCTTCTAGGCTTCCCTATTTCAGGTTTCAGCTTTCAGCGTTTCAGCGTTTGCCTGGCAATTATGCCTTATGCTTCTTGCGCAGCATCCGCAGGGCGCTCGCCCCAAACGGCAGTAGCAGCAAGGCGCCCGCTGTTTGATATGGCGAAGCGGTGGCGGTAAGGTCGGGAATCGGCTGGGGCAGGCACAGCGCGAGGCGGGAAGCTTGATGCGGCCCCCTCCCCCCACCGTATCAGCCAGAGATATCGGCCTTTACTTCTCAAGGCCAAACTGCTACGTGGTATTAGCCAGGTAAGGTTTTGAGGCATGAATAAGAAGACCAGCATACTCGTGGTGGACGATGAACCCGGCCTCCTCCAGATTTATTCCGATATTCTGCGTCACGAGGGCTACGAGGTGTGGGAGGCCTCAACCGGCCAAGAGGGCCTCCAGGCAGCGCGCGAAAGGCGCCCGGATGTGGTGCTGCTGGACGTTATTTTGCCGGACCTCAGCGGGATGGAGGTCTGCCGGCAAATCAAGGCGGACCCAGCTCTTCTGGACGTTTTCGTGGTCCTGAATTCGGGCGGGGCCACCAGCGTTGCCCACAAGGTTGATGGCTTGGAAACCGGCGCTGACGATTACCTTGTCAAACCGCTGGATACAGTTGAGTTTCTGGCGCGACTCAGAACGATCGTGCGTCTGCGGAACACCACGGCGGCGCTGCGAGCCAGCGAACAACGCCACCGGCGGCTGGTGGAAATCCTGCCCGACGCGGTTTGGCTGATTGACCTCCAAGGGCAGGTCCTAGCGGTCAACCCGCGAGGGGTTGAGATGCTGGGCTACGCAATTCCCGGAGAACTGCTGAAGAGAACTGTTTTCGACCTGACCCGGCCGCGGGATCGTGAGCGCCTCAGGGCTGATCTAGCCACTACGCTGGAAACCGGCACCTTGCGAAATGCAGAGCACCTGCTGCTCAGGAAGACTGGGGAGGCCTTCCCGGTTGAAATCAGCGCGGCGGTGGCGGCGGGCGCGGAGGGCCAACCCAGTGGGATCGTGCTCGTGGCGCGTGATACCACCGAGCGCAAGCGGGCCGAGGAACAAATCCAACTCCTGGCCGACGCGGTGCAAAGCAGCCGCGATATGATTTGCATTACGGACCAGGAAAACCGCTTCACCTTTGCCAACCGCGCCTTCCTGCAAAGCTACGGTTACACGGCTGAGGAAGTCATGGGGCGGACGCCCGCATTTCTCTACTCGGCCAAGAATCCACCGGGGCTTACTGGCCTCGTTTTCCAGCAAACCCTTTGTGGCGGCTGGGAGGGCGAAATCCTGAATTGCCGAAAAGACGGAACCGAGTTTCCGATCTTGCTTGATACTGCGCCAATCAAGAGTAATGAGGGGCGCACACTGGGTCTGGTTGGTGTGGCCCGGGACATTTCGGAGCGGATCCGGTCGGAAAAGCAGAACGCCGCCTTCGCGCACCTGGGGTATCGCCTTAGCGCGGCCGGCACCCGTGAGCAGGCCGCCCAGATCATAATGGATATTGCTTCCGAACTCTTCGGCTGGGACGCCGGCTACGTCCATCTCTACTCGGAAAGCGACGATCAGCTCATCCCGGTACTGACGGTGGATACCCTGGATGGCCGGCGGACCCCGGTTCAACCAACGAGTTTTACCCCCGACCCCAGTCCACTCATGCGACTGGTCATGAAGGAGGGCGCGCAACTGATCAACCGCGACAACGAACGCCAGCACAGCCTGCCTCTGGTTCCCTTTGGTGGCCCTCGCCACTCTGCTTCCATGATGTTTGTTCCGATCCGCGCTAAGGGCGATGCGATCGGCATTTTGTCCATCCAAAGTTACACGCCCCGGGCCTACTCCGAGGAGGATTTGAAAGTCCTGCAAACCCTGGCCGACCATTGCGGCGATACGCTGCAGCGGATCGAGCTGGCGGATTTGTTGCGGCAAGCGGAGGTCAAATACCGCAGCATTTTCGAGCACGCGACGGAAGGGATATTTCAGACTTCGCCCGAAGGCCGCTTCCGCAGCGCCAATCCGGCATTGGCACATATCTTGGGCTATCCGACGCCCGAGGATTTGATGGCCAGCGTTACGGATGTCGGGCGCCAAACATATGCCGACCCGGAAAAGCGCCAGGAGTTTAAGCGTGTGGTGGAAACACAGGGTATTGTCCAGGGATTTGAAATTGAGCTTCATCGGAAAGACAGGAGCAAGATCTGGATGAGCATAAACGCACATCTGGTTCGTGACCAAACCGGCGCGGTGCTCTATTACGAGGGAACCCTCCACGACATCACCGAGCGCCGGTGGGTTGAGAATCTGCTCCGTCGCCAGCGCGACTTCGGCATCTTTCTGAGTTTGACCACTGATTCGAGAGCTGCCGCGGAGCGGTTATTGAGGACCGCCTTGGAGAATGAAGGCCTGGACTGCGGCGCGGTGTATGTAATGAATTCGCAAACCAAGATCTTGGAGTTCGCCGCGCACCAGGGTCTGTCAGCCGACTTTGTCAAACGTTCCTCGCCTCATGCACCGGCCGCGGTTCGGGACCACCTGGCTGACGCGCAGCCGACAACATTGCGGCCGGAGGTTTGGCCGATGGCGACCATCGTGCAACAACTGAAGCTCGAGGGTTTGCTGGCTCTGGAGGTCATTCCCATCCAGCACAGCGGGCAGGTGGTCGCGGTGCTGAACGTCGGTTCTCGAGCCCACACGGCTATTCCTTCGAAAACGCGCCAGGCAATCGAAGCGCTGGCCGCCCAAGCCGGCGGGGCCATAACGCGGATCCGGGCAGAGCAATCGTTACGCACGAGCCGGCAGGTGCTCGAGAAGACCATCCATGGTCTTCTCTCCGCAGTCTTTATAATTGATGCCCATAGGACCACTATCGAGGATTGCAATCCAGCGGCCACGCGTATGTTCGGCCACAGCCGCGAGGAAATGATCGGTCAAAGCCCCTCCCTCTTGCACCTGAGTGAAGCGACGTGCGAAGAGTTCAGGCGGCATCTGCACGCCACGGTCAAAGAGAAAGGATTCTTGAGCGAGTTCGAGTTAAGAATGAAGCGCAAGGATGGCACCACGTTTGCAGCCGAACAGAACGTCGTGCCGATCAGGAGTGACGGGGGCGAGATTGTGAGCTGG
The DNA here is from genome assembly GCA_003152225.1 of Limisphaerales bacterium. GTDB lineage: Bacteria > Verrucomicrobiota > Verrucomicrobiia > Limisphaerales > UBA8199 > PALSA-1440. Next base: position 3,381 of record PLZQ01000545.1, on the reverse strand, counting down.
GTGGGCGTGATTCAGGATATCACGACACGCAAAACGACCGAAGAGGGGTTGAGAGAGTTACCGCGGCGCATCATCGAGGCCCAGGAGAACGAACGCCAACGCGTCGCCCGTGAACTCCACGACAGCGTCAACCAGGTCATCGCTTCCGTCAAGATGCGGCTCCGGAAGATCGGAGAGTTCGCGCTGCTGAACCCGGCGGCCAGGGAGCTCTTGGCACGCTGTGAAGAACTGCTCGTCCTGGCGCTGGAGGAGAATCGCCGCATCGCTCACGACCTCCGCCCCGCCGACCTGGACGCGCTGGGATTGAACGATGTTTGCCGCAACTTCTGCCGGCAGTTCCAGGCGCGGACGAATCTCGTGGTGAAAACCCGCCTCGCACGATTTGCCCAGCGTTGTCCTCCCGCCATGGAGCTAAATCTCTTTCGCATTGTTCAGGAGGCCCTCAACAACGTCGAAAAACACGCTTGTGCCAAAACGATCCTGCTGCAATTCGTCGTTCAGAAGACCGGCCTTATCTTAAAGATCCGCGATGATGGGCGCGGCTTTAATCCTGCGGCATCCAAGGCTGCCAAACGGCGAGGAGAAGGAATTGGCCTCACGAATATGCGAGAAAGGGCGGCGATTATGGGGGGGACCTGCGAACTGGAGTCGGTGCCCAACCAGGGTACAACTATCACTGTGCGCGTGCCTTTGCAGGCCCACTGACCACCGGCCACGGACTATCGGCATCGGTTTACGCCTTGCCGCCCTCGACCATGCAAACGGCATAACGGATGAGGGCGTTAGTGCTTTTCAATTTGAGTTTTCTCCGGATCTGGGTGCAGTGAGCGCTGATCGTTCCGGGCCGGAGGTGAAGTTGGCTGGCGATTTCAGAGTTAGTCTTACCCTCTCCTACCCATTGCAGAATCTCCAACTCCGCATCGGTGAGTTGACCCAATGGACGATTGGTTGGCTCTGAGCCGCGGTTAGGAGCCCCCTTGGTCCTCTTCGCCAAGACCTGTTCGCTGACATAGATATGTCCGCCGAGCACATCCCGAATGGCGTGGACGACCTCTTCCGGGTCTTCCTGTTTCATGATGTAGCCGTCTCCCCCGGCGCGCAGAACCCGGTCCGCATAGAGTGCTTCGTCGTGCATTGAAAGCACCAGCAGCTTGACGCTACCGTTTTGAGCCCGAACTTCTTTGATTAACTCGAACCCGCTTTTTCCCGGGAGGGTGATATCTACCAACACCAGGTCGGGCTTGAGGCCGGGGATGGCGTCGATGGCCTGCTCCGCGTTCTCTGCCTGCCCGCACACAGTCAAATCGCCCGCGTCATTGATGATTTGCACCAAACCCTCGCGAAAGACCGGGTGATCCTCCACGATAAACACCCTCTTGGGGGCTCTGGGGCCTGAGTCTTCAACTGGAGAAGGCTTTGGTTTCATTCGCAGTTACTTATTCGACGCGCAATTGATCGGTCTTGTTCAGACAACACACGCGCAATAACAAACCGCCGCCTGTGTCTAGCACGCACAAGCTCCCTTGCCTTGCACCTTTTCTGTTCACGACACGATTCGTGCGGTCCGTGACCCTCATATCAAGCTCAGTGTTTTGCATGACGCCGCAATCTAGGCGTCCGGCAAGAGATGTCAACGCCTTGCTGCGAATGAACGCAGCCCCAACCCTGCACCAGTCCCTCCCGCGGACCTCCCCGGAGCCTCCCCGTAGTACCTCCGTTCGACTAACGAAGGTACTACGGGGAGGCTCCGGTGGGGTTACGGAGGAATGAGCGGATGGTAGGGAAAGCCCCGTCTTCGCAGCCCTTTCATTAGCACTCCGCCGTCCCATATTGGGACACTCCACAAACGCCGCGGTAACCGATCACGGGCCCCCGGGAGAGTCATGCGACATTCGCCGCACATACATGGGAAAGTAACCGGGAATAACTTTGAGCCTTCCGGGAATGCCTCCAGGCTCTGCCGTGCCTCGCAATATGATCCGAGCTTGCGGCATACCGGCAGAAAGCGCCTTTCCTGTGCTCGCGCCACTTTGGAAACTGGGTAGGCGAAGCTTGTCACTCTGGGTCGGCTGGCCACCCTGCCGGGACCGAGCGCTTTACGCGAGCTTGATAGAGCCCTGTGGGAAATACCGCCCGACCCAATGCCGGTGGTGTCAAACGTCACTGTCGCCAAGTTTGCGCCGGCTGCAAAGATAGTCTTCGGTTGGAAACCCATCGCACCGCCGCGCCGCCGATGAAGACGCACGCGAACAAACCAAGCGCCCAGTTAATGGGTTCGGGAACGACGGTGACTCCCCCGTTATTCCAAGTTGGCGTTCGAGTGGTATAGTCGATTGCGGTTGAATCAGTAAACGCAATGTCGGAAACGGACGCGAAGCTCACCGCTGTAGATGAACCGCCGACGGCTGTAAATTCCACCGTGAACAGGGTGCTGCCATCAGGCACTTGGTACCCGGTCACAGGGGGATCCGTCCAAGTAAAATTCAATTGCCCGGCGCTAGGGCTACCAAAGTTACCGAGGGTCAAGGAACCAAGGGGAGTTCCGCTCAGGCTGACGCTGATTGGTGAAGTTGATTGCAAGTTCAGCACACTTGAATTCCAGGTTAGGTGGAACCCGGCAGCAGTCCAATACACATCGTTGCCGGTTAGAGCAGAACTCACTGTGATTGGCACGCTCACGTTGCCGCCTGGGCCGACGGTTTCGGTGCCGGCGGTGTAGATGATCCCGGCGTGCAAAGATGGTGAACCCCAAACCGCAGCCATAAGTACACCCGTCAACAGGAGCATGATTTTCCCGGTTTTGAACCAATTGACGGCACTGCGCTGGAAAAACTGTGTGTTGCCGCGCGGCGCCTGGACTACGGCTAATCTCCCCAACTCCCGTGAGTTGAAGTCTTGTCTCGAAAGGCAGTTGTTTTCCATGTTGCGGTCTCCTAGTTACCTAATGTGCTCGATTAGTATACGACTCGCAGAAAGATGCAAACATTATTTGAGCATTATTTGAAGCCTCCCCAGCGGTTTATTGGACACGGACTCGGTAGAAGCGGTGCTGGTTGGTGGCGGTCGGGTTCACCAGGACCATCACCGTGCCATCCCCCACCACCGCCGGCAGCGCCGTCCACTTAGCCGGAGTCAATGCCTCGGTAAACTCCAGGACATACGAGCGGCCTTTCTCTGTCGGTACTGACAAACGGAACGCGCCATTGGCGTAACCCGGGGTGGTGACCAACACTCCGGGCCCAACCACGCTGACGTTCCCGTCCTGCGCCCCAAAGGCCACCCGCGTAACGTCCACGCTCACCACCTGCGCCGTCGGTGCACCCGCCAGCGCCACGGCGGAGACGCTACCGACCTTACCGATGACCTCGAAACTCACCCTGA
>PLZQ01000008.1 GCA_003152225.1 Limisphaerales bacterium | reverse complement strand
GCGGTCAGTGACGCCGCCGGAAAGGTGCTGATGGAAAGCATCATCGAAACGAAAGCAGGCACGGTTCTGGAATTCATCCAGGGACTGCGTGGCAGCTTGTGGGTTGATCTCGTCGTGAGCGATAGCCGCCCCCATATCGCTGTCCGAATGGCTCAACACAGGCTTTACCGCTTGAGGCTCGGTCGCCTGGTTACCTCGGGTTGTTCCACCCGCATTAGTCGATTCGTTGTGACGCACATGTTGCCTTTCCGCCGCGGCTGCACCACTGGGCGCGACTGGTGCAAGTATAGCCTGCTTGCGTCTCATGACGCGGCGGCCTTGCGTGTTCTGCCAAGCGACTCGCTTTGAGGCGCCGGGCGGAACAACCACCGGAGTTGTTGCCGGTCCAGATTCCTCCACGGCCACGGAGTCAGCACCAGCAAGGCCGTGCGCGCCCTCGGCGACGACCCTGCCTTCGATCGGGTAGTCGGCGCGCCGGAGCTGCAGGACCCGCTCTTTGTAATGATGGCCGCGCTCAATGCATTTTCCACGGGGTGGCCGACGGCGGTTTCGCCCGGTCGTGCAGACCTCGCAATACGCTTCGCAGAACGGGAAGCCCAGCGAATCTCCCAGTTCGCGCCGGATTCGTCTTCCGCTGACATCTTGAAGCATATGGCCGCAATCGCGACTCTTTGTGGCGGGCTCACGTCTGAGGAAACCATTCGCAGCTGCAGCACTGAGATGGTCGAGATGGAGGCTCAGTACCCAGGAGGCGCTGCCAAACTTGCTCGCGACCTCGCGAAAGCACTCCCTGGTGATCCTGGCGTCGCGCCAGTAGGCCCCGACATTGTGGCTGAGGCGTTCGTCATAGGCGTTCTTCAAGGTGCCTTCCAGGACGGAAGCGGGGCCGTTCGACGTTCAATCCTCCGGAATCAGAGGACCGTCGCGTTTGTGACGCGCGCGGTGATCGATTTCCAAGAGCCCGAATCCCGAATTCCGCGTCGGTGGCTGGTGGACCTGATCGAACTAGCACGGTCAACTTCCGATGCAACTCTTCTCTTCGCTATCGACAGAGCCATTCCTGAGGCGACGACGGAGCTTCGGGAGGCCGCAGTAGCTGTTTCGACTGCTCTTTTAGATATCGTTCGAGCCCAAGGAGGCCGGTCTTCAGATGCTCTCAATGAACTGGCAAAGCATCACATGGCACTCGCCAATAGGCTCAATGATCTTGGACGACCGTGGGACGCTCTACCCCACTCAAACGACAGCATTGAGATCGCCCGGAAATTGACCGCTGAAGGTGGCAACTCCTTCCGTCCCACATTGGCCATGGCGCTCACAAATGCCTCTACTATCCTGGTCAAGGTCGGCAGGCCGGATGAGGCCGTAATTGCTATAGAAGAGGCCGTTTCGGCTTATCGCCAGCTAGCGGGTGTCCGTCCAGCGGCATTCCTTCCACTCCTCGCCACGAGCCTGAGCAATCTTCCGAACGCTTATGTCGCCGCTGGGCGAGCCCACGATGCACTGGCTCCGGTAGAAGAATCGGTTTCAATTTACCAAAAGCTTGTCACCTCTAGTTCTGACGAATTCTCTGCTAAGCGCGTGACACGGCCAACTGGCAGTGAGCCCGGCCCCCTAAGACTTTCATGGCCAAGCCAGGTCAATCGTCAAAGAGTCAATCCTATCTTCACAAGGCAGATGTATTCGCTCGCGATCAGCCGCCAGCGGAGACAGTCGGCGGGCTAGGAGTGTGTCGGGATGAAAAGCCGGCGTAGATCTGTTGAGGATCGGAAATCGAGGTCTTGACAGATGGGGGAGCTTTTCGGCTGGTGAGGCGACGCGAGCGGCTTACGGAATGACTGTGCGGCCCGGTTTTCTTGCAGGTGAGGACTTTTTGTGAACTGTCAGGCCGTCTGAGGACGATAGCCGGAACGAAACAGCTTGAGCAGATTGTGCGTGGCACAGATCAGCTTCCATTCCGCGCCGGCTTTGGCCAATCCGCGTAACAGAAAATTCCGGATGCCCCGCGCTGCTTTAATCTGCCCGAAGACTGGCTCCACAATCGCTTTGCGCATTTTATACAGAGCCTGACCGGCTTCGGTTTTCAGTCTCTGCTTCATTTTTTCTTTGGCAGAGTCAGCTTCCGCCGGAGGCACGGAAAGATCGCCGGGTTCCATCACGTCGGGTGGTTGCCCCTCGCTGTGCTTCTGTTTTCCAATGGCCACATACAACTCGATGCCGCTGACCCGTTCATCGGTTACCTGGCTCTCGCTGAAGTAGCCCGTGTCGGCGGTAGCGGCCCGCGGCTTGGCGCCCATATTTTGTGCCACCCGCTCCAGCATGGGCGCCAGTTGCTGCTTGTCGTTACTTTCCTGAGTGATCCCGGCGGCCACGATGATTTGGTGTGCGCTGTCCACTGCGATCTGCGCATTGTACGCCTGCACGAAGCTTCCCTTGCGCCCGCCATCCGGCATGATCCGGCTCTCCGGATCGGTGAAGTTGCGTTGCGCCGTTGGCTCCGGCCGGGCCTGTTCCGGGTCCGGCACCTGAGGCGGACACCCGCCGAACTTCTTGCCCCGCGCCTGTTCCTTTTGGCGGCGCTCCGCAAGCTTTTCTTCGGCAGCTTTCTTTGCCGCCTCAGCATGCTCCCGCGCCTCCTGTTCCAGCGCGGCTTTGGCTTCCGCGATCTTCTTCAGACGGCTTTCTCTCCGCGCCATCTCGCCGGTCAGATCGTCGCCCCGGTTTCCTTTGCCATACAGAGCGTCCTCCGCGGCGTCGGTTGCCTCCGCCTGCGCCAGCAGCTTTTCCACTTCCGCCCTCAGTTGTTTCTCTTTCTCCTCCATGCGGTTGTAACTCATGGCTTTATGCTTACTCGCATTGGCTTGAAGCTTGGTGCCGTCGATTGCCACATGCCCCAACTTCACCAGCCCCGCCTTATCGCACAGTTGCAGTACCTGCGTGAACAACTGCGCCAGTACCGGCAGGTGCTGCCGGCGGAAGTCGGCTATCGTGTCGTGATCCGGGTGCTGGTCTGCGCAAAGGTAGCGAAACGCTATGTCGTCGTAGCTGGCATGTTCCATGCGCCGCGAACTCGTCACGCCCACGCAGTAGCCGTACAGCAGTATCCGCACCATCATGATCGGGTGATACGCCGCTTTCCCGCGCCCATCGCGCCGTCCGTAACAGCCGAAGATCTTTGACAGGTCCAGACCAGGCGCCAGTTCCGCAACGAAACGCGCCAAGTGACTCTCCGGCAACCAGTCCTGCAACGATGGCGGCAGCAGAAATGGCTGATCCAGATCGCATGTTCGGAAGTTCTTGCTCACCAACCCAGGATAAAAAATCCCGCCTCACAGGTCCAG
>PLZQ01000265.1:11353-48494 GCA_003152225.1 Limisphaerales bacterium | reverse complement strand
TACAGAACGACGTTTACACCAGCACTCTGGATCGCGTGTTACCCTAGCGTTGTAGCGGTGGGTCTATCAAGGGACTACCAAGGTACTATTAAGGTACTATCAAGGTACTACTAAGGGTCACTCCACAGGCTCGCGTGTTGGGAGGCTGGTGGTGGCGGGGTGTACTGGGGGTGGCAGTTAACTGGATCAGGCCGACTTCGGATCTCGGACTTCGGCCTTCCTTCGCCTTCGGTCGTTGGCCCTTGGGTTTTCGCGACCCCGTTGGGGAATCCCGCCTGGGGAATTGCGACCGTGCCTGCCGTTCCGGCGCCTCTGATTCCTCCGCAATTGGTCGTGGACACGCGGGGTCTCCGGCCTTAGCATCGGGCTTCGAGGCGCTGCGTAACTGCAACCCCGGGACCGCTTGCGAAAGACTCGGGGAAGGGATGCGATATGAACTCAGAACTTGAAGCTTACTTGGCCACGGTCTGCAACACTCCGGTGCCGCCGGAGCACGAGTCCGAGCAGCGGCGCCAGGAACGGGCCGACTTTCCGGGGCGGTTCCTGGCCGCGGTGGACTCGACGCTGAAATCCATCTTTGACTCGGCAGCCGAGACGCTGCACAAGCACGGCTTCGGCGCCACCGTCGAGTTGGTGCGCGAGCAAGCTGGCTCGGACCCGAATAGCTTTCCCTACCTCGTTCTCCACTTCTCGCCCCAGCCCTGCCCGCCTGCCGACCTGGGCTACTTGTACACGCTAGCCGGCGCTTCTCTCAGTTTCATTTGCCGCCGCAATGATCTATGCGTGGAAGCGGTGGTGGCCCACCCCGCTGGCCGCGGCGTCGAGCGCCGGGTTAACTTCTACACATTGAGCCTGGAGGATTTGACGCCCGAGCGCGTGACCCGGAGCATCACCGACGCCGTGAAGCAGATCATCCGACGGTAGCCGCCAGGAGGTAGCGCAGGCTTGGGAGTGGGCGTCACCGTAAGTCGGTTCGCGGGCGCTTGTCTTCGGTTATGGTCACACCAGCCGCCGCAGAATGCGCTCGATTTGCGCGGCGTGCACATCCAAATCGGCCTCGGTCCAGACCAGGTAATCGGCGCGGGCTATTTTGGTTTCCACGGGCCATTGCGCTTGGAGGCGCTGCTCGATTTGCTCGGGAGGCCAACCACGAGCCCGGAGGCGCTGCTGCTGCGTGGCCGCCGAACAGGCGACACAGATTGTCGCATTCAGCTCGGCTTCGGCTTTGGTCTCGAACAACAACGGGATCACCACGACGGCAAGCGGATGACCCTCCGCGCGCCAGGTCTCGACCTGGGCGCGCCAGAGCACCCGGATACGGGGATGAAGGATGGTCTCGAGGCGTCGGCGGGCAGCGGGGTCGGCAAAAACACGGCGGGCCAGTTCGGCGCGGCGCAAGCGACCGTCCGGCCCGACGATTTGGGGGCCGAAGGCCGCCACGATCTCCGCCAAGGCGGGTTGGCCGGGCTCAACGACCTGGCGCGCCAGATCATCGGTGTCCACCACCGGGACCCCGCGCCCGCGGAGGAGCTGGGCCGAGGCGGATTTGCCCATGCCGATGCCTCCCGTTAGACCGAGAACTTTCATTCTAACCTAGATACACCAGTCTAGGCCAGCGCTCCGTGCGGTGCATAAAACACCCGAGCCAGGCGCGCCCGCAAGGCATCACGGAATCAATTGCCTGGTCCGGTAGTAGCGCTCGTTGATATTTGGACTGTTGGTGTCCGTAAATTTGATCGTGCCGCCGGGCGATGCCGTGTTGGTGTCGAGGGCCAGCCAGGAAGCGAGGTTGGTCGAACCTTCGATTACGTACGTAAAGTTCGGTTGGGCGGTCACAATGAGTTGGAACACCCCGTTTGAACTGGAGCCGCTTAGCCTCGCCGAGGCGGGGCTGGCCACGGCTGTGATGGTGTTAGCCGAGTTGTTCCCCGGATTCGGATCCACTTCATTGCCGGCCACAGTGGCCGTGCTGATAATGTTGCCGGCCACCGACATCGGCAGGATGAAGGTCACCCTCGCGCTTGCCCCGTAAGCCAGACCACCAAGGTTAGTGCTCACTTGCCCACCACTGGATAAAGTGTCCGTCACCACGACGCCGGTCGCCGCCGCCGGGCCGAGGTTGGTGACCCAGATCGTGCTTGTCAAGTTGCCGCCGGGAAAGAGGGAGGCCGGCGTGCTCGAAAAACCTAGAGCCAAATCCGCATAGGGATTGACGGGGACGACGTATGTGAGGTTCAGACTCCAGCCGCTTGCAATGAGGCCGGCGTCACCCACGGTATCATCGAACACATAAAGCGACCACACGCCATTGGGGTTATGCCCGCTGACGGCGGCAAGCGTTGAACCGTAGGAGCCCGTGGGGGCTGGCGCAGGCAGCGCAACCGTCCCAGGGTAACTGCTGGGCTGGTTGGTTCCAGTAGTGAGCAAGGCGCTGCTCGGTAAGAGGCTCGCTGCCGCGTCGTCGAACGTGAGTGTGATAGGGCTGGTCACCGCATGGCCGCCGCCGGCGTGCGACATCAACATCACGTTGCCCCCCGTGGGACTGACTAGCAGAACGTTGATGTCGCGCGGGAAGCCGTGGGTCAGCTCATGAAGAGTCACGGTGGCTTTGGTCACCACACTCAGCGGATTAAGATTGGACACAACGATCGTTGAGGGATAGGGCGTGGCGACGCCATGATCCGGGATGGTGATCGCCGCCAGGTTGGCGAAGTTCGTCGCGGCGGGCGAGAGGAACGTAAAGACGACCGTGGCTGGCTCAAGCTGGTTGGTGCCATCCTGAAGGATCAAAGTGGCGTCATTCGCGCCGGCCAGGACAGAGGCGGCTTGGAAGGTGAAACTCCGGCTAGCGGAGGGGCCGCCGTAGATCAGTGGTCCGTAGTTATTGGTCAGGACGGCGGGGCGGACGGTGTTGGTCTGCTGGGGATTGACGATTCCTGAAAGCTGCAGGGTGGCGGTAAAATTGGGAGTGGTGTCCTGCGCACCGACGTTGGCGAGAGACAGAGACAGCGTAACCGTTTCGCCCGGGTCAATCGCGCCGTTGACTGGCCCGCTCTCATAGGTCATAAGCGCGCCGGCGTTGATGATCTTGGGGGCCTGCTTGATAACGGTGGCGACGTAGTTTGTGGCATTGTTGGCGGGGACCGGGTCCTGGGAGCTAGTGGCAACAGCTACGGTATTTGTCATGAAGCCCAGAATGGTGTTGGTCAGGACGATGGAGACGGTCGCGCTGGCGTTCGACGCCAAGTCACCCACGGCGCAGATGACATTGCCGTTTGAAATTGTGAAGGCGCCACCGGTTGAACTTGAATTGTTCGTGCTGAATCCGGCCCCCGAGGGCAACGGTTGCGTGAGCATAACACTAAGCGCCGTCCCCGGGCCATGGTTCGTGATGGCAACGGTATTGGTCAGGCTCCAGCCAACGTAAACCGGGTCTGGCGCCACCGTCAGCGACAACCCCACGTCGGCCACCGGCCGATTAACCGTGGTGACCACCGAGACGGAGCTGTTGGCCGGATTCACGTCAGTCTCCGTCGAAGCGACGGCGGCGGTGCTTATCAGGGTGGCGGTGTTGCTCCCCTGAGCAAAGACGGCTGGCGTGGGAACCACCGACACGACCACCGTCGCGGCCGAGCCGGGATTCAACGCCCCGAGGCTGGCGATGACGCCGGCGGCGTTCGTAACCAAGCTTCCCTGGGACGAACTGGCGGCGAGCAGAGTCACTCTCGCGGGCAGGATATTGGTGAAGGCCACGGCGGAAGCCGTGTTCGGCCCACCGTTCATGACAGTGAAGGTATAAGTCAGCGTTCCGCCCGCCATGCATGGGTTAGGCGCGGCGAGGCCAGTCACCTGCAGGTCGGCGAGTTGGTTGACCGGGGTAATCATGCTCAGCGCCAAGCTCCAGCCGTTGGAAATGGCGCCGGAATCGCCGCCGGAGTCGTCGAACACGTAGAGCGACCAGTCGCCGTTGGGATTCACGCCGTTGAAAGCGGATAGCACAGTCGGATAAGGTCCCGCCGGGGCATTCGTCGGAAAACCAGCCAGTCGGAGATCGGGGCTGTACGCGGTAGGCTGCCATACGCCCGAGGCAAGCTGGCCGGAGTCGGGCAGGGAACTCGTGACGGAGTCATCGAAAGTCACGGTAACGTTCGTAATGGGCTGGTCGCCCGCGTGCGACATCACCAGGGCGCTGGCGCGGTTCGGTGCAACCAGCAGTACATTGACATCGCCCGGATAGGAGTGGGTCAGGTTGGAGAGCGTGACCGTCACCTTGCCAAGCGTACCGGCGAGGTTCGAGACGGTGATGGTCGAGGGGTACGGCTTGGCGGGGCCGGACTGGAAGGGGTAAGGCGGGTTTGGTGCGGCGGGGTCGGGGATGATGATGGCGTTGGTATTGGCAAACGTGAACGAGCTCGGCAGCGCAAAGCTGAAGCTCACCGGAGGGTAGGTATTGGTTCCGTCCTGAAGCTGGAGGGTCGGGCTGATGGTGCCCCCGTTGACGCCGCTGGCGGTGAAGCTGAAGGGACGGCCTACCGAGAAGCCGCTGGGAAAGAGAATGCCATAGGTTTGCGGGTTGTTGGGGGCAACCGGAACCACGCCATTGGTGGCCAGCAGAGTGGCCACCAGATTCCGGGTGCTGACATTGCCGCTATCGCGCAAGCGCAGGATGACGGTGACGGTTTCCCCGGGGTCAACCGCACCGTTGACTGGCCCGCTCTCAGCCGTCAACGTGGCGCCGGCAGCCGCGATGCTTGTAAAGGGCGTTGCCACCACAGTTGACGCCGTGGCGCTGTTGTTCGCGGGGTTTGGATCGGTTTGCGCGCCAGCGACTGTTGCGCTTGTGGTCAGGACGCCGTTCGTGGTGGTCGAGAGCAAAATCGTCAGCGTCGCCTTTGCGCCGCTCACCATACTACCCACCGTCCAGCTCAAAGTGTTGCCGGAAATGGAAATCACTCCTTGCGTCGCGTTTGTGGCAAGCACCGGCACGTTAGCCGGGAGAGAATCATTCACGGTCACGCCCGTGGCGGAGCTGGGTCCCAGGTTCGTCACAATGACCAGATAGGTCACGTTGCTCGACACTACCGTCGGATCTGGGAGACCGGTAATGCCGATCGCAAGGTCCGTGGCGGCTCCGACGACTGTGGTAGCCGTGGCAGTGTTGTTGGCAGGAACGGGATCCAATTGGTTCCCCTGCACGGTGGAAGTTGCTATTATCGTTCCCTCCTGCGTCGGAACCGCTATAATGGTGGCGGTGGCTCCAGCGCCCAAGGGCAGCGTGCCAATGGTCCATAGGCTGCCTCCGGGCGAGATTGAACCTTGAGTGATCGTGGCCGACAGCACTGCGACATTTGCCGGCAAAGTGTTCACGGCTGTAACACCCGAACTATCGCTCGGCCCCCTGTTGGTCACGGTAATCGTGTAGGTCAACGTACCGCCCAGCTCGATTGGATTAGGAGTCGCGCTGATGCCCGCCACCAGGTCAGCGCTGGCTGGATTGACGTGAGTAATCACGGTGGCGGAGTTATTGGAGGTGTCCGGATCCGGCTGGTTGGAAGTCACACTGGCCGTGGAGGAAATTATTCCGGCGGCAGTGGGTATTCCGACAACCGTGATGATAGCGCCGGCGCCTGGACTCAAGGTTCCCAAATTGCCGCTGACAACTCCCGCCGACTGAGAACAGTTTCCTTGCGAAGAAACCGCTGAAACGAAGATCACACCGGCAGGAAGCTGGTGCGTAACAGTAACGTTCTTGGCGGTACTTGGGCCGCCATTGGTCACAGTGATGGTGTAGGTTAGGAGGTTGTCGATGACGACCGGGTCCGGCTGTGCGATCATGCCGAGGACCAAATCCGAGCCGGGACACTCGCCGCCGCCGTCCTTGCAATCGGACGGTGTAAGGATCAGCGACCAGCACTGAATGGTACCCACATCCTGGGCTGCCTGGTCCGTGACCCGCAGACGCCAGTTACCGTTGACGTTCGTTCCGGCTTTGCCGATGAAGACGGAGAGGGGCGTATCCGGCTGGAAGGAACCCACAAATGGGGCGAAACCGGCGCCGATCGGCACTAACGCGTTATCGTCAAAGACCGTCCGTTGCGAATCCTGACCACAGGCCGCCCCGTAATTCTGGCCGCCGCCGCCGTTATTGGCCGACAGCCTGCAGGTGGTGCCGTCTGGGGCAATGAGCTGGAGCAGGAGGTCGGCGTCGAAGGTATGGGTAATGAACATAGACACTGTGACCTGCCGGAGGACGGTGGCAACGTTTGAAACGACGATCGTGGAGGTGGCTCGGCCCAAGTCGGGAATTGCCACCGGCGTGGAATTGTCAAACCGGAGCGGGGTGCCCGGTGTGCCAGTGGGTAGGCGGAACTGGTTGGTGAACGCAGTCTGGTCGCACTTCACCACGAGCGTGAAGTCAATGGGCGTGCCGCAAACAAACGTAGGGGATGTGCTGATTCTGAACGGCGCCCGACTCACCACCGCACCTCCCCCAACTGGTATATCAGGATAGGTCGCAAGTGGTTGCGCCACGATCACTCCCGGGGTAGGGCTGGAGAGCGTTGCTCTAACCCCGGTGGCGTCCACCCCACCAGCGTTGGTCAGGATCGACGAAAGGTTATTGCACTCGTTGAAATCGATAATCCCGTTGCCGTTGCCACCGGAAATGAGGTTAGTTACCAGAAGCAGCCGTGGTATCATCAACGGGGGGGCCGCTTGCAGCGCCTGATAAGCCATTACAATACCGTAGCCGGAGGTGAAATCATAGCCTGGCGCTTCGTTATCCAGGGCGGTGGAGGTTAGAATGGCGCGCACCTGGTCGGGCGTTAACGTCTGATTAAATGACTTGAGCAAGGCCGCGATCGCGGCCGCGTGCGGTGCCGCCGCGGAAGTGCCATAGAACGGGTTCAGGCCCGAATTGGGCGGCAGAGTCGTAGCCACGCCATCGGCGGCGGCGATGTCGGGCTTCGGGCGCACGTAACCGCCGGTTGACAGGAAGTTTCCGGGTGTGATCGGCGAGCCATCGACGTTGTAGAAAACCTGCCGCGGGCCGTCAGTGCTGAAACTCTCAACCGGATTGGCAGGACCGCCCCTGAACGGGTTCGGATAGGCGGTGTGGACGTCCACCGCCGCACACGCAAAGGCATTAGTGGTCGCGGCGTGCCCTGTAATGTTGCCGGCAGTGTTGATCTCCAACTGGCCGCGTATTGTGTCTATGTGCAGAAAACGGCCATCGCCGGAGGCCTTCACCACTACCACCCGCTCGCCAACACCTGGGGGAACAACGATCTCAAAGGGATCCTGGCTGCCATTCTGAACTGTCGTTGAACTGCTCACCACCGTCGTGCCGGTGGAATCGAGAATAAAGAGGTCGTAATCATTGGTGGACGCCCCGAGCGGATCCGACCAGAAAAGGACAGTAGAGTTGCCCATTCCTGTCACATTGTCGTAAGCGTTCGTGCCGAAGCTGTGCAGGTTCCCGCCTTTGCCGTTGACCGGAGGCCCGGCAGGTCCGCCGTCAACAAAGTCGCCTTCCCACGTGCCCGACGTGCCGTGCCTCAAGTTCCCTTCGTTGCCTGCGGAGGAGAAGTAAAGTGCCCCGCCAGCCGTCACCGCATTGACGGCCCGCGCCACAATACTATCCTGAAACGGCGACTCGTCAAAGTAGCCGATATCATCGACGATGATGTCGCAGCCCGCAGCGCGCAGATCAAGGATGTTCTGCGCAAATTGCGCCTCTCCGTTGAACCCGCTAGCGAAGAATAGCTGAGCGCCCGGGGCAAGATCATACACGATTTCCAGCATCGCCGTCCCCTCGCCCGCCCCGACACCAGCCTGGCCCGGTAGCACGGTGACATTGGGCGGCAAGTCGCCCGTCGAAACCGCTTGCGAAAGGAAATCCACACTGTCCGAAAGCACACCGACCTTTACACCGGCGCCGTTCACATTAAAGAAGGAGCGTGCTTCTGCGGCGCGGTGCGTCGTATCCCCTTCAGAATCCACGCTGCCAGTCCTCGTCAGGCACGGCACAGCGCCTTGCACGAACTGAACATCAGCCCGGCCGGCCAGCGCCTCCGCCAGGGACAGAGGCACCCACGCCCGCACAGACTGGAACTGCGGAACGCTGTCAATAACCGCGCCCCCGGAGCTCTGGATAAACGCCAGCAAATCTGGCGTGACCGCCGCGTGCAAATCCACTTTTACGCGTCCTTTGCCGTCCCTTTGGACAAAAACGCGAAGGTTGGTAACGCCCGGGGCGATCACCTGGTTGAGGCTTTGCTTAAGGGCATACACCAATTGCGAATCCATCTTTTGCTGTGCGGGAGTTCGCGAGTCTTTCTCCGCCCGCAGCGCTGATATTTGCTGCAACGCGCTGTCGCTGATTGCCTCTGCGTCAGCGTTGGACGCTGCCGCGATTATCGCCGCAAACGCTGCGCCTCGGACAGCAAGCCGTGCCCAATGTTGCCAGTGCCTCAATAGCCGAATAATGGGGAGTTTCATAGTCAAGTGGGCTATTCAGCCATCTTAGGCTTGCGTCAACTGCTCGTAAGTCATCGTATTTCCAATTCGTTTTAAGCTTTGTTCTTCGGATTCCCGGTGCTCGCTTTCGCTCAAGTCCAGAAAGAATCAGTCGTGTTGCACGATTAGGGTGTTGCTCCGTGCAAACGGAGGAACCGGTCGCCTGGGCCAATGGGCACGATGACGGTCATCTGGCCGCCTACCAGTATCGGCGCCGGACTCGTCACGACCGTCCAGCTCACCGGCGGAGACAAGTTCGTCGTGCTTTCCAAGCTGAAATTGCCCGCGTCGGCCGGCCAGGAAATCGCCAGGCCGCCGGGCACGCGAGAGACAGTTAGCGCCTGGACAATAGTTTTGACCGCGGCGGAGTTGTCCGACTTGTGCGGGTCCGTGATGGCAGAACTGCACGTGGCGGTGTTAGTGAACGTGCCAGCCACCGTAGGCCGGACGGTAATTGTGTTGGTGGTCGCCTTGCCGCTGCCCAAATCGACGAGGTTGGTGAACGTGACGACCCGGCCGGCCACCGTGTAGTTGATGGACGCCATGGGAACAAAACTCGGCGGCAACGTATCAACGGCGACCACTCCCGTCGCGGTCGCCGGACCACGGTTCGAGATCGTGATGGTATAGGTCAGATTGTCGCCAAGCAGAACCGTACTGGACGGGCCGACGAGCGCCAGAACCAGATCGGCTGTCGGGGGGAGCACTGTAGTCACCGTCGAGGCGCTGTTGTCGTCAGGGTTCGGGTCGGTCGTCGCAGTGGTCACGGTTGCCGAGTTGGTGACGGTGAGGGAGACGCCGGCTTGGCCGTTGACCTGAACCAGAAGCGAGAGAGCAGCGGTGGCGTCCTTGGCGAGCGAACCGACGCTCCACGTGACCAAGCCCGCGGTATTGGTGTTCACCGTGGTGCCCGCGGGGACAATCGGCACGCCGGCCAGAACAGCGCCCGGCGGGAGCGTATCGGTGACGACTACGCCACTCGCGCCGGAGGGGCCATAGTTGGTGACTGTGAGCGTATAGGTTACATTGCTGGTGGCGATGACCGTGTTAGTCAGGGGAGCCATGGCCAAGCCAACATCCGTGGCGCCCGGAACGGGGCCGGTGACAGTTAGGTTCAATATCCAGCCGTCGGCGATGGTGCCGGAATCCAGGTAGTGATCATCAATCACGTAGAGCGACCAGGGCCCATTCGGGCTGGTGCCGTTGAAGGCAGACAGGTTGGTGATATAGGGCGGGGGCGGTGCGTTAGTCGGGAAGGTCGGGGTGAGGGTCGCCCAGGAAGTAGGCCGATAGGTGCCGTTGGTAATCGGCGCGAGTTGAGGCAAAGAGTTGGTCGCCGCATCGTCAAAGGTGAGGGTGACATTGTCGATGGAGAAGCTGCTTCCAGCATGCGCCATGAGGTACGTCTTCTGGCCAGTTGGCGAGACCAGCAACGCATCAATGTCTCTGGGGTAGGCGTGGCTCAGATTCGTGAGGACGACCGTTGCCGAGGTGACCAGCCCCTGAAGGTTGCTGACGTTGATGACGGAGGGATAAGGTGTCGCCGGGGCAATGTCGTTGATGACGATTGGCGTGTTGTTCGAGTAGGTGTTGCCGATCTTGCCGAGGGCGAAAGCAAACTGGGCGTTGCTCAGCACAATGCCGCCATCGCGGAGCTGGAGAGTCGCGAAGATCGTTTGTCCATTCGTCCCGCTGGCGGTGAAAGTAAAGGGCCGCGAGGCCGAGGGCCCGTGGGCGATCAGGCTGCCGTAAGACTGCGGTCCACTGGGAATAGGATTGGCGATGCCATTGGTGGCCAGTAGCGTGGCGGTCAGGTTGGCGGTATTGGTGCCGGTGGCGTTGCGCAGGCCCAAAAGCAGGGTCACGGTCTCGCCCGGATCGATGACGCCGTTAACGGGTCCGCTCTCCGAAATCAAGGCGGCACCGGCCGGCACGATTAGACTTCCGTCGGTCTCAGAGATTGTCAGCGTTGTCTCCTTGGGATTAACCAGAATCGCGTTGCCGACCAGGTTGGTCAGATAGAGAGGCACCGTGTGGCCGCCGTCGATGATGTGGTTGTCAATCACCGCCACGGAGAACGTCTTAACGGTTTCCCCGTTGGTGAACAAGAGCGTGCCGTTGGTCGGCCAGTAATTAACGCCCGCCTGCCCCGTCCCCGTCCCGTCATCGCGCGTAAAGAAGTCCACCGCGACGGTGCTGTTCGTATAGTTGCTGCGGAAGACCGTGATCGTGGCCGTTTGGGCGTTTTCGTTCACGCTGTAACCCGCGCTGGAGAAGCTGAGGCCGGAAACATCGTCGGTAATCGTCACGGTCGCCGTATAAGGCGGAAGCAGGAAGGCGACGTTCGTCGGTGTGGCATTGGTCAGGTACACACTGAAAGTCCGATTACCCTCGATGAACTGGTTGCTGACGATCTGCACCGAAAACGTCTGGAAGGGGATGCCGTTGCTGAAGGTCAAGAGGCCGCTAGTGGCGACGTAGTCCACGCCCTGGATGGCCCCCTGAGGCCCCGTGCCATCGGCGGTGGTAAAGTTGGCGGCGATAGTGCCGGTGTTCACGTTGGACCGCAGGACGGTAATAAGGAGGTTGGTGCCGCTACTCTTGAGGACGCCAAACTCAGCATTGGTGCCGGACGACAGGTTGGTGGACGCGAAGCTGAGCCCCGCTTCCGCATCGAGAAGGACCACGGTTGCCAGGCTCACCGGGCCCGTCTGGGCTGGCGCGCTCGGGTTGGACAGGTTCACTCCGAACGAGACGTCGCCCGTGACAAAGGGATCATGCAACACTTTAACCGTGATGCTCTTGGCCAATTCGCCAGGATTGAAGACGAGGATGCCGTTGGTGGGAACATAGTTGATGCCCGCCAGGGCGACGGGATTGGTGATAATGACGCCGTTGTTGGTCGTCACAAGGGTGATGTTGGTGGTGGCGAACTGGACGGTTGTCTGGCTATTGGTGCCATTTTGCCGGAATACTGCCAGTGAGATCGTGCCGGCGGTCTCCGGCACCACATAGAAGGGCGAGGAGAAGCCCACCCCGACATCATCATCAACAATCGTCACCGGCACGTTGGTGGGCCCGATCAGCACGGCCCCGGTCGTCGCGTTGGATAGCAGCAGCGAGAAGGTCTGGTTCCCCTCCACCTGGCGCTCCTGCAGAATCTGGACCGGGATAATCTTGCTCGTGTCCTCGGGGTTGAAGGTTATCGAGCCATTGGTGGCAACATACTTCAATCCCGGAACCGCGGTCCCGGCCAGCGTGCTGAAATCCACAGAAACCACGCCCGTATGACCGTTCGTGCGAAGGACGGTGGCGTAGAGGAACCCGTCGCCTTCGCCAACAACGTAATTCGTTTGGCTAAACAGCAACTGCCCAGGCGAGTTATTCGTGCTCAGGATGACCAGCGTCGCCTGGCTCGGCACGCTCAAGAGCAAATTGAACGTATTCGACAACTGCATCGCCACCGAGGTGTCGCCGATCGCCAGCGGGTTGTTCAGAATCGGGATTTTGACCTTCACATCCGTGTCGCCGGGCAGGAACGTGACGGTGTTGCTCACGGTGGTGTAATCCACCCCGGCGACCGCGGTGCCATTGGTCGTCGTAAAGAAACCCACTGTGGCGCTGCCGCGCGTGCTGCCTCGGCGGACCAAATCCACAAAGAACGCGCCGCTCGCAACATTTTGCTGCACGGAGTAGAAGTCCGTGGAGAAGCTCACCGTGCTATCGACGTTCAGGATCGTCAAGTACGCGAAGGATTGTACGCCAAAACCGGAAGGAGGCGACGGATTGGAGAGGTAGTTGCTGACCACCAGGTCTGGGGTGATCTGGAAATCATCGATTACCGGGATAAGCACAGTCTGCAAGGTCTCGCCAACCGGGAAATGCAGCGTGGTCTGGACGTTCGAGAAGTTGACGCCGGGGACCGCCGTCAAGCCAACCGTTGAAAAATCCACGGTCATATTTCCCGCTGTGCCACCCACGCGGCGCACGCTGAGCACTGCGTTCGTCGAAGTTTCATCGGCCTGGAAGTTGGCTGAGGTGAACTGGAACAACCCCGAACCGGCAATTGACCCGCCGTAAATACGCGCCAGGTGCGCCCGCGACTGGCCGTCATACGACGTGAAACCGCCGCCGATGACCATCTTTCCATCCGGCTGAAGGGCGACGGTGTCGATATAACCATCGGCACCCAAGCCGAAATTAATCGCCGGATCAACTGTCCCATCCGGGAGCAGCCGCGTGATGCGATTGCGCGAAACTCCGTTGGCATTGCGGAACAGGCCCACCAGCACAATCCGCGTGTCGGGCTGAACCACAATCGCATCCACCGTATCATCGGTACCCGCACCTACATTGAAGGAACTATCCACCTGCCCGTTGATGTTCAATCGAGCGATATGGTTGAGTGCGTTGCCGTTGAAATTGGTGAAGGAACCGCCCACCAGCACCCGCCCATCGAGTTGGATTGCCAGCGCCCGGACAACGTTGGTAGTCCCTGTGCGGGGATCAAAACCCGTGTCCAGCGTGCCGTCCGAATTGAGCCGGGCAATGCCGTTGCGTTGGACGTTGTCGATGGACGTAAAGCTGCCGCCGATGAGGATCTTGCCTCCCTGAATCGTGTTCGTGGGGTAAACGGCGATCGCATAGACGGTCCCGTTAATGCTGAGATTGGGGTCGAACGTGCTGTCCAGCAAACCGGCGTTGTTAAGACGCGCAAGAGCGGGGCGGCTGGAACCGTTCATGTTGAGAAAACTGCCGCCAATGAGCAGCCGGCGATCGGGCATAAAAGTCTCCGCCAGCGCAAAAATGGTGTTGTCGCCGCCCGCGCCGGCATTGAACGAGGAGTCTAGCGTGCCATCAGACATCAGGCGGGCGAGACCATTGCGGTTCAATAGGTTCATCTTGGTGAAGGGACCACCCGCCAAAATACGGCCATCGGTTTGCATCAATATCGTCTGGATTGGTCCATTGGCACCGGCGAGTCCGTTGAGGAATGTGGTGTCGATCGAGCCGTCGGTGCTCAGCCGCGCAATGCTGTTCCGCGGAAAGTCGTTCACGACGCTAAAGGCGCCCGCAGCAACAATTTGGCCATCGGCCTGGAGCCCGATGCTATAGACGTCCCCGTCGAACCCCGGGTTGGGCGCAAAGAACGTGTCCACCGAGCCCGCGGGCACATTGTTGGTCTGGGCATCGACAATGTAAACCTGTGCGCTGGTCGGGAAACCCAGGACCCCGGGCGGGTTCGGCGACGAGAGGTTCACGGTAAAATAGAACTTAGCCGCGTCCCCATCCGTGACTCCATCGTTCAGGATCGTCACATCGAAAGTCTTGGCCACCTCGCCCGGACCGAAAGTCAGCGTGTTGGTAATGCCGACGTAATTCGGCAAGGGCCCCGAGGAAGAGGCCAGCGGCCCGTCGGCGGTAGCGAAGTTGACGGTCAAGCCTTGGGCCGAACCGCCCGTGCGAATAACGGGAATTGTGATATGACCGCCGTTTTCATTGACATGGTAGCTGGGGAGGCTGAACTGCACGCGACCGTAGCTGTTGTCGTCGATCAGCGTGATCGTCGCGCCGGTAGGAGCGGCCAACACAAGCGGCGCGTTGGTCGTATCCACGATCGGATTGGTTAGGTATGCGCCAAACGTCGTGTTGGGGCCGACCAGGCCGTTGTTGGTCAACGGAATCGTAAAGTAGCGCGGCCCAAACTCGAGGTTGTTCCATACCAAGGTGTTGGTCACCCCGATATAGTTTACGCCATTAATGGCGGTGCCGTTCGTGGTGATGCATTGGACCGTCAGGGTGCCCCGATCCGCCCCGGAGCGGGTGGCGGCGATCACGGCAGACGGGGCGCTCTGGTTGGTGGTATAGGTGGCAGGGGAGAAACTGACAGAACCCGGCGAGCCGTCGTTATCAATCAGGTTGAGCGTGGCGGAGGAAAGACCGAGCGAAGCGCCCTGGCCCAGGACGCTGGTTAGCCGGAGACCGACCGTGAGCCCGTTGGGCTGACTGACACTATCGTCGAGGATCCTGATGCTCGTGTTGGTCAGGCTGGTGACACCGGCACCGAACGAAAGCCGCTGGCTAAAGGTAACGTAATTGGAGCCGGCACGACCCGTGCCGTCGATCGTGGAAAGCACGAATGATGGGGAAAGTGCCGCGCTCGTGCGTGTAATGATGACGGTCGCGTTCGAGCCGCCTTCGTTTACGTAAAAGTTGGCAGAAGCGAAACTGATGACGCCGGCATTGTGATTATCATCGAGAATCTTGAGCGGAGCAACCGAGGCGCCCAAGGCGTTGCCCAGCGGAATGTTTTGGCCGCCCAGGAAGAACTGGTCGGCGCCGCTGGGATTGGCCAACTGGATCATGGTGTCCACGTCCCCGGGCACCCCGCTGTTCTTGATTGTCAGGAGGAGGGTTCCAGGGGGATAGGGGAACCAGACATGGCCATAAATGTCCGTGGGGATGGCGTTGGTGCCGAAGAACCCATCGCTGTGCGCACGAGTGATGGCCCGAGGGAAGGATGAATAATAAGGTTGGATGTCTCCATCCGGCCACCAGGAGCCCAAGTAAAGCGGCGGGGTGCTGTTATAAACGTAATCGCTGCCGCTTTGAGCCAAACCAGGTTGCACCGCAAAGTTGGCCGCCGAGTAACCGAGGGCGCCGTTGGTTCGGACAATATCGACATTCAGCGAAAGCTGACTCTTGTTCACCGAATAATTGTTGTAGAGCAGCCCTATATTCCCCGGCCCCGGCGTGGACCCGCCCACGAGCCGGGCAAAATTGCTCCGGTTGCGGATACCATCCCGGGCTTTGGGTTCAGTCCAGACGTTGGTGTCGATCGTCGAAGCGGGATAATCGGAATCGAACCGGATGGAGGCATCAGCCTGGCCGCCGCCGACCTGTTTAAAGCCGCCGCCGATAACGACGTTGCCATCAGGCAGAACCTGCGATGCAAACACAAACGGCCGCGAGTCCGGATTCGGGTCCGGATTGAATGGATCATCCCATTGCCGGTCGTAATACTTGCGATGAAGGCCGGCAAACTGGTTATAGGCGGTGTCGAGGAAGGAGGTATCGACCGTGCCGTCGGCATAGAGCCGGGTAATGCCAAGCCGGTGAGTGCCGTTGAAAGAAGTGAAGATGCCGCCGACATACATGCTGCCATCCGGCTGCGCGTTAATATTATAGACGGTGTCATCGGCTCCCGTCCCCGAATTGAACGTGTCATCCACCGTGCCGTTGCTGTTCAGCCGGGCGATGCGGGTGCGCTGAGCGATGCCAACGTTCTTAAATTCCCCGCCAATTACGATGTTTGTCCCGCCCTGTACCGCCACGGCGTAAACGATGCCGTCCACGCCGAAGCCGAGGTTCGCATTGAACGTAGTATCAGCACTGCCGTTGGCGTTGAGCCGGGCCAGGCGAGCGAGGTTTTGGCCGCCCAATTGGGTGAACTGCCCACCGATAACGACTTTGCCGTCCGGTTGCAGCGCCAGGCACCAAATGGTGCCATCGGGAGCGTTGGTCCCCGGGTCGAAACTCGGATCCAGCGAGCCGTCCGAATTATACCGGGCGATATGAGCGCGCGGGACCTCTCCGATCATCGTGAAGTCCCCGGCGATAATCACCTGGTTGTTGGTCTGGACTGCCAGCGCCCAAACGGGGCCATCCGGGTCCTGCGTCGGCGCAAAAGACCCATCCCGCAACCCGTTCGAATTGAGCCGGGCAATGAACCTCCGGTCTGCCCCGTTGTACTGCAGGAAGGTGCCGCCGATCATCATCTTTCCACTGCCGTCGGGCAGCAGGACGAGCGAACTGATCATCCCGTCATTGGCGCCGGTGCCCGGGTCAAAAGTGGTGTCGATTGGGCCGTTGGGGGTGGCGCGGGCGATGCAACTGCGCGAACTCCCATTATACGTCGTAAACTCCCCCGCTACGATCGCCTTGTTATCGGGCTGCACTGCCAGGGTCCAGACCGTGCCGTCCGTCCCCGGGTGGGCTTGGTTCGATGGAACCGTCGTCACCGCGGGTTTCATTTGGCTGCCAAAATCGGTGTTATAGAACTCATCCACCGAGCCTGCGGACGGGTGGGTGTCGTCGAATAGAATGGTCACATGGCACTCATTGTTCTCGCCGACGGAAACCCACGCGTTATCAACATTTCGGTAAAGGACGATGTTGAAATCTTTGTTGAATTTGGTGAGCTGGTCATCGTTGACCGAAAATTGGATTGTGCCGGAGTCGGTATTGCCGACGGTGACCTCGCCATCCGCCATCGTAAAATCAAAGTTGGTGAAGGTACCCAGGCCCGTATCGCTCCAAGGAAAGATCTGGGGGCAGAAATTGTTCGTGTCAGGTATGGCGTATTCGGAGCCGGGATTGAGGGCAAAGAAATTGTTATATTGCCGCGCGGCGTTTTCGCCTCCAACAATCCCATTGACGCGGTAGCGAAGAGTCTCACTCCTGGCGCCTGGCACACGCTGGTGGGTCCGGAATACGCCGAGGTTAATCGTCGTTGCATGCCAGAAACTGTTCACGTCTCGCGGCACGCGGTAATTCCTCTTGCCGAAGTTATACACATCGTGGCTGGGAGGCGTATTGCCGGTATCGCCCGTCCAATCCTCATCCGGGTCCTCACCCAGCCCCGCCCCCGACATAATGCGCACCGTTGCTGTCGCGAAGGGCGTGTCCAGCCGCGGCGGCGATACGTTCGTCGTTTCGAACGAGTCGAGGCGGGGGTTGGAAAGCACGACTAAAAAGTCCTTATCGACCCAACTCGAAGGCCACGGGTTTAGCGGATCATTCACGCTGTTGGTAGAGCCGTAAAAGGTCCTCAGCACCGTGATTGGAATCACGATCGTCTTGCTCATCTCAAAATCGTCGAACACCAGCGTGCCGGATGCCGGCGTATAATCAACCCCCCCCACCGCGGATATCGGACCAAAAGCGAACCCGCTGGTATTGGTAATGTCCGCGGTCGTGTAATCCACCAGCAGCCGCCCGCTAGAACCGCCTACGCGTGTCACCGTTACCAAAACCCCGCCCGGGTCGTATGTGTAATAAGTGTCGTGGACGGGTTCGTTGCCCTCGAAACCCCCTCCGCCCGGTAGTGATTCCGTTTCCGTACACTGGTAGAGCGGCGCGGGCATCGGCCGGCCGCCTGGATTCAGAATATTCTCGATCATGAAACCGTACTGGTCGTACTCCTCCGTGGCGAACCGCAGCACCCCCGAAGGGCGAAAAGCCCAGTTGAGCGAGATTAGCCCCTGTCCTTCTTGCGACAGCCAATTGACGCCAAATGAGTTGAATAGCGAAAAACCCTTACCCACCATGCTGTCCGTCGCAATGTAATACGTTGTCCCCGCGGTCGCGTTGAACCGCAGAATACTTGGACCAGACAGCGGCATCGGATAAGTAGCAAAGAAGGGATTGTTCTGTTGCTGCCCGTATGTCTCAGTCGTTTCGATTAGCTGCGTGAACGGGTAATAGTCGTCATTGGCTGCCACCTGGATCAGTTGCGACAGGTTCGGCCCAATATACACCGCCAATACCGTGTCCAGATTCGTGCCGCCCGCATCAACGCTCCCGATCGTGTCCAGGGTGACCTCGCCGCTTTCCGGCGCGGTCCACTTGTACCAAAGCGGGTGGTGGGGCGCGAACCCGGCATGGCTGGGTCCACCCGTGTCGGGCACGATCCCAGTATTATCGTTAGTCACACTGCCCCACTGGCCGGAGATAAGTTGGGCGCTGCTAAAACTGGTCTGGGCCCAGCCGACGTTCGCAGCCAAGCCGAGCCAGGCAAGCATGGCGAGCCACACGATTGTCCCGCGGCCCGGAAAGCCCTTATTCATTCGAAATCTTCGCATAACACTTCACTACATTGAGCGTTTACTAAACTCACTACGGACGTCCTGCCCGCGACCCCGGCTAACTACAACCCAAATCACCCACCGGGCAGCCCGCCGCCTAAGGCGACAGTACCCGAACCCGGTAATACAGAGTGCCGCCATTCGTTATCGGGTACGTCATCGTCACCCGACCGCCGATGGTCGCGTCAGACAAGAAATTGGTTACGAGCTGCCAGTTGGTGCTGGGCACCAACAGCGACGGCGCGGAATAGAGATAATTGCTGGACAGCGGGAGCGTGTTCCAAGAGAGCACCGCCGTCCGTGCCGGGGAGTTCGTGACGGCTACCGTCAATGCCAAACTGGCCGGCGTCAGGACCGGGATCGGGTTCGTGTCCATGCAATTGGGAATGCCGTTGCCGTTGGAATCGATGTCGCAGCTCGTCACCAGCGCCGTGTTCAGCCGGTTGGTAGTGCCATCGGCATAAACCACATTGGTGGAGGACCAAAAGCCGATATTATAATTGCTGACCCAGCAGAACCGCCCGCCGTTGGTGTCGGCCACGCCGTGCCCGCCGTTGAGCTTCTCGGCCACGGATTGGCCATTGACGATCGCTTGCGCATAGTAAATCGTAAAGTTCGTGTCGAGGTTCACCCCGATGAAATCGATGCTCCCCGGGACGTTGCCGGACACACTATTGGTCGTAAAATCCTTGAATTCGAGCAAAT
Source organism: Limisphaerales bacterium (assembly GCA_003152225.1). Classification (GTDB taxonomy): domain Bacteria; phylum Verrucomicrobiota; class Verrucomicrobiia; order Limisphaerales; family UBA8199; genus PALSA-1440. The sequence continues at coordinate 29,406 of PLZQ01000265.1, read as the reverse complement.
CAACATACAGCGCGTTGGTAAGACCGGTGCGTAAGAAGCTGAAGAGGGTTCCGGCGTCCGGACCATCCAGGATCAAGCGGCCCAAGGCGGCGTTATTGACATAGCCGTTCGGCCAACCGCCGCGGTCGCTGCCAGCCCAGTAGTTGACCACCTCGGCATTGGGAAAAGCGGTGTTGGTAACGGTGGTGCCGAGGAGGCTCGCGTTCGTGGGCAGCAGCATCAGGTTGATGCCGGCACCGACTGACCAGATGTTCTTGTTGGTTATGTAATCTACGCTAGTGCCCAGGCTGCCGTCATCAAGATAGTTAGTTACGGTCAGGGTAATGCCGCGGCCAGCCTGGAGGAACTGGTTACTTATAACCAGGTCGCTAGAGGTAAGGATGATGTCGGCGTCGGTCGCCAGAAAGGCGCCGTTGGTCATTATGGCCGACGTCGCTTGCACGCTGATGGGCCCGATGCCGGAATCGTTCGTGCCACTGGCTTCGTAATAGTTCGCCCAGGTCGAGTTCCCTTGCGAGAGAATGATACCATGGTTCACAAAGCTCTCATACGGCTCATCGAAGGTCCCAGTGAACCACGGCGGCTGCCGGGCGCCCGCAAAATAGATCGAGTTGACTGAAGTGATCTTGCCGAGGTTCGTTAAACACTGCAGGTTCGGCAGGCTCGCCGACCACCAAATATCACCCGAGGTCAGGTTCAACTCTCCATAGGGCGTGGGCGCATGGGCCGTATTGGTGCTGATGGTCAGGCGCTCCGTGTCCAGCAACAGGCTGCCAAACACGTTGAGCGCGTCGCCGATCAGGAGGTTTGTGCTGCGCAGGCTTAGATTCTGGACCTGCGAAGGCGTCTTCTCCACCAGGCTACTATCGACCATCGTCACCGTATAGAGCGTCGGCACTCCCTGCGCCGTGGTATTCGTCCAACGCGAGCTATACGCCTGGATCTCCCCTTCCATCCGGGGGACGAACGGAGCCGTCAGGTTGCTGATGCTCATCATCCCGTTAGTGCTGCACAGGTAAATGTCGCTTACGGGCGATATGATCGCTGCATTGGTGGAGCCCACGAAATGGTTCGTCGAGTTTAACCGTAGGTAGTTCTCACCATCAATGATAGTCCGAGCCAACTCCAGGTACGAATTGGCGCCCGAGGCCGTGATTTCAATCCGGCCCGGCCCATTCGTCCAGGTCGCGCCTTGGATCGTCGGGTCCGGCCGGAAAGCGGCGGCGGTGATCGCGGCTCCCCAGCCAACATTCGTAGAAAAGATCGGGAAGTTGGTACCGCTAAAAACTGCCGGATTCAGCAGCGTCGGCGACAGGTTGGGCAGCGTGTTATACCCAAACGGCGCAGCGTGGGTGATGCTATAATTGACGGGACGAAACCTGGCGGCGCCAAAAAAGGTGCCGAAAAGATTTGGTCCCGGCGTTTGGGCGACTCTATTCGTCACGAACCAGTCGCCAAAAGTGTCAGTGAAGAAAAGCTGGTTGGTGGTTACGACGCCGCTGACCCGATTCGTCTGCAAGGTCTGCCAGTGAACGATTTTCTCCACGCCCGGGCCAATAAAATTGCCAAACCGGACATCTGTCGAGACGGCCGGGTTCGTTTGCCGCAAGAACAGCACATCGATTGCGCTTTGGATCGTCCCATTGAGAAACACCTGATTAGTGGTCGCGTAAACTGTGAAGCCGTTGGTGCATACGCTGTTGGTGCCGCATGGGTTGGTGAAGAACAGGGATTGGAAGAATCCACCATAAAATGGTGGACCTGCGAGCGGGACCACAATCGTCGTCGCAAACAGCCCCACACTCTGAACCGTAGTGCCAGAATAGAAAACGCCGTCAGAGGCTGAAATGTCGGTGCCCCAGTAAAGATCCAGCACCCCCGCCAGATTGTTCGCATCGTTGACGACTGCGCCGAGGGTTCCCCGCGTTAGGTCGATGTTCTTGCCATTCAGGGTCATCAAACCGGCGGCGTCAACCATCATCGTCCCTTTGTTGCTAATGTTTGTCGCCGCCACCAGCACATAGCTCGCTCCGAAGATGCTCGCATTCGTCGGATTGGCGTTGCCCGCATTTTGGAAGTTGGCCGACCAGCCGTTGGTTTGTCCCACCGTGTCGAAATAATCGAAGCGGAATCCCGAGTCGCCCGCCATCCGGTTGGAATTAGTCCAGTTTCGCGTGTTCCACGATTGGTAGGGTGGCGGCGGCGTGAAGCCCGTGCCGAGTAAGTTGGTGATGTAGAAAAAGCCGTTGTTAACGAAGTTCGAGGCATCGATCTGCGGGGCAATCTGGGGCGGAGAGACTACGCTCACCGTCGCGTTGTTGACGTAATTGCTGCTCGCCAGCGCCAGCGGGGCCGGCAGGGCGCTCAGGAGAATCCACAATAACAGCCGCTTCATAATCAGAAATCCTTCATTATTGCCAAGCCGGTCACGGGTTGATGTTGATCGACAGCGACCGCGTGATCGTACGCGAGTCGCCGCCCGTGACGTTTACTGCGAATCCAAATGTGCCCGCCGCCGTCGGCGTCCCGCTGATCAGCCCGGAACCGTCCGGATTGGTGGTGATGGTCAAGCCCGGCGGCAGCGACGGCCAACCGTTCCCCCAGGTCCACTGGCTGTACGGCAGCACCCCGCCCGTCGCCTGGACTTGGGTCGCCGGATAGGGCGTGCCCACTTTACCGTCCGGCAGAATACCCGTCACGATCTGGAAGAGAATCTGGGCCTCCACGCTGGCAATACTGGTCCCGCTGGGATAGACGACGGGCTCGTTGGTGCTGCCGTCGAAAGTGCCCCAGATGAAATTGGTCGTCGCTGTTGACTCGGTCAACCCGTTAAAGATGAAGAAGGGATCGTAAACATTCACCAGCAGCGGCCCAACCTTATTAAAAGTGAATATCTTGCCGGGCTCGATGTTTCCCGGCCCCGCCTCGAGTATGTTCGCATTGGCATCGTTGAAGGCGCCGCCGCTCGTGACGGTGCGAAGGGCCAGGCCAGCAAGGTCTGTCGTATCAAAAGCGGTAAACAGGAAATCGGGCGTGGTCACCACCCGCCGCAACCAACGCTTGATGGGCAGGTTGTTGGTAACCTCGATCTGGTAGTAAACGTTGGTAATCGGCTGGAAAAACCGACCCACGAGCGAGTCATAGTTCGCCCGCAGGAAGGTGAGCTTATCTATCCCCTGCCGCAATGCGACGTTGGTGACCACGCAATCCACCGGGTAGAATGTGAAAACGTGATTGGTGAAGTTATCAATGATCACCTGGGTGAGTGACTGGGTGTTCGTGAAGCCCGTCGGCGTGTTGGTGGCCGACACCACAATATTCGTCTCAAAACTGACCAGTGTCGCTTGGCGGGAGACAATGGCGATGTCGCAGAGATTCGTTGGCAGAATAAAGAATTCCCCAACCACCTCGTTGGTTAGGTACGTGGAGGTCGTGGTGTTGGTGATCGGCGGGGTCCCGGAAGGGGCGAACGGCTGGTTGGTGACGGTGGTGGTTTGCACCGTAAGCAGGCTGAGGTTGGTGTAGAAAACGATGTCCGGCAACGGCACCGGGACCCAGACGTCGTCGGTGGGGTTCGTGAACGTCACTAGGTTGTTGAAGGTGTGATGAAACCAGGTCTGCACCGTAAGGGTGAGGTTCGTCGCGAACGCCAGGTGCTGCGGCGTCCCGACCGGGTCGAGCGGGTAATTGGTGAAATAGGCCGTAATGTTGGTGATATAGATGTTCGTGAAAACATTGGTCGAGGACACGATCCCCAGGTTTGGGTACAAGGTCTGCAAAGCGGCCGCGTTGTTGGTCAGCGCCTGCATCGAAAACGTCGTCAGGTTCGAGGTGAACAACAATTGCTGGCCCGCGGCGATATTCGTATAAAACAGGGTGCTATCCGATGACGTGGCCTCAAAGTTGACATTGTTGGTTCGGTAACTGTAGCGCAACCCGCCTACGTCATCCCGCGTCAATCCCTTCGTAAATATTCCATAATTAAGAGTCTGGAAATTCGACACCGGGAGGTTTTCCGGTGCCACCGGATCCACTGGGAATGGAACCGTAAAGGCCAGGGGATTCCCGCCGGTGCAGATCTCCACGATAATATAGCTGTAAAGACCCCCATTGATGTAACTGGTTGGCTGCCAATTCGCCGGGTCAAAACTCAGTTTGATGACTCCGTAAACCATGAACGGACAGGCCAGGCCGGTCTGGACGGCGCGGGTGCGCAACGTCCAGATGTACCGCTCAGAATCGGTCAGGCCGAGTTCCTCCAGCATCAGTCCCATAGCAATGGATTTTAGATCCAACAAGTGCAGCGCCTGTGCGCGGTAGTTGATCCGTCGGGTTTCCAGCGGCACTTCCGTCAGGTCCGAGCTGTATTGTGAGAAATTGGCCAGGCCGTTCAGCTCGGCGATGCCTTGCTCGATGGTCCAGACCCCGTTGGAACCAAAGTAATCGAGGAAGTTCTGGTCGAATGCGTAGTAATTGGTTGGCGTGTTCCAGCGGTACTCCTCCCCGATGTTGTGCGGCGTGCCAATATCGCCGGGCAAATTGTAGCCGATGACAGGGAGCTGCCAGGCCTGATTAGCGGGCCCCATCAGGGAGAAACCGGACGCTGACTGAAGGCCAAGAGCCACCAGAGCCAAGCCGCCGACTGTTTTAGCAAAACGCAACATACAAAGCTTTAGTGCAAACACAGAATCCGGTAGTAGCTGCCGCTGCTGCCGCCGAGGTAAATCGAATCGACGTTCCCCGCGGCGAACCGCGCTGAGCCGACATTCGTCCAGGCCCTCAGATCACTCGAGGACTGCACCTGGTAAGTGTGGCCCGGCTGCGGATTCCATTCCAGGAAGGGCCCCTGCGCGGATTGGGCGATCGCCGTCCGCAGCCACGTATTTGAATCGAGCGGATTGGCGCCGCTCAGGAACACTTGCAGTGGCGTGGGCCCACCCGGCTCCAGCGGCGCGGTCGCCAGAGGCCAGGCGTCGCCCCAGTATTCACTCATCCATTCCACCGGGATGCCATAATAGCTGCGTCCGCTGAAGGCTGTCCCGGTAGCCGCCGGCGATAAAGGTGAATGCTGGCCGTCGGTAGTGACATAGGTAATCTGGAAAGAGTGCGTGCTGTTGGTAGCCACCGACATGACCCAGGCGTTGTTCGTGACGGAAGCGGCCGCCGCGCCTCCGTTATCCACGAACACCTCGTAATGATCGACCGACAAACCCGACTGGTAAGGCCAGAAGACCTGGATTTGCGGCTGATACACCCGGTTGCTCACCACGAAGGGCACATAAACCAATGGCGCGTTCATGGGCGCCAGCGCGGGCATGTATCTGGCGTAGCGTTGCGCATACAAATCAAAACTGTTAGGCCCGCCCACGTAGCTGCTCCACGCAACCAGGAACCGTCCCGTGCCATCCGATGCCACGCAAGGGTGGATCTGTCCGTTGATGATCGTGGTGTTGACCCGCAGTTCACCGCCCCAAGCCGCGCCGTCCGCATGCAGGAACTGCCCATACACTCCCTCCTGGGAACCATCCTGGCCCATGCTGGTCCAGACAACGAGGTAATCCGTACCGATAGCGCTGATTTTGGGGCTGTACTGATCTCCGAATCTAAAGGAGTTCACCAGCCGGGTCGTTCCTCCCGCGCCCGTGCTGGAGAATGGCCGGGCAAAAATATCCCAGCTATTCGTCCGGATCGCGGTGTCCACCTGTCCCCACGTCACCATGAAGCCGCCGTCCGACGCCGCCGCCACCTTCGGATTGGCGCAAATATTAGTGCCGGTGTTGATGAGAAACTCATTACCGACGGCGGCGCCGCTCGCCGCGTAAAGCCGGCCGTAGATATCAACGCTTGGGCCGCCCGTATCGTCCGTGAAGCGCTCCTGCTCGGAGACCCAGACGACAACAAATCCGCCGCCGCTCAGGGCGGCCACCGCCGGCGAGCGCTGATTGAATGAGGTGAACTGGTTGACGAGGAATTCGCCGCCTACCTTCTGTCCAGCGGGCGTGAGCAGTTGCGCATAAACATCCTGCATGCTGCTCGAGCTAAACTGGTTGTAGGAACCCCAGGCCACGACGACGTTACCCCCGCTCAACGTCGCCACGGCAGCGTCGATCTGCATGTTGTTGGTGAAGGTATTGACCAGCACATCGTTTCCCACCCAGGTTTGGCCCGCCGAGAGGAACCGGGCGTAGATATGCTGAAATCCCTGGCGCCCGCCCTGCCAGACAAAGGCCGCCCCGCCACCGTTCAACAACGACACTTGCGCGCGTTCCTGATCCCCCGCGCCGACGGAGTTCACCCGAAAGGTCGAAAGCGTCCCGGAGAAGCTGCCGTCCAACTGCAGCGCGCTGATTCCCAAGCCGTCGCCATCAGTAATAGCGTCCTCCCAAACCAGGTAGCCGCCCGACTCACGAAGGGCGAGCTGAGGTTTAACCTGGTCCGCGAGCAATGTCCCGGCGATGGCGTATTCGATGCCGTTGGTGAGATAGTTGTTGGTCTGGGCCAAAAGGATGCCGGGGGCGGCGACGGCCACGTACCCGCAGACCAACGCGNNATTCATCAGTTCTTTAGTTGCCCGCTGGCCATCTGCGGTTGGGTTGGTTGCGCGGGAATGGCGTTCTGCGCAAACGGCATCTCATCATCCGTATGCAACCGGTTGCCCGCCGGGTCGATCAGCAGAGGGGTGACAAAGATGAGCAGGTTCTTCTTGGCGGTGCTCTTCGATTCACTCCGGAAAAGGCGGCCGACGAGCGGAAGGTCACCCAGCATGGGCACCTGATCCTTGATGGTCGTCACCGTCTCGGAAAGCAGCCCGCCCAGGACCACCGTCTGGCCGTCCCACACGTTCACGGTTGAAACCACCTGCCGCACATTGAACCGCGGCAGCACGGTGGGAACCACAATTAGCCCACCGGCAATCGACTGGTTGATCGCCCCCGACGCGAGCACTTCGTTGGGGTTGTCATAGCCCACAAACTCCGTCAGCGTCGGGATCAACGTCAGGTTCACGGTGAAGCCATCCGACAACACGCAAGGAATCACGTCCAGCACCGGCCCCAACTCCATTTGCTCGGGAAGCGGATACACCACGGTGGGGGATGGCTGGCTGATGGTCGTCCCATTGCCTACCCCACCCGAAGTAGCGTTCTGGGCCTGGCTGAAGCTGAACCCGGTAATGATGCTCTTGACGTCGGCGGCCTTCATTTGCGCCTGCCGACCGCTGGTGGTGGTAACCTCGGGCTGCGCCAGCAGTTCGGCCCCCGACCGCTGCTGCAGGGCCTTGATGGCCACGCGGAATTGCGGGTCGGTCAGGATGCCGGTGAGAGTGAAGAGGGAAGTGGACGGGTTCCGCAGGCCGCCAGTCACAAGTTGGTCGGTTGTATTGGGGGCGATCGTCGTGGGGGAGATGCCATTGGGATTTCCGGGAAATACGCCGATAGGATTGGCCGCGGTGGGGGCGCCGTTAAAGGATGGGGCACTGCCGCCTTGCGCGCCGATCGACCCGTTGTTCATCAGCACGTTCCCGAGGTACCAATCAAACCCCAGGGCTTTTGTGTCATCCTGGGAGATTTCTACGAACTTGGATTTGATGTTCACTTGGGGGGGCACGATGTTCAGGACTTGAATCGCCGCCTCAATGATATCGAGATCCTGCAGGGTGGCGCGCACCACCAGCATCCCCAGGCGATCGTTGAAGAAGAAGGCTTTGCCTGGATTGACTATGGGATCCAGGTTCACTCCCAGGGTCTGAAAGTAATTCATGGCAGCCTGCGAGACGTTCACCATGCTATTGGTCCTGGTGATGTAGTTCAGACCACCACCGCCGCCCCCTTGCTGTTGCGCTCCCCCCCCACCTCCACCCTGCGTGCCGCCTGTAACAGCGCCGGGAGCGACTGTAACGCGCGAGATAATTGCGCCGGCGACTGAGTTCCCGCTTTGCTGGCCACCGCTCGAGCCACCACCACCACTTGAGCCGGCGAAGCCACTGCCGCTGCTGGTGTTTTGGCCGACGTTGACGGATTGTCCGAAGATGAATGCGCCAACGCCTTGCAGGCCCTGTTCGAAGGTATTGGGATCAACCTTGAACGTGCGAACATAGAGGGGAATGGTGTCGCGCCCTTTGAGCGAGAACACAACCGCATAATCCACGATGGAGTACTTGATGGGCCGGTCGGCCACTGCCACAATCGCATCCAGCACGTCCGCCAGCCGCATATCACTCAGCGGCGGATTGATCTTGATGGAAATGGAGCCCATATCCACTTGCTCGGGCGGAGGGGCCGGGAGAGGATTCCCGTCCGGACCCAGCACGGGCGCGGCGGCGGCGGCCGCACCGCCGCTGTCCACGTTCTGGTTGACCATGAAATTGATGCCCCGCTTTTCCGGGTCGCGTTTCCGGGATTCCTCGCTCAGGTTCATGATGACCTCGCTGAGCGGCAGTCCGTCATATTTCACCGTGTCGAGCCGGATGCGGTCAAGTTTGGTCATGATGGTCTGGCGGCCCAGGCCGGTGTAGATCAGATTATTACTGCGGGAGTAAGGGTTCGGCATGGGCAGCAGCTCGCGTTTGATCGGGCTGGCCCAAGCCTGCTCGACGGCGCGGATGTCCTGCCGCATCGTGACCTCATGCGCTTTCGCGGCCTGGGAGAACTTGGCCTCCGAAACGAGGTTCAGGTAGTAGAGGGCGGCTTCGTTTTGCGGGTCTTGCTTGAGGGCCAGCTTGAGCTTGACATCGGCTTCGTCTAATTTGTTCATTTCGTAGAGCAGCTTCCCGTCATGCACCAGCGTGCTCGCTTTGACGCGTTCCTCGATGATCGCCGGCACCTGGCTCTTGACTTCCGGGCTGGGAATGGTGCCGCGCTGCTCGGCCAGCAGCTTCTCGTTGCCGCTCTTGAACTCAATGGCCGCCGCATTCGTCGGCTCGACCCGCAATACGTCATCGGCCTGGGTCCGGGCTTCCGCGTAGTCGCCCTTGTGCTGCGCCGCGCGCGCCAGCTCCAGCCGCACTGCCGCCAGGCCCGCGACGGTCTGCTCGCGCTCGGCGTCCACGCCTGACCCGATCTTCTGCACCAGGTCCCAGGCGTCATCGTAGAGCTTGGCAGCCGTGGCCGGGGCGCGCCGGTCCTGTGCGGCGCGGGCATCCACCAGCTTCTGACGCAAGGCGATATGGTTGGCCTGGCGATAAACGGCTTCGTTGACCGCCGTTTCTTGCGGCGACGTCTGGGCCGGTGCTGCCGGAACGGCGGTGAGCAAGAGGATCAACGCGAGTGGAAGGGTAGCTGCTTTCATCATGGTTTCGGTTGCGGTTGGCAAAAAGACTAGCGACTGACGCGGTTCAGGGTGCGGCACTAGCACTGTATTTGATTGTCCATTTCTTCTGGTTCGATTTGGCGGACAATACTACTTCGTTCTCGGTAATGGCAACGATATTGTAATTCTCGCCGTTGAAGGCGAGCGGGGCGTCCACGCGGCGAGCATTCCAGGTCTTGCTCTCCGGAGCATATCTCAAATCCACCATATAACCGTCGATGCGCCGATAAGGCTGCTCTTTGGATACCTCCACGCGCTGCCGCGTATCGTTCAATTCGAGCACCACCGTGACGTTCGTCGGGTTGTCCGGCGGGACCTTGACATCGCGCAGCGTAAAGGTCTCGTTCTTCGTGTTGAGCGAGCAATACTTCTGCGTCTTGGTCCGCTCCCGGGGATTCGCCGCGGCCTCCTTCTCGATGCCGATGACGTACCGCGTCCCCGTATCCATCGGCGTCACCGAATCGAGCGTCAGCTTGAGATAGAGCGGAGTCATCTTGGTAACCGTCACCGCGTACGGGCCGACGTTCGTGGAATCGACTTTGATGAGTCGTCCGTCCATGGCCTTCTGCCAGGCCATGGGATTGAAAAGCCGGTTCGGGGAGGAGAAATCGATTGTGGTGGGCGTTGCCATGCGCTTAAGCACGCTGTCCGGCACCGTGAGGTCCTGGTTGGTCAGGGGCTTGACATTGGGATGAATGAGCTGATTGCGCATGTCCTCCAGCTTTTGCTTCTCACTGGCGATCTTGAAAGGCAGGAACGCCGCGGCCACCGCCAAGCCCAGCAGCACCACGCCAAGCAGGACCTTTTCGTAGTTCTTCTTGAGAAAATCCATCTTACTTGGAAGGGATCAGTTTCACCATATTGAGCATCAGCGTGACTTTCAATTTTTTCTCGTCCAGCACCACCGGGAGGCCTCCCTTGTTGGCCGGCGCGGCCGGGATCGGCTGCGCGTACACCGGCGGCGGCGCCGCCTGGGGAGGGGGCCGCGTCGCGGTGCGCCCTGCCAAACCGTATCGCGCGGCAAAAGCAGCCTCCGCGGACCGGGGCGCCTCGATCTGCCTGGCCGGAGGCGGATTATAGGCTGCGGGAGCGGTGTAAGTCATCTGCGGCGCCGATTGTTCCGTAACCGCCGCCGCCGGGGCCGACTCGACGTTGATGGTCTTGACCACCAAGCCGTCGCAAGGCGAACTGGCAAAGCCGCTCAGCACGGCCGCCAACTCGGGACTGAAGCAGCGGAAAGTCACTTCGTAGGGCGACAGCACGGCCAATTCGTTGGTCACTGACTTTTCCGACAAGTAATCGGTTTGCGGCCCCTTGGTGTCATCTTCGGATACGCGCTCGCGCCGCAGATTGTCCAGCGAGTTAACCTTGGCCGCGAACAGCACCGCGCAGATGGCCTTGACCTCGCCCAATTGCACCGAGAGCGGCTCCAAACTGCCAGCGGCATAGGCGAGGCTCTCCTTTTGGGCGGCGAACGAAAAACTATACGTGTTGCCTTTACTGTCCTTGGGCGGCAATATCACGCTGGCTTTGGCGGCGTCGCGCTGCATCTGATCAATGGTCACGCTGAGGGCGGAACTGAATTCCTGGCTGGTCAGTTTGCCCGACTCGGGCTGGGGGATGGGGGGGCAGACCTGGAAGTATTGGCGCGCCTTCCGGATGTAGTCCCGCAATTCCTGCTGCTGGTCTTTGGCGGCTTTGATGTTGTCAACTTTGCCGGAACCCGGATGCGGCTTATTCTCGTTCAAGCGCTTCAGCTTGGCGTATTGTTCGTCCAGGCTTACGAGAATCTCGTTGTTGAGCTGCCATTTCGAGTAGAGGTACCAGCCAGCCAAACCCATCAGCACCAACGCCACCAGGCTGCCGATCAGAAAGTATAAATTGCGTTTTATCCAGTCCATACTACAGCTTGAGCGGATACTTGAGTCTGGCGATTATGCGGAAGGTGAACGTGCCGGTCTCATCATAGGTGACCTCACTGTCGGTTCTGGTCTCCGCTGGATCCGGATCAAAGAGGGGGCTGTTCTGCAACTCCTGCAGCACAGCGTAGGCAATCCCTTTATCGGCGTCGGCTTGCCCCGAAGTATCCTTCAGGCTCACCGCGCGGAAAGTAAGGGTCAGCGTGGCAATTTCGTTCGTGTCGCCTGTTTTAGATTTTCTGCGGGAGCCGGGAGTGGCGGGGAGCGCTTCCGCCGCGGGCTGCGGGGGCGCGGGCATCCCGCTGCGTGCATCCAGGCCATAACGTCTGGCGAAAGCTTCCCTCGCCGCAGCGTCCGCACCCGGCACGGCGGACGGCGCCGCCGCTTCCTGCCCCGGGGTTCCTTCTCCTTCCGCCGCGGGGGTGGCGGTTATCAACTGCTCGACCCAAACGCCCGCGTCTGTCCGCAGTTTGCTCTTGGTGGCCTGTTCCACCCGAATTAACACCCGGCGGAGGTCGCTCAGCACGTCCGCCCAGTAATAGCGGTCGCGCAGCCATCCCACCACTTGATAGACCTCGCCCGTGGTCTTGTTCAAATTGCCGTAGGCCGTCTTGAACGCGGCCTCCTTGATCTCCTCCGGCCCAACGTCTTCCTTCACCGTGGCCAACACTTGCTCCTTGACCCCGGCCAGCTTCTCAAACAGGAAGCCCATGGCCGCGATCACCGCCACCAAACTGAACACGGTGGCGATAAAATAAGGCTTCTTCTGGTTGAAGCTCTGCCAGCGGAGCGTGCTCTCCGGCATCAGGTTGAGCTCCACCGGGCAATGGGCCAGGTTGCGCAACCCCAGGCCGATCACCTCGCCCAGTGAATGGGCCACCCGCGCCAGTTCTTCCAGGTTGAGCGCCGGGTCGAGCTGAACGTTGCGGAGCGGGTTGAAGTACTCCACCGGCACGTTCAGCTTTTCCGCAAAGAACTGCGCCGTGTAGGGCATGACCGACGCGCCGCCCGACAGGAACAGCCGTTGCGGCGCCGAGCCGCCCTGCTGCCCGCGGTAGAACTGCATGGTCTGGTTGACCTGAATATGCAGCCGCGTCATGAACTGCCGGGCAATCTTCGAAATCGCCGCCTGGTGCGGGTTCTCGGGCTCTTCGTAGGCGCCCCCCAGGCTCACAAAGCCTTCCTCGATCTTAAGCTTCTCGGCCGCGTCGAACTTCAACTTCGATTCATTGGCAAAGTCCTGGGTAATCGAGTTGGCGCCCAAATTAATGCTGCGGGAGAATACCTTGCCCTTTTCGAAGAAGAGCAGGTTGCTGGTCTTGGCGCCGATGTCCAGCAGCATCGTGCAGTCCTCCAGCTCGCCATAGTTGTAGCGGAAGGCGTTGCACAGGGCCGCCGGCGAGACATCGGTCAGTTGCAGCCGCAGCCCCGTCGTCTCGGTGACCCGGAACAGCCCTTCCACAATGTCGGCCTTGATGGCGACCAGCAGGACTTCCAGTTCGCCCCCGGCGGTCGTTCCCAGAATCTGGTAGTCCCAGACCACTTCTTCGAGCGGGAAGGGGACGTTCTGCTGCGCCTCGTACTGAATAATCTGGGTGACCTTGCTGGCATCGACGGGCGGCAGCTTGACAAACTTGGAGAAGACATGGAAGCCGGGGGCGCAGACGTTGACATCCTTGGCCTTGATGGCCTTTTCCGCCAGCAACTCCTGCAACGCCTTGAGTATGGCCGCCTCGCGTGAACTTTCCTGCGCTCCTTCGGCCCCCAGGGACTTGATGCCGTACTGCTTCAAGCGCAATCCGCCAGTCTCGCCGACCTCGAACTCTGCGAGCTTCAGGCTGCCTGCCCCGAAATCAACGGCTAGAAATGTCTTCGTATTCAGCATTTACTATTATGGCTTGCGATCGACAAAACTCTTGCCACCTGGGTTGGGTCAACCTGCGGGCGGCGAATGGTGATTACAGAAAACCCCGGCGCTGGTCAAATGGAAAGTAAAAACTTCGGAAAAGAATAAAAGGAAAGCAACGGGAGCGCAGTTGTTCGGCAATAAATCTGGATATCATGCTGCGCAGTTTCATGATCAAACCAGATTCTTTAACATGAACCATGCCAAAGGGATTTCTGCGGTTTTTGCGGCATTTGCACGCACGCCGTGGGTGAACCTCACGCATAATGCGTGCAAACCGCGCATTCAGCCTTCGCTGGCGTCGCTCACACCTTGCGCCGGAAGTATTCGATGGTCTTGACCAGCCCTTCGGACAGCGGGACTTTCGGCGCCCAGCCCAGGAGGGTCCGGGCCCGGGTGATGTCCGGCCGGCGCTGGCGGGGATCGTCCTGCGGCAAGGGTTTGAAGCTGATCTTGCTGTGTGAGCCGGTGGCGCGGATGATTTCCTTCGCGAACTCTAACACCGTCATTTCCGCCGGGTTGCCGATGTTCACCGGCTGGTCGCTCGAACTCATCATCAGCCGGTAAATGCCTTCGATCAGGTCGGAGACGTAACAGAAACTGCGCGTCTGCTGGCCCCGGCCAAACACGGTAACGGGACGGTTCTTAAGCGCCTGGCTGATGAAGGCCGGCACCACCCGCCCGTCGTGCAAACGCATCCGCGGGCCGTAGGTGTTGAAGATGCGCACAATGCGCGTTTCGACCTGATGCTCCTTGTGGTAGGCCATCGCCAGCGCCTCGGCAAAACGCTTGGCNNGAGGTCGAGGCGAGCAGGAAGCGGGCGTGCTTGTTCTTGGCCAGCCCGAGCGCCTTATGCGTGCCCAGCGAGCCGACCTTCAAAGTCTGGATCGGCAGCTCCAGGTAATCTATCGGGCTGGCCGGTGACGCGAAGTGCCAGACGTAATTCACCGGCACATCCAGGAAAATGAACTCCGTCACATCCTGCTCGATGAACTTGAATTGGGGGTTGCCGCCCAGGTGCGAGATATTATCCACCGCGCCCGTGACAAAATTGTCGATGCCGATGACCTTGTGCCCGCGCGCCAGCAGCAGATCGACGAGGTGCGAACCCAGGAATCCCGCGGCGCCGGTGACCACGGAGGTGGGCCGCAAGCGGGAGGCGGCGGTAGATTTACGTTTCATGGGTTATTTGGGTTCCGCGTCGCCAGGCCGTGTCATTTGGCGCCGGTGGTCGTCAGCACGGCCGGCAAGGTCCACCAGAGTATCTTCGTGTCCAGCCAGAGCGACCAGTTGTCAATGTATTCCAGGTCCAGCCTCACCCACTCCTTGAAGTCGGTGACGTTGTTGCGCCCGCTGATTTGCCAGAGGCAGGTGATGCCCGGCTTGACGCTCAGCCGGCGCCGATGAGCCAGATCATAGAACCGCTTGACTTCGTCCACGGGCAGCGGGCGCGGGCCGACGAGGCTCATCTCGCCGCGCAGCACGTTGAAGAGCTGTGGCAGTTCGTCGAGGCTGAACTTGCGGAGAAACCTGCCAATGGGTGTGATGCGCGGGTCATTGGTCACCTTGAAGACCGGCCCGCTCATTTCGTTCATCGCGTCCAGCTCGTGTTTGAGCTGTTCGGCATTGGTCACCATGGTGCGGAACTTGTAAATCGTGAAGGGCCGGCCATTGATCCCGGACCGTTGCTGGCGGAAGAACGCCGGCCCCGGGGAGGTGAGCTTGATGAGCAGGGCAATCAGCGCAAATAGCCACCAGAAGCAGACCAGCGCCACAAAGGCCCCAAAGAAATCCAACAACTGCTTGATCACCCTCTGCCACGAGGACTCCGGCGCCGAGCGAAAGACCAGCACCGGCCAGCCATAAAAATCATCGAAGCTGGTGCGCGAGATTTGGGCTTTGAAGAAGTCTGCCACCAGCCACGCTTCCACCCCTTCCAGCTCACAAGCCCGGATCGCCGCCTCGACCTGCTCGAAATAGGCGTGCCGGGCGCTGAGAATCACCCCGTTGGCCGAATGCTCGTGCAGCATCTCCACCAGGCGCTCCACCGGCGTCTCGTTCAGGTTCAAGCGCGCCAGGATCTCGACCTCATGCTCCGACTTGCTCTTGAGCTCCCTCTCCATCCGCGCGGTTTCATCGCCGGAGCCCACGAGGATTAACCGCCGCCGGTACTGCGCCTGCGCCATTTTGGTGCTCGCCAACCACCGCAGCACTTCTTCCTTCAGGAAGATCAAGCCGAAGCTGGTGAATCCAAACCACACCATCACACCGCGGGCCACGGGCGGCATGTGGAACAGAAACATAGTCAGGACCATCCCAAGCGTCGTGAAGAAGCAAGCCTTGAACAAAATCCACGCCGTCAGGCGCCGGGAACTAAAGGGCGACCGCGCGTAAAACCCCATCCCCTCCAGAATCAGCGGCCCAGCCGGGATCAAAATCAGGTAAAGCCGGACGTAAGTCTCGAACGGCTCAGTCCATTCCCGCAGCCCGAAAAGGTCAATGATGTCCTGGTTGGCCCGCAACTTGTAGGCGAGCCAGAAAGCAAGCGCGAACAGACACGCATCCATCAACTGATGGATTTGCATCCGAATCTGGCGGTCGCGGCGTAGCATCTGTCGTTAGCCTGGGGCGGGATTCAGCAGGCTTTGACCGCGCTAGTCGAGCTTAAAGTCTTCGGCTCCTGTTCCGTACTTCTCCGTATGGGGTGTTTACCCCATAGCGAACCAGGCTGGGGATGTTATAGGTAGAGGAGAAACGACTCTGGCTCGGTAAGGGGGCGAGTCATGTGGCACTACGCGGAGCGGCCCAGGTTGGGCCGCTCGTTTTTTTGCAGGCAAGGCGCCCATTCCCGGGCTGCGGAGGCATCCTCAGCCTGAAATCAGCACCATATTCGCGTATTGGACCGTGTCCCCCGTGCGAATCAGGCCAATGGCGCCCGGCACGCGCTGCTTGAACCGCACGTGCGGCTCGCGGGTCGTGGGAATGCCGTCCAGGGCCTGCTTGAACAAGGCTCGCGTCGCCGCCGTATTCTCCCTCAGAAACTCGCGCGCCATGTAGGCCTGGGCGATGCGAAAATTGGCCCGGATGGCGGCCAGCACCTGCAAAACCGTCGGAAGGTCGTCCACCAGCGAGACATCCACCGTCTCAATGGCTGGCCAAAAGGGAAAGCCGCGGTCGGCGATTACCAGGGCATTGGTATGGCGCACCCGCGCCAGCAGCGAGAGGATTTGGGGGTTAAGAATTCCGGTGTTGAGCATACCACGTGAGTCGGTTCGAGTTACATGAGTTACATGAGTTGCAGCCGCACGCGCTCGCGATTCGCGAGGACATTCCGAAATACGGACTCCAGTGGCAAGCAACAAAATCCGCGAAGGGCTTCTTCCGAAGGGGCCCCTACTCGCAGGTTATATAAGCTATGGTGATCGAAAATGGCCCAGGTTGGGGGTTCTATGGCGGATTTGAGGGAGAAGCACCGGGCAATTCGGACCTCGGATTTCGGCCTTCTTTCGGCCTTCGGTCTTCGGAATTCGGATTTAAATCAGCCGCGCCTTTGCGTTGGTCTCATCCCAGCCTGGCACGATCCATGCGCACATTCTCTCGGGGCAGGTTGGTTTTCCTGCACCTGGCGGAGCGGCGAACGAGTAGTCGCCTCCCGCCTTTTCATAGTGGGTTGTGGGCGACCCGGGACGCCGTAGCCTGGGTCGCCTTTTCCTCTCGAGTGCCGCCCAGTGATCCGACCTTCTACAAATCCTTCGCGGCTCGCTTTGGCGCATCCCGCTCGTAGTCGCGTCTCCGCTCGTCCATCTGCCGGTCGTAAAGAACCAGGGAATCCCACTGCGAGCTGGCGGACCGTGGAGCCAGGATCACCGCCACCGTCCTCTGCCCGGTAAACTGTTTGGCGCGCAGGCCTTCACCATTCCTGCTCCAGGAATCGTCAACCATCGCCGCAGGGAAACGGTTCGTGAACCCCTCGTATATCTCCTTTCCGTGGAGGTCGAAATCCAGGTCGAGGCGGAACAGCTTATCCTGAAAGAACGAGGCTCTCACACTGCTGAGCGGATAACGGCCCAGTTTGATTCCTTCGGCGCCGGAGATCACGGCGGCTCTCTGGCCAAGCCCGGCCTCGCCGACCGTCGGAGGATGCCGCAATATCCGGCTGAAATCTTTCAGGGCCATCCCAAACTTGAACTCGCCGAAGCCCTCCTCGCTCAGGGCCTGGGCCGCGCGGGTCGGTTCCGCCGCCGCGTAGCGCTGCGCCTCGCGATTAAGCACCCGGTCATACATCACCATCGCATCCCAGCCGGTCCGCCGATCTGAATTCCACGGGGCGACGATCGCGCAGAGCGCCTTCTCGCCAAACCAGCACTCGGCGCGGAGCGGAGCGGCGTCTCGGGTTAAAGAATCGTTCGGGCAGGAAGCGCCGAAAAGGCCCCGCAAGGCCTCGAATATCTCCGCCTGATGGCTCGAAAAGGCGACCTCGATCTTGAACAACTGGCCGCGGAAAAAGCTGGCATTGATGCCGTCCAGGGGAAAATCGCCCAGCTTGTTGTTCGGGCCCGGCCCATACCAGAATACTACCAATTGGTTGTATTGATTCGTCGCCACCCGATCCGGCTTTAATCGGCGTCTGGCTTCGTCAACCGACATGCCCAGTTTAAGCTCCTTGAATCCATACCGGCTGTCCACGGCCTGTGAAATCGGGACTTCCGCCGTGTTGGTCCCGGCCCGCGGCCCTTCGATTGAAGAAAACAGCGGCAGCTCCGTGTCGCCTGGGGATGGCGTCGTTTCCGGGTTGTCCGGCGCGGCGGCCTTTCGACCGCGCGGCGCTACGATCACAACCAGCAGTATCAAGCCAATGAGCAGGAACCAGAAGGCGTTCCCGCTCAGCCCCTTGGGTTCATGGATTGCCGTCGCTTCGGTGG
>PLZQ01000265.1:0-11297 GCA_003152225.1 Limisphaerales bacterium | reverse complement strand
GAATGCTTGTCCGGGTGCCAAACCTGGACCAAATCATGGTAAGCCTGCCTGAGTTGGGCCTCGGTAAAGGCATCTGGGAGGTCGAACAGCTCCAAGTAAGCAGATATTTGGCTCTCGTCCATCAGCAGTCACTAATCAGCACATGACGGATATGTGTGAAGACGGCTGTCGGGCCGTTCGTCACGACCGGCAGCATGGCGCAGACCTCGGCCCGAAGCAAATGTGGAATCGCGAGGCTCGGCTATCCCATATCGTGGTTGCGGCGACTGCGGGCCGTGGCTATGCTGGCGACCAAGTGCAAACGCACGCGAGACAGACGGTGCCAACGCCGGATACCTAAACAAACAAAGCTAAGGGAGCAATACCGTGAATGACAAACTGACACGACGTAATTTCATCGGGCGGGCGGCGGCGGGTTCCGTCGCCCTGGGCTGGCTGGGCGGCCACCGGGCGACCCGGGCGTTCGCAGCCGAGGCCGCGAAGCCGGCGCTGCTGGGCGGCACGCCCGTGCACGCGGGCGGCTGGGCGAAATGGCCGCAGTGGCGCGAAGCCTGGGAACCCGAGCTGCTGAAGGTGTGGCGGAGTGGCCACTGGTTCCGCGGCTCGGACGTTCACGTGGCGGAGTTCGAGCGCGGCTACGCGCAACTGCTCGGCGCGAAGCGCTGCCTGGCGACGGCCAGCGGGACCACAGCGCTGATCGTGAGCTTGCACGTGATGGACGTGGACGCCGGCGACGAGGTGATTGTGTCGCCTTACACTTTCAGTGCCAGCTACAACGCGATCCTGAGTCATAAAACCCTGCCGGTATTCGCCGACACGGACCCGGCGACGCTGACGATGGACCCGGAGTCCATCGAGAGCCGGATCACGGAGCGGACGCGGGCCATCATGCCGGTGCACATCTTCGGCATGCCGTGCGACATGGACCCGATCATCGCGATTGCGCGCAAGCACAAGCTGGCCGTGGTCGAGGATGCGTGCCAGGCTTGGCTGGCGGAGTATAAAGGCCGCAAATGTGGCACGCTGGGCGACCTGGGTTGCTTCAGCTTCCAGGAATCGAAGCACCTCCCCTCGGGCGAGGGCGGGGCCATCACCAGCATGAGCGAGGAGCTGATCGACAAGTGCGACTCCTTCCACAACTGCGGCCGCGCATGCGGAACGTTCAAGGGCAATGGGTGTTTCACGCGCGGGAGTAATTTCCGCATGACCCAAGCGCAGGCGGTGCTTCTCTCGCAGCAGTTCGACAAGCTGGTGAAGGAGACGGAAATCCGGCGCGCCAATGCCGACTACCTGAGCGCCAACCTCCGGCAAATCCAAGGCATCACACCCATGCGGCTGCCGGAGAACAGCCGGGCGGTGTGGCATCTCTACGCGATGGGCTATGACGCGGCGCGCTTCAACGGCTTGTCGCGCGAGAAGTTCTCGCAGGCGGTCTCGGCGGAAGGCGTGCCTTGCGGCGGCGTGTACCACGAGCAGTATTTCGACGGCATGCTCGACGAGGCGATCGCCTCGCGCGGCTTCAAGCGGCTCTGGAGCGCCGAGCGGCTCAAGGCCTACCGCGACAGCTTCCAGGAATTGAAGGGCAACAAGCAGGTGTGCGAGACAACCGTGGCCATCACCCAGAACATGCTTCTGGCCGACCGCAAAGCTATGGACGACATCACCGAAGCGATCCGGAAGGTCCAGGCTCACAGCGCCGCGCTGGCGAAGACCTAGCCGCCGCCTCAACTTCTCGTTGCGCAGAGCGCGGGGCGTTACTAGGTTGGGACGATGCCGCCGCCCATCCCCGAGAAACCAGCCCTAGCCAACCCGGCTCAGGCCGCGTCATTGCGGCCCACGCGGGCGCGTTACTGGGTCATCGTCTTTGCGGTGACGCTGGCGATCATTCAATACGTTGACAAGGTGTGCATCTCCCAGGCCGCGCCGTTCATCCAGAAGGATCTTCACTTGAGAGAGGACCAGATGGGCTGGGTGTTTGGCGCTTTCACGTTGGCGTATGCGATATTTGAAATCCCCGCCGGTTACCTGGGCGATCGCTTTGGCCCGCGGCCAGTGTTGCTGCGAATCGTCATCTGGTGGTCGTTCTGCACGGCCGCCCTGGGACGGATGTGGAGTTGTGGGTCGCTTATCGTAACGCAGTTCCTGTTTGGGGCGGGTGAGGCTGGCGCGTTTCCGAACCTGACCAAGGCGTTCAATCGCTGGCTGCCGCCGCAGGAGCGCCCGCGGGCGCAGGGCATCATGTGGATGAGCGCGCGGCTGGGCGGCGCACTCACGCCAATGCTGGTGTACCTTTGCCTGCAACACGTCACCTGGCGCACGGCGTTCCTGCTGTTGGGCCTGCCGGGGGTGGTCTGGGGGGTCCTCTTCTTCCGGTGGTACCGCGACGACCCACGCTCGCACCCCCGCGTGAATGCGGCCGAGGCGGCGCTGCTGCCGGTCGAAGCGGCTGCCGGCGAGCACTTCAAAGCGCCGTGGAAGAAGCTCTTCACGTCGCGGACCGTTTGGTGCCTGTGCGGGCAGTACTTCGCGTGCAGCTACTCGTTTTGGTTCTTCATTACGTGGTTTCCGACCTATCTGCTCAAAGCGCGCGGCTTCGATCTGAAACATAGCGCCCTGCTGGCCGGCACGCCGTTGTTCGTTGGGGCAGCCGGGTCCCTCTTCGCGGGCTGGATTGCTCCGATTCTCAGCCGGCGGCTGGGGAGCACGCGCACCGCCCGGTGCGGAATTGGGGCGGCCGGAGCCTTTGGCGCGGCAGCGCTGCTAATGGTGGCGACGTGGCTGACGAATCCTTACCTGGCCGTGGTTGCCATCGCGCTCGTAGCCTTCTGCAACGACATCCAATTGCCGGGCGCGTGGACCGCGTGCATGGACGTGGGCGGGAAAGCGGTCGCGACGCTCTCCGGCACGATGAATATGATGGGCAACGTCGGCGGGTTCGTCTCGCCCATTGTCTGCGGTTACATCGTGAAGCAGACGGGCAACTGGAACCTAGCGTTCTATGTAACCGCCGCGGCCTACGTACTGGGCGCCTTCTGCTGGCTCGGCATGGACCCGGTCACGCCGCTCGAACAACAGGGCAAACGGGCGAGGGATTAAGGCACACCGCGACCGAGCGGAGGCGATTGGGGGCGGTGCTGGCGTCGGTCCGGGAGGGACCAAACCCGAAGGCCGAGGGCCGAGGGCCGAAAGAAATCCGAAGACCAAAGTCCGAAGCCTTCACCTGGCAGGTGAACCCAAACCACCCTGCGAACTTGCCGTTGCCCGGCTTCTTCTTCGCGTCTTCGCGCCTTTGTTGTTCACATCCAATTGCGGGATTTAGGTTCAAACCGGCCTGGAAAACAACGGCTCTCAGTCGGTTATCCGCCGGCGACTCCAGGGTCGAGGTTTTAGCGGCGAGGCCGTGTGCGCAGGCGACGGTGCGGGTGTATTCGCCGCACCGCCCGAGGGTCTGGTGAAAGGGCTGGAGAAAGCGCTTGAGGTGCGGCTGCGGCAATGGGATTATTCCATTATGAAACTGGTGGCTGATGACAATGGGCGGCTGGCCTGCAAAAGCCTCTTCACACCGAAGAGAGCGTTTTCCGCCGAACGCCAGGCCGATGGCAGTATCCGGCTGGTTGAACTGGTGGAGAAAGAGGTCCCGATGGTTCGCGCGCGCAAAGTGAACGGTCGCTGGATGGGGGCCGACGTGCAACTCGACCGTGCCAAGGTGATCCGTGCGATTAGAGCCGACCGAGAGGCCCGATGAAGATTTCAAGTACGGCGCTGATGAGCTGCTAACGCTGGACGATGCCGGATTTGCGAGCCTGAACCTCCCCCTGCAAGTTGCAGCGCCCTAAAACACGTGCTCGGCTGCCTCGGCCTCGCTGCGTTCTATGTGGTTAAACCGCTCGATTTACGGTGGCTCGGCCAACTCAGTGAGATTGCCTCACTTGCGCAACTGAGGCCCAGGCGTGGCCCGGC
This sequence comes from Limisphaerales bacterium, assembly GCA_003152225.1. Taxonomy (GTDB): domain Bacteria; phylum Verrucomicrobiota; class Verrucomicrobiia; order Limisphaerales; family UBA8199; genus PALSA-1440. The sequence continues at coordinate 7,337 of PLZQ01000265.1, read as the reverse complement.
GAAAGCTGCCTCTGCCGAACCGGTCAAGGACATCCGGGAGACACACGAATCGGGGTCAGAACAAACGTTCTCCCCATTCCGCCATCAGGGCATCGACGGGGGCACGATACAGCCTTGCTAATAATTCGGAAGCTTGATATTCCGGGCGGAGAAGTGAATTGCAAATGCTGTGGAAAGCAATCCTAACCGAAAACCCGCCAGTCAACCGCCTCATAGACGCAGGGTTCGCCGCGTGAGCTCTGAGCCAGGGGCATAACAAAAGAAAAACATGAAAAGAACCATGCGAGAATACTTGATATTACTGTGTGCCCTGCTGGGCGTCATGGTTGCCGGTCAGGCGATGGCCGCAACTATTCGATACCAAGGCAGCGGCGACTATTTTAATCTTCAGTCCATCAACGGAACTGGCTGGCAGAGCCTCACCATACCCGGCGCAGCCGATACGATCCGCTGCAACTGGGGCAACAACCTCGTTACTCTAAGTGGCGTGGCTCCAATGGTTAATAACTTTCAATTGGGGGTTGATGAGTCTGGCCAACTGGAGGTTGACGCCGGTGGAGTGCTTACGGCGACAGGCGGAAGCACGGTTGGCAACAACAACACCTGCACTGGACAACTGATAGTGAACACGGGTGGAGAGGTGGATGTGACTAACTGGGTGCAGGTTGGCGCCGGCGCCAACACAACCGGAATCCTCACGATTAACGGCGGAACAATGCGCATCACCAGCCACCTGTGGGTTGGCTCCGCCAACTTGGCAGTCGGCACCATTTATATCACCAACGGCGGTAGTCTCAACGTCGGGGGAAATATCGGTCTTGGCACGGTTAACGCCAGCACCGCATCCGGCGGCAAGGGTTCCGTGTTCGTCCAGGACGGTGGTGTTCTCAATCTGTCCCAGATCTCGTCAGTTAATTCGATTCAGCTCAACTCGGTGCTGGATGTTTCCGGAAGCGGCCTGGTCACGGTTCCTGGCGACCTCACCGCGGTGATGAGTGCTTATACCAATGCCTTGAGAATCACCGCCTATGCCGGATTGGGCACGGTGGGGATTGACTATAACAACACGAATGTGGGCAAGACCACGCTCTTCGCGATCGCTCCTCTAGCCCCCCCGCCCACGAGTGCCGTTTGGAACCCGGCGGCCAATCCGTCCGGCACTGGTAAGTGGAACGAGAGCGCCAACTGGACTGGCGGCGTTCGTCCCGCCAGCGTGACCAAGGTGACATTCAATGTCGTCGGAGCGATTCCTTGCACGGTGACCAATGCGGCGGTTGCCGATTATGTGGTCATGGGCGACACCAGTCCCGGAGGCACACTGATCATTACCAACGGCGGCAGCCTCCTGCCTGCCAGTGTCGTTAATGCGAGTGTCATTGGCAACGACAGCAACGCCCTGATGGTTGTGGCAGACGGCGGGTCGGCCAGTTTTGGATATCAACTCATGATTGGCTTGAATCCGGGATCGGACGGCAAGTTGATCATGAATGGCGGAACGGTGTCGGTTGCCGGCATGTTCGGCTTGGGCTACCAGGGCGGAAAAGGCACCGCGCATATCAATGGTGGCACCTTGAATCTTTCCCTGTGGGATGATTACGCTTCAATCCAGGGCGATTCGGTGTTGGATGTGGCTGGGACGGGCGCGGTGGTGATCAATGGTGATCACCAAGCCTCGATGGACTATTATATCAGCATGGGCCAAATCACGAACTTTGCCGGACCGGGCACAGTGGTGGTGGACTATAACAACATTCATTTGAGCAAGACCACGATCTACCCGTTGGGTGTTTATCTCCCGCCGGAGCAAGTCACTTGGAACCCCGCGCTCGCTCTCCCGGATACCGATGGTTTGTGGAATGTGAGCAGCAACTGGACCGGCGGCGTTGGTCCGAGCAACGTGACCACGGTGCTATTCAATGTCCTCGATGCGATTCCTTGCACGGTGACCAATGCGGCGTTTGCCAAAGTCATGCGCATAGGTCTCGGCGGTCCCGGAGGCACGCTGATCATTACCAACGGCGGCAGTCTGGTTTGCAGCGGCACCGCTGATTGGAACTCCATCGGCATGAGCGACACCGGAGTGATGGTGGTTGAAAACGGCGGGTCGGCTAGTTTTGGGAATCATCTCTGGATCGGCTTCGACCCAACAGCCGAGGGCACGTTGATCATGAATGGCGGCACGGTGTCGGTCGGACAAATGTTCGGCCTGGGTTGGAACGGCGGAAAAGGCACCGCACATATCAATGGGGGAACTTTGAATCTGTCCCAGTGGAGTGCCAGCAGCCCCGGTTCGATCGTGGGCGCATCGGTGTTGGACGTTGCTGGGACGGGCAAGGTTGTGATCAACGGTAATCAATTCACATCGGTCAGCAATTATGTCAGCACCGGCCAGATCACGGCCAATGGCGGCCCCAATGTGTTTTATTCCTATGACTCTGGGGCGGACAAAACCACCATCAGCGCCGTATTGCTACCCGCGCCACAACAATCGATCACGGCTGTGTCGGTCAGCGGCGGCAATGTGTCGATCACCTACCAGACAACGCAACAACACATGTATCACATTGAAAGCGCACCCAGTTTGTCGCCCACCTCGTGGACGCCCGTGGCGGGCAGCACAAACGCGGCGACGGGAGCCCCGGTGACATTCACCTTCCCGGCGGGTTCCGGTCAGGTGTTCTATCGGACGGTTTCACCCTGACCACTGTGTACTGGACGCTTCAATAGCGGGCGAATCTTGAGAACAACGCCCGCCCGGCCACAAGCCGGGCGGGCTTGTTAGCGAGTGCTGAACATCGAGGGAAAGGGATCAACGCTCGACAACGGATACTTGGCAATTGATATTCCGTACACGCTTTATGCCGCAGACGTATCTGACGATTCTCGCTTGTGTCCTTCTGTTCCTTTCCAGGTCGGCTGGGGCGCAGACGCAGCTCAAGCTCTCGACCATCACCCCCGGCACCGAGAGCGTGCAGTTGGTGTACAATGGCGACTTCCAGTTCCAAGGCCCGCTGCAGAACAACAGCCATCCCCTCCCCGACGGCTGGAACCGGCAGGCGGACATGTTCGTCGGACCGGGCACGCATTTGGTGCAGACCGACGGCGGCGTGGCCGCCCTGGCTTATCTCAGCAATGCAGCGCCGGTCGGCACGTATTCGCGCACCATTACCTTGCAGCCCGCCACCGACTATGTGCTCAGCGCATATATGTGGAACATGGGTGACTCGGCCAACCACGTCACGACGGTCATTGACATGAGCGATGCGCCGGGCGAGCCGCAGATGACGCTGTCCTATGGCTCGGCCAATGCGGACCAGGGGTATTTCGTCTATCGGAGCTTCAATACTACCACCACGAGCACCACGGTCACGCTGCGTGTCTTCTACGATGGCTTGGCGGGCACCGGCGCCGCTGCCAATTACTTCCCGTTGGCCGCCCAGTGGGACAACATTGCCATTACCAAGGCCGCCAACTTCATCCCGCCGCAAGCCGGCGGCAACCTGCGGCCCCTGGTCAGCCTGACCAATCTACCCGACGGGGCCAATATTCTGCTGGAAACCGTTCCCGCCGTTCTACCGCTGACTGCTTCGGCAACCGATTACGATGGCACGATCACTAAGGTCGAGTTCTACGCCGGGGCGACCCGCTTGGGCCAAGCTACCGCAAGCCCTTATACCGTGCAGTGGATCAGCCCGCCCACCGGTTCCTACCAGTTGACGGCAGTAGCGACGGACAACGGTGGCGCCACAACGGTCTCAGCGCCCGTCGGAGTTTCCCTCGTCACTGTGCCGCAACCGGTCCTGTTAACAATCGCCCGATTGGGTACGAACTTTCAGGTTTCGTGGCCCACCTCGGCCACCGCCGCCTCCCTTCAACTGGCCTCGGGCTCGCTCACGCCGGCAAATTGGCGGTTTCTCACCAACACCCCCACCCTCAGCAACGACCAATATAGTGTCACCGTCTCCAATGCCGGCGGACAACAGAGCTTCCGGCTCGGCGCCGAAGTGGACCCCAGCACCTTGAGCCACAAGCTCATGATGGGGTACCAGGGCTGGTTCGCTTGCCCGGGCGACGGTTCTGCCCTCAATGGCTGGCAACACTGGTTCAGTCGCCAGTCTCCGGTGGCCACGAACCTCGTCGTAGATTTCTGGCCCGATGTCTCCGAGTTGGGACCCGATGAACTCTTCAGCACCGGCATGACCCTGCCCGACGGCAGCCCGGCCAAGGTCTTTTCCGCTTACAACCAGACGACCGTCGTGCGCCACTTCAAGTGGATGAAAGATAACCACCTGGACGGCGTCTTCTTGCAGCGATTCGGTTCCGAGTTGCCCAACTCCACGCTGTTCGCCTTTCGCAACAAGGTCACCGCGAACGTTCGCGCCGGCGCGGAAACGTATGGCCGGGTGTTCTCCATCATGTATGACATCTCCGGCATGTCGGCCAGCACGCTGGTCAGCACCTTGACCAATGACTGGCTTTACCTGGTCAACACCATGGGGATCACCAACAGCCCCTCCTACGTCCGCCACAAGGGCAAGCCCGTAGTGGTGGTGTGGGGCTTTGGGTTCACCGACCGACCCGGCACGCCGCAGGATGCCCAAACCGTCATCGGCTTCTTCAAATCGGCCGGCTGCACGGTCATGGGCGGCGTGCCAACCTCTTGGCGGACCTTGAACGGCGACTCCCAGACCAACGCCGCCTGGGCCACCGCTTACCGTTCCTTCGATATTATCAGTCCCTGGTCGGTTGGCCGTTACTCCACCACCAACCAGGTTGACAGCTTCAAGGCCAATCAGATCCTCCCGGATCTGACCGACACCCGCTCGCACGGCCTGGACTACATGCCGGTGATCTTTCCCGGTTTCTCGTGGCACAATCTGAATGGCGGCACGCTCAACCAAATCCCCCGTTACGGCGGCGCCTTCTATTGGCGGCAGGTCTATGACGCCGTTGGCGCCGGCTGCAACATGCTCTACGGCGCGATGTTCGATGAAATGAACGAGGGCACCTCAATGCTCAAGATGGCCCCCACCGCGAACCAGCTTCCGGCGGGCGCTTCACTCGTGCCGCTGAACATTGACGGCTACTCACTCCCGAGCGATTGGTATCTCCAACTGGCTAACCAGGCGGGCAAGACGCTCCGCGACGACATTCCTTTGCGGCCGCAAATGCCAATCACACCCCAACAATAACTCTTGGCACATTCCTCCGCCTGTTTGGGCACAATATGCTCGCGACAACGCCGCAGGTTTGTGCCACCCTGTCTTCGTATGAAGTCGAATCAAGAGTCGAGAGCTGGCTTCACGTTGATCGAGCTCCTGGTAGTTATCGCCATCATCGCGATCCTGGCAGCGTTACTCCTCCCCGCGCTGGCCAACGCCAAAGAGAAGGGCAAACGCATTGCCTGCCTGAGCAACCTGAGACAAGTCGGCCTGGCCCTGACCCTCTACACGGACAGCAATGGCGAGAGAATGCCTTCCGCCATCACTTATGGCTCGACGCCCGGCGACCCGTCCACCGCGCCCAACACGGTCCAATACACCGACAGCTACGGCGGTGTGGCCAAAGCGCTCAACCTCAGCAATCCCAAGGTCTTCTGGTGCCCCAGCGACCAGGTCGATAAGCTGACCCACGCGGTGCCTTTGGATGCGGATTACACCTCCTACCGTTACCGCTTCGTCATCTGGGACAACACGGTTCGGTTTCCGGGACTGAAAACCACTGATTTCTGCAAACCTGTAGGGCAGATCGTCTATCATGAAAACGCGGATAACCACTACAAGCGCCTGCCGAGTTCTTACACTACCGCGCAGCCGACACTAAACGCCATCTACGCGGACTTCCATGCGGCGTTGTGGAAGGTGCTCTTCCGCCAGAACAAGGCCGGCAACTACTATGATCCCAATTGGTTCACCTACGGGCCCAATAACGCCTTTAACACCGACAACCCCAACATCGGCGGCGACGTGCATAAAGGCTGGGACAACTGATGGAACCCGATGCTTGTCTGCCAATAGAACCCCCGCCCAACGCCCTTTTCGATCAGGCCGGCTTAATTCACGAGGGTTTGCGGGAGCGATGGCCTTTGCCGGCGACGGCGAGCCGGGACCGGATGCCCCGCCACACCTGTACTGAAATAGACCAGTTTAATCGCAGCCTGCGAGCAATTTCCCAAACGAAAGGAACCGCGGTTTCGGCTGCGGCTTTGCCGTCCTGCGCCTATTGCCGCTCTCGGCTTTCAGGTCTCTGCGCGGGCTACTTTGGCGTCGCTTGCTGCGCTGGTTGTTGCTGAGAGGCTTGGGGCTGCGAAATGCGGCTCCGCCAAGTCGGCAGACCTTGCTGCGCTTTCCCCGCCTGCGGCCCCAGCGAGAATATGTTCGTCTTCGCGAAGCCTTGTCCCTGCACTTGGAACGCCTGCCCTTGGCCGAGCCTCAAAAAAGGTGTCAGTCAATGATAATGTCATATATTCAGCCCGGGTTGATTGCCCGGTGGCGGGTCAACCCGAGCCTGCTCATTCCGATAGAGCAAATGCGCCAAGTGACCTCGGGTCCCCATCGCCAACCGGTGCGCAATCCAACTGATCGTGACCGTGGTTTCGGCTCGCAGCCGGGCAGCCAACCTCACCTTGAAGGGATGGCCCTTGCGCCAGGTTATGATTTGCTCCTCAGTAACCCCAGCGGTTCGCAGCGACTCGGCGATAAGTCGTTCTGCCTTGGCTTCCCCCGATTCGGAAAGCTCCGCCCCGTAATGCCACTTCCCCCGCTGCTCCTCGATGTATTGCAGCATCTCCGACCGAAACTGTTCTGAGCCCACGCACCAACCCCGGACCAAAGGCTTAAACTCCTGGTCCCGCTCCGCCTGCCGCCGCGTCTCGATCACCGCCGCAAATTGGCCGCCAGCACCAGGCCGGTCCCAAGGAATGCCCCACTCGCCCAGCAACCATTTCATCCCCTCCACCAGATTCGCATTGGGAGTCTCGATCACCAAGTGGAAGTGATTCGACATCAAACAGAAGCTGTGTATCTGCCAGCCCGTCTTCTGGCAGCCCTCCGCCAACGTTGAGACGAAAAGGCTTCGGTCGTCATCGTCAGAGAAGATCAATTCCTGGTGGTCGCCGCGATTCATCACGTGGTAAATCGCCCCAGGGTATTGGATGCGCAGCTTGCGAGCCATAGACCGTGGATCGAGATGAGCAATTCGCAAGCATAATGTCAACCGGGAAATATTACATTATCATTGACTGACACCTTTTCGGGCGTGCAGCCAGTGTATCCCTAGCGTATCCCCGGCGTACAAGTAGCGATCCCCTATCCAGTACCTAGTGGTTCCCTATACAA
>PLZQ01000359.1 GCA_003152225.1 Limisphaerales bacterium | reverse complement strand
ACGCGCTGGGCGATTTCCTCCTGGGAAACCTTGATGTCTTCCTTCTCCGCGATCTTCTGCAGCAGGAACTGGACTTTTACGCGCTCTTTGGCATTGCGCGTCGCCGCCGAAAAGATCTGTTCCTTCTGCTGCTCGATCGCCTCGCGGGGAACGCCGCGCTTGGTGTTTTCCTGCACCAGATCATACACCACGTTGCGCGTCTCCTGGGCGACCGCGGTTTCCGGCAGATCAAAGGTGACCCGGTTCATCATGGCGCCGATCAGCTCGTTGCGCAGGGTCCGGTCCTGCTTGAACTTCAGCTCGTGCTCCAGGTCCCGGCGCACGCCGGCCTGGAGCTTCTCCAGGTTCTCGGCCCCATACGCCTTGGCCAGGGCGTCATCCAGCGCCGGCAGCGTCTTCTCCTTCACCTCGACCACTTCAACCTCGTAGCTGCCTTTCTTGCCTGCGAGCTGGGGCGTCACGAAATCTGCCGCGAAGTCCACCGTGACGGTCCGCTTGTCGCCTGCCTTGGCGCCGATGAGCTGGTCACCAAAGCCGGGGATGAAGGAATTGGGGGTGACTTCCACCCAGAAATTCTTCTGCTCGGTCAGCCCTTTGGCCGTGGGGGCGAGTTCAGTAATCGGCTTGCCTTCGCAGGTGCCAACGTAGTTGACGACGGCAATGTCGCCGCTTTGGACCGGGCGCTCGACCTTCGTGTAGCCCACCTGCCGCTCGCGCAACAGGGTGAGCGCGCGTTCGACATCCGCATCGGTCACGCTCTGCAGCTCGCGCTTGACCGGCAGGCCCTTGTATTCGGGCAGCTCGAACTCCGGGGCGGTCTCGATCGTGGCGGCGAACTGCAGCGGCTGGCCGCGGCTGAACTGGATTTCCTCGATGTCGGGCTGGCCCAGCACGTCCAGCTTCTTTTCCTCGACCGCCTTGCGATAGGCTTCCGAGATGAGCTTGCGCTTGGCCTCCTCCTGGATGTCCTTCTCGTATTTGCGCAGCACCATTTCTTTGGGCGCCTTGCCCGGCCGGAAACCCGGCAGGTTGGCCTCCCGCCGGAAGTCCTTCATCACCGTCTCGAAGGTTTCATCCACCTTCTGCGCTTCCACTTCCACCCGCATCAGCTTTTTGCACGGGGCCAAATTTTCGACTGTTACATTCACAAGCAAACCTTTCCGTTAGTCGCTGACAAAGTGCAATAGGCGAGGGGTTTACGGTTTCCGCCGCTCAGCGAGCCGGGAACCATAGGCGAGCCGGGGGTGGCGCGTCAAGCCCGCCTTCGCGCCGATCAGCAGTTGAAACAAGCCCTTCTGGCCCCGCTATGACCCTGCTGAGATTTTCCGCTTCTGAGGCCGGTCGTTGCGTGCCATCCTTAATCCTGCCATGACCATCATCCAATGCGAGCCTCAGAGACACGCGGCGCAGATACTCTCGATATTCAACGATGCGATCGTCAATTCGACCGCTCTTTACGACTACAAGCCTCGCCCTGCGGATATGATGAAAGCTTGGTTCGAGGCGAAAGCGAAGGGGAACTTTCCTGTGATTGGCGCGCAGGGAGATGGCGGTGAGTTGATGGGATTTGCCAGTTTCGGCTCCTTCCGGGCATGGCCGGCCTACAAGTATTCGGTCGAGCACTCGGTTTATGTTGACGCGCGCTTTCGCCGTCGGGGCGTCGGGCGTCGGCTTCTGGAGGAGATTATCGAGGCCGCCCGCGTGCGAGATTACCATGTTCTAATAGGGGCGATCGATGCGTCGAACCAGCCAAGCCTCGCGCTGCACGAGCGACTGGGGTTCATCTATTGCGGTACGATCCGCCAGGTTGGATTCAAGTTTGGCCGATGGCTTGATTTAGCGTTCTATCAGTTGATTCTGGCAACACCGCTGCAACCAATCGACGGATGACGCTGCACCGAAAGTATTGGTGAGATACGCCCGCCCGCGTCTCGCAGGTCGCTTTCCGATTGACCGATTGGGCCTGGGGGCCGAGCATGCGGGCCAAGAGCAAGGCGAGAAAGGATAAGCCATGTATAAGATCATCGGTGCGGACGGCAAGCAATACGGTCCCATCAGCCTCGGGCAAATGCGGCAGTGGATAGCCGACGGTCGGGTCAATGCGCGGACTCGTGTGCAAGCAGACGGGGCGGCGGATTGGAAGACGGCGGCTGAGTTCCAGGAACTCGGTTTCGCAGCCGCTGGGGGCGTTCCCAGCGCGGGACCCTCATCGCCGCCCCCACCGGCGGGTCAGACCCCGGCAAAGCAGCAAGGCCTGGCGATTACGAGCTTTGTTCTGGGCCTGCTATCGTTGGTGTGCTTCGGTCTGTTCACGGGCATTCCCGCCTTTATTTGCGGCCACCTGGCGCGCGCCCGTGCCCGGCGGTTGCCGGGACAATACGGCGGCGCAGGCTTCGCTCTCGCAGGCTTAATCATGGGTTATGTCGGCCTGGTGGCGACTTTGCTCATTTTACCCGCCATGCTCCTGCCCGCCCTGGCGCGGGCCAAGGACAAGGCCCAACGAATCCAATGCGCGAACAACATGAAACAGATCGGCCTCGCGTTTCGCGTCTGGGCGATTGACCATGATGGCAATTACCCATTCAACGTCAGCACCAACAAGGGTGGCACGATGGAGTTATCCGCGCCGGGAATCGATGGCCTTGACAGCAATTCGGCCCGGATCTTCCAAGTCATGTCCAACGAGTTGAGCACTCCGAATATTCTGGTCTGTCCCGCGGACTCAAAACGGCAGCCGGCGCTCAACTTCCTTAGCTTCCAGTCGGCCAATGTGAGTTACCGGCTGTATTCGGGCACGAATGTCAACGAGACCAACCCGCAGGAGGTTCTCACCGTGTGCCCGATTCACAACAATGTGCTACTGTCCGATGGCAGCGTCCAGGGACGCCCGAAAGCTCGCCGGTAGGTTTGGCAGTTGCGCTCGGTCTATGCCACTTCCCAGCCGGGGCGATAGGTCTCTTTGAGGAAGTGATCAGCCGCCGGGGCATTGGTGGCTTTCATGGCCTTGGCATCCCAATACATCTTCTTGCCGAGGCGCAATGCTACCAGGCCGAGAAGGCCGACTTCCGTCAAGGCGGCGCCGTATTCGAAGTTGGCGCTGGCGGGTTTGCCGCCTTTGCAGGCGTCGAGCCAATCGCGGTGGTGGCCCTTGGATCGCGGCAGGGTCTTGGCCGGGCGCTTGTAAGCTTCGTCCTTGGAGCCGGGTAACAGAGTTGGTCTGCCCGCCCAGCCGCCGCAAGTGATCATGCCTTTGTCGCCGATGAACAGGATGCCGTTGCCGTTGGCGCCAAGCTGATCATCCTCCTCCAAACCCTCGGGGCGCTCCGGCATCAACCCACCTTCATACCACATGAATTTGACGGCAGGCATCTTGCCGCGCGGACCGAAGTGGTAGGTGTAGAGTCCTCCGGGCGGCGCAATATACGAGTCCACTCCGCCGGCGGCGGACGCCTCGACGCTGAGCGGCTCGCGCAGATCCAGCGCCCAGCAGGCCGGATCAAAGTTATGGCAGAAGAAGTCTCCAATGGGCGCGGTGCCGAAGTCCCAGAAGTCCCGCCAGGAGACGGGCGAGTAGGCTGAGCTGTAGGGTCGCGTTTCCCGCGGCCCGAGCCACAAATCCCAGTTCACCCCTTTGGGGACCGGCTCCGCCGACGGCTGGCCGCTGAGAATTTGCTTATTCCAACGGCTGGCATTGGTCCAGGCATGGACTTCACGCACATCGCCAATCGCCCCATCCCAGATCATCTCACAGGTCTGGCGGATGAAGTCGCCGGAGTGGCCCTGGTTCCCCAACTGGGTCGCCACGCCGGTCTCTTTCGCCACCCTGGCCACCTGGCGCGCCTCCCAGACGTTGTGGGTGAGCGGCTTTTCGCAATAGACATGTTTGCCCTGGCGCATCGCCGTTACGCAAACATAAGCGTGCAGGTGATCGGGCGTGGCGCAGAGGATGGCATCGATGGACTTCTCCTTCTCCAGCATCACGCGGAAGTCCTCGTAGTCGGCCACTTTGAAGTTGGGCGTCTTCTCCGAGTAATGCTTTTCGATTTCCGCCTTCACGGGCAGGCGGCCCGCGTTGCCCTTGAAATAGAAGGCATCCAGATTTTCGGATTCGATGGGGTCAGCCACCGCGATGATCTGCGCATCCGGGAAGTTGAAGAGGCTGCGGACGTTGGTCCGGCCCTGCCCGCCGCAGCCAATGATGGCAATATTGATCTTCTCGCTGGGCGCGACGAACCTCGGGCCGCCGAGGACGTGGCGGGGAACTACACTGAACGCCGCCACGGCGGTCGCGGTGCGGCTGATGAATTGGCGCCGGCTCACGCCGGTGTTGGAGGTCTCTTGCTTTTTCATATTTTGACTGTGCTCACTCGTAGCGCAAAGCGTCGATGGGATCAAGCTGTGAGGCTTTGCGGGCAGGGTAGAAGCCGAAGAACACCCCCACCGCAGCGCTGAAGGCAAAGGCGATGATGATGGAGTTGGCGGAGACGAGCGTGGGCCATTCCTTGATCATGGTGATGAGCTTGGCGCCGCCGATGCCGCATAATATCCCCAGGATGCCGCCGGTGGAACTGAGCACGACGGCTTCGATCAGGAATTGCAGGAGGATGTCGCGGGCGCGCGCGCCGACAGCCATGCGGATGCCGATCTCGCGCGTGCGTTCGGTCACGCTGACGAGCATGATGTTCATGATGCCGATGCCGCCCACCAGCAGGGACACGCTGGCGATGGCGGCCAGCAGGGCGGTCATCACATCAGTGGTGGCGCTCATGGTTTCGGCGATTTCCTGCTGGTTGCGCAGGATGAAGTCGTCGTCGGCGTTCGGTTGGATGCGGTGCCGCTGCCGAAGCAAATCGCCGATGCTTTTTTGGACGTCGGCCATTTCCTCGGCGCTGGCCGCCTGCACGTTGATGGAGCGGAGCATGGTCACCCCGGCAAAGCGCTTCATGCCAGTGGTATAGGGCACGAGGATGACGTCGTCCTGATCCGAGCCGAACATGGAGGCGCCCTTGGGTTTGAGGACGCCGAGGACTTTGGTGGGCACATTGCGAATGCGGATGATTTTGCCGATCGGGTCATCATCCGGGAACAGATTGTCGGCAACCGTTTTGCCGAGAACGCAGACCTTGGCGGCGGACCGGGTGTCGGAGTCGGAGAACATCACGCCATCCGCCAGGTCCCATTGGCGAATCGTTAGGTAATCAACACTCTCGCCCATGACCGATGTGAACCAATTGTTGTTGCCGGCCATGGCTTGGGCGCCACTGCGGACCTCCGGGCTGACGCCGGCCACGCCGGGCACTTCCCTTCCCATGGCCAGGGCGTCTTCGACGGTCAGCGTGCCGGCGCCGCCAAAACCGGAGCGGACGCCGCCGCGGTTGATGCTGCCGGAGAAGACCTGGATCACGTTCTGGCCGAGGGCGGCGATGCGGGCCTGGACCTGGGCCTTGGCGCCGTTGCCAATGCCGACCATGGCGATGACCGCGCCGACGCCGATGATGATGCCCAGCATGGTGAGAATCGTCCGCATCTTATTGCGGCGCAGCGCGCGGAAGGCGGCTTTGAAGATAACGAAGTAGCGCATGGTCAATAGGCGAGTTGCACGGCCTTCTGCTCCGCTTGCAGGCGGCGCAACTCGTCCTCCGCGATCAGGCGTTTGGCCACGGGAGTGTCACTGACCACTAAACCGTCGCGCATGACAACCATCCTCCTGGTGTACTGGGCAACGTCCAGTTCATGGGTCACCATGACGATGGTCATGCCCTGATCGTTGAGCTTCTGGAACACGCCCATGATGTCCACGCTCGTGCGGGTGTCGAGGTTGCCGGTCGGCTCGTCGGCCAGGAGCAGGGATGGGTCGTTGGAGAGCGCGCGGGCGATGGCCACGCGCTGCTGCTGGCCGCCGGAAAGCTGGTTCGGCTTGTGGTCCGCGCGGTCGGCCAGTCCGACCGCATCTAGCGCCTTCAGAGCCCGCTCGCGCTGGCTTGCTCCGGCCAGGCGCTGGCGGGCGTAAAGCATCGGCAGTTCGACATTCTCCAGCGCGGAGGTGCGGGAGAGCAGGTTGAAGCCCTGGAAGACGAAGCCGAGCTTCTGGTTGCGGATGTCGGCCAGCTCGTCGCGGCTGAGCTGCGAGACGTCAATGCCATCCAGCAAATACTTCCCCTTGGTTGGCCGGTCGAGGCAGCCGATGATGTTCATCATGGTGGACTTGCCGGAACCGCTGGCGCCCATCAGGGCGACAAACTCGCCCTTGGAGACCTCCACCGACACGCCGCGCACGGCCTGCACGTCCACCTCGCCAGTGTGGTAGGTCTTGTGGATATCCTGAAGTTGAATAACGGTATTCATCCGGCGGTGCTATGATGATAAGGAGTTACCTGAGTTGCATGGGTTGCATATGTTACACGGGCCATACTCATATTCCGCGAAGTCGTCCACTGTCGCCATGCGACGATGTAACTTATGTAACTCATGTAACCTATGTAACCTATGTAACCATGCAACTCAGGTAACCATACGACCCATTCACTCCGGCTGCGTGCTGGGGCTGGGCGGGTACTTGCGCACCAACAACCACGCCACCAGGGCCGTGGAGCCGCAAACCACCGCGCCGATGGCGACGGCCCACGGCACGCCAATCCAGTGTGAGACGGCGCCGGCCTCCAAACCGCCCAAGGGCATCATGCCGCCGAACATCAGCGCCCAAATGCCCATGACACGCCCCCGCATACCGTCGGCGACGCTCGTCTGAATCACGGTGTTGCTGGTGGAGAAATAAAGCAGCATGCCCCAGCCGGCGATCGCCATAAACACCAGCGCCAGGTAGTAATTGCTCGTCACGGCCAGCAGCAGCAGCATCAGCGAGAAAAGTTCCAGGCCGCCGAACACCAGCAACCGTCGGGGCAGGCGATCGCCATAGGTGGCGACCACCAGCGCCCCGCAGAGCGCGCCGATGCCGTTGGCGCTGAGCAACATCCCGTATTCGCGGCTGCCGACGCGCAACACGTCCGTGGCGAAGGCCGGCAGCAGCACCGAATAGGACCAGCCAAACACGCCGACAACGGCCACCAGCAGCAACAGGGTGCGCACCCGGCGGTGCTTCGCCACATAGGCAAACCCGTCCAGGGCATGTTGCCAGGTGGAGGTCGGCGCGGCGGGCGGCACGAACCGGGGCAGCCGCATCAGTAACAGCCCAGCCAGCACCGCCACGAAGCTCAGCCCGTTGAGGAAGAAACACGCGCCCAGGCCCGCCTGCGCCATAAGGAAGCCCGCCACCGCCGGTCCGACCACGCGCGCGCCGTTGAAGACGGAACTGTTGAGCGACACCGCATTCATCAAGTCCTCGCGGCTGGTCATCTCGACCACGAAGGCCTGGCGCGCCGGCATGTCGAACGCCATGGCGACTCCCCCGAGCGCCGCCAGCACCATGATGTGCCAGGGACGCACCAGCCCGCTCCAAACCAACGCGGCGAACACGAACGCCAGCACCATCATGCCGCTCTGTGTGAAGAGCAGCACCGTCCGTTTCGGATGCCGGTCTGCCACCGACCCGCCCCACATCGAGAACAGCAGCATTGGCGCGGAACCCACGGCAGCGACGATGCCCAGCAGGAGCTTCGAGCCCGTGAGTTGATAGACCAGCCAGCTTTGGGCCGTGTTCTGCATCCACGTGCCAATCAGCGAAATCATCTGGCCGGAGAAGAAGAGCCGGAAGTTGCGGTGCTTCAGCGCGGCAAACGTCTGCCGCCACGGCAATGCCCCCGTCACCACGCGGCGCGGCTCGCCGGTTACCTCCTCGGGCACGGTCGCCACTGCGGCGGCCGCGTTGTCCGGTTTGGGCGGCATGATTCATTAGCGGAACCGCGGCGGCCCGCCAAACGGACTCGTCCCGCTGGTGGACGTGGCGGCCGCCTGCGCTGAGGATGACCTGACCGCAATGATGGCTAATTCCCCTTCCTGCAAGCCGTCGGTAATTTCAGTATAAGAGCCGTCAGTAATGCCGGCTCTGACGCGGACGGCCCGCGGCACCAGCACAGGGTCACCGCCGCCGGGCGGCGTGTTGGTCGCCAGAACATAAATGGTGCGCCAGGCGGCCGACGCCGGGCGAGGCCGCGAACCGTTCCCGCCGCCCATAGACGCGCCGCCCTGACCGGGCCGCTGCAAGGCGCCGCTCTGGAATAATTCCCGCAGCTTGGCGCGAATCTCCGGCGGCGGCTCCTCTCCCCGATCCCGCATCTCGCGCACCCGGCGCATTAATACCTCCGGCGGCTCATTGCCGGTGAGCGGCGGCGAAGTGTTCTCTGCCGTCTCAACCTTGTTGCTGCCGCCGGCCTTGGCGACCGGCACGGCGTTTGTCGCGGCGGTCTTCGGCTCTTTGCCCAACCCAACTTTCGTCAGCAGCCGCGCCACCAGTGTCTGGTTGGTGGAGGGCTCCGGCGGCTTGAAGCGGAGCGCGGCGTTCGGAATCTTCAACACGTTCGTGCGCTGGCCAGTCGTGATCGAGACCGTCGCCGTCATCCCCGGCTTGAGCTTGAAATCAGCATTGGTGACGCCGATAACCGTATCATAGGTGACGACATTCTGGACGTTGCTGGCCGAGTTGCGGATCTGAACAACGCTCCCGATAAAAGTGCGATTCGGGTAAGCATCCACCGTAAAGTTCACCCTCTGCCGTTCCTCGACGGTGCCCACATCGGCCTCGGACACGCTCGCATCAATCTGCATCTTGGAGAGGTCGTTGGCGATCTGGAACAGCACCGGCGCGTTCATGCTGGCGGCGACGGTCTGGCCGACATCCACATTGCGCGAGATGACGATGCCGTCCACCGGGGCGTAAATGGTGCAATGGTCCAAATCCAGTTGCGCGCGCTCCAGGGCCGCTTGTTTCATCTTCAACTGCGCCTCGGCCTGATGGAGGGAGGCAACCGCCGTGTCGTAGTCGGAGTCCGAGATGAGTTTGTTATCGAACAGCACCTTCGAGCGCCTCTCTTGCACCTGCTGTAGCTCGAGCGCGGCCTTGCCGTTGGCCAGGTCCCCCTCGGCTTGATGGACGGCCGCCTGGAAGATGGCCGGGTCCAGTTGGGCGACCACTTGGTTGGATTTGACGAGGGAATTGTAGTCGGCAAAGAGCTTGGCGATGTTGCCGGAAATCTGGCTGCCGACCTGGACGTTGAGGACCGGGTTCAACGTCCCGTTCGCGGTCACCACCTGCGTGAGATCGGCGCGCGTGACCGGCGCAGTTTGATACTGCGGCGCGGCGGTGTGGTCGTTCTTGAAATACATCACGCCGCCCACCGCGGCGCCGAGCACTACTAAAATGAATATCCACTTTGACCAGCGGAACTTGCCGTCTTTTGCCATAATTCTTTCAACCGGACAGTTTGTCTCTAATGAGACAGGTGCGGTCGTTGGCAGGTTACTTGATTTCTTGGCCCTGTCGAGAGTGGGGATTGGGCCGGAGCGCGCCCCGAAACGAGGATCGCTCCGCTCCGTTAAGGAGAGCTGCGCGCAGAATAACCAGGTGGATTGGCTGCTAAGGCGAGGAATGCCCCAAGTCCCGGTAGGCCCTGGGATCCGGCGCATTCACCACCGTCCTCGCGCCCCGGCCCGTGGGTCCAACGATGGTATAGGTTAGCTGGTGTCCGGCTGTGGAAGCCCGTCGTTCTTCCTGCATACCGTGGCGATAGCCGAGCAGATAAACAAAGTCGAGAGCGGCAACGGCCGTGAGGCCGGCGAGCGTCCCAAACAGAAGCCACTTTGTTTTGCTGGTCATACTCTATAGACACCGGAGCCGCGATATTTGTGCAATCGCCGATTAACGAATCGGGCCGCCATTCATGTGGAGCGCATGATTCGCTGGCGCGCACTTCAGGACCTCATAATATGAGTAAACGTCGGTGACGCTCTCGCTTTCGTCGTCTGAAAGACGAAGCCGAACTTCACCACGCGATTTCCACACCTCGTAAACTTCTGTAATCTTGCCTTTCCTCTTTCCGCACAGAATTACAACCTGATCGCCTTCATGGAACGGGGCGCCCACTAGCCTGTAAATGAGGCGACACACCAAGGGCCCGACAAAGAGGATGCTCAAGATCGCCCCAAGCGCGTAGGCCGCCACAACGGCAAGCGCCAATCCCGCAAGGGATGAAAAGCCAGAGTCCACCGCGATGAGGGGCGCGTAAGAAACCGAAGCGAAAGAGACCAGGGCCACGCCGCCTGCCTGGGCGACGATCGCCGGGAAGTGAGCCGCCAGATGGTGGTAGAAGCGTGGTTTCATCTTATGCCGAACGGTTTATATACAGTTACAAGCATTAACCTGGATTGATATTGAGGTAAGAAGAATAGTAGGTTCTCCGGCGCCTTCATTAGTCTCTTAGACCAGATTGTGCCGGAAGATGAAGGCCGTCAATGCCAAAGCCGCCTCTTATCCGCGACAGGCACCGGCGGTCAAGCGGGGGTTCGAGTTGGTTACTGGAAACCGCCGGGTTCGGTGGGGCGAGGGCCGGCAGGAATATTCCCGCCAATGGCCAGGTCCTGCACGCGAATCGGGCGTCGGAAGGCGCCCACCGTCCCGGGTAAATCGTGATGCCCTTTCCTAATAACCCAGGCACGGCGCGCGCGGTTCAAAGCCTTCAAAGGCGCAGCGACACGCATGTCCGTTATTGGGACATCTGCATTCTGCGGATCCGCACTCGCCGAGCTGCTTCGTTCAGCAAGTGCGCCGCAGGACTTGTAACAGCATTGCTCGGGCCAGTCGCAGCTTGGCATGGAGTGGCCTTTTTCGTAGAAGACGGCTTGCATGCACCATTTTGAAAGGCGCTTTGGCGGCATTGGCCGACTATATGGGAAGGCAGGGCTCGAGCGTAGCCGGCGCGCCCATGTGTGCGTGATCGGCCTGGGCGGAGTCGGCTCGTGGGCGGTCGAAGCGCTGGCGCGCTCCGGCATAGGCGAACTGACACTGGTGGACCTGGACGATGTCTGCATCAGCAACGTCAACCGCCAACTGCATGCGCTGGACGGCGAGTTGGGCAAGCCGAAGGTGGAAGTCCTGGCGCGGCGCGTGCGGGCCATCAACCCCGACTGCGTGGTGCATCCCCTCCAGGCGTTCTTCCTCAAGTCCAACGCCCGCGAGATTCTCCAGCCGCACTACGATTATGTGCTCGATGCCATCGACAGCCCGGCCCGCAAGTGCCTGCTGATTGCGATGTGCCGCCAGAGCAGCATCCCGGTGATCACCACCGGCGCCTCAGCCGGCCGGCGTGATCCCACGGCGGTGCAGGTCATGGACCTGGCATTCTCCAGTCATGACCGGCTGCTGCAGGAGGTCCGCAAGAAACTGCGCACGCGGCACGGCTTCCCGCGCGGCGACCAGCCCTTTGGGGTCGAGTGCGTCGTCTCGCGCGAGCCCGTCGTGTATCCGGCCAAGGACGGCGCGGTTTGTGGCGAGCGGCCGTCGGCGCCGGACCTGAGGCTTGACTGCGACACCGGCTTCGGCACGGCATGCTTTGTGACGGGAGTGTTTGGATTGGTGGCGGTGTCGCGGATTATGCAGCGGATCGTCGTAAAGCCGGATTAGCCAAGGCCGAAATCAACCACAGATGGACACAGATAGACACAGACGAGGACTGCTCAAAACCGGGCTTTCTCAGGTTGGCAATCCCCTCACCAAAAGGTGCCCCACAGCTAAGCGAAGTAACAATGGAGTTCAGCCCTCAGAATCTGTGTCCATCTGTGGTTGATTTCGGCGTTCTTAGCTTCCCCTCGCGAGCGTCCCAAACAACCGTTGATAGTTCTGCTCCACGCGTTCAGCAAGCTCCTCTAGCGGCTCATCGAGCAACTCCGCTACGAAGCGATACACGGCGCCTAAATTGGCCGGGTGATTGATCGCCTTGCCGGTGGCCGGGTCGGTGAGGGGATACTGGATACGCTCTGAGGGCAAGAGCTGGTCGGGCGCATCGGTCTCGATGAGCAGCCGATCTGGCGGCACGTGCCGAAAGGCCTCGCGCTGGCGGGCCTTGCGCTCGTGCGCGAAGTAGCCGGGGACAGAGAAGTAGCCGCCCAGCTCCGCGAGCGGAGCGATCACCTCGCTGGGCCCGCCGAAGGAGTGCAGGAGGAAGCCGCACCGCGGACACGGCCCGGCACGGAGCAGCTCAAGCAGCCGGCCCCATGCCTGTAAGCAATGGATGCTTACCGGCAGGTTTCGTTCCGCCGCCAGGCGCAGTTGCCACCCGAACACTTCCTCCTGCGCCACAAGGTCGTAGTCCTTGATCCACCGGTCCAGGCCGATCTCTCCGATAGCGGACGGCACCGTGTCCAAATAGCGCACCAGCGCCGCTTGCCAGTCCGGCGACCGCTCCTTCACATACCAGGGGTGATAACCGAATGAGGGGATCACTTGGGGGCATTCCCGCGCCAGCGCGAGAACTTCCGGCCAATCCTCTTCGCAGGAGCCGTTGACGACCATGCTGGCAACGCCCTCCTTTTGCATTGCCGCCAGGACCGCCTCCCGATGCGGCGCCAGGCGGGCGTCCTGCAAATGATTATGTGCGTCGTAGAGCCTGATATTCATGTTATGGCCTTCAACAATTGGCATTGCAATCCCGGTACGCTTGCCAGAGCATATTCGCCAGACATTCTTATGTTAAACCCAACGAATAAAGACTCAGGCAAATATACCAGGCGGAGTTTTCTCAAGACGAGCTCTGTGGCAGTCGCTGGCTTATCGGTTGCCGACTACGGTTTCGCAGCGCCCAAGACCCAGACGCTGGCGCTATCCGGCGGCGAAAAGGCGGTCAATTTTCCCAAAGACCAGTTTGCCGCGCTGACCAAATGGCCGCGCTACGGCGACGCCGAGAAGAATGCCCTGGGCGCCATGCTCGAGAGCAATAAGTTCTATGAGGAGCTGCCCGCGTTCGAACAGGAGTGGAAGGATTACACCCAGGCGCCATTCGTAAAGAATCACATCAACGGCACCAGCGCGCTCACCAGCATGTATTTCGCCCTCGACCTGCCGGCCGGCAGCGAAATCATGGTGCCGTCCTACACGTTCTTCGCCACCTGCCTCGCAATGCGCTTCTTCGGCTACGTGCCCATCTTCATCGACATCGATCCGAAGACCGCGACGTTCGACCTGGAAGACGCCAAGCGCAAGCTCACTCCCCGCACGCACGCCGTGGTGCCGATGCACTCGTGGGGGCTCCCCTGCCAGATGGACATCATCAGCGACTGGGCCAAAGAGAAGGGCCTCATCGTTCTCGAAGACGCTGCCCACGCGCACGGGGCATCCATGCAGGGCAAGAAGATGGGCACTTGGGGCGCGATGGGCATTTACAGCTTCCAGGCCTCCAAGGTCATGCCGTGCATCGAAGGCGGCATGGGAATGTATCAGACGCGGGAGTATTTCGAGCGCGCCGCCGCGTTCGGCCACTACGACCTCCCTGAGACATTCCCCAAGGACAGCCCCGTGCGCGCTTACGCCGGCACCGGGTTCGGCCAGAAATACCGGATGCACCCGCTGGCCGCCGCCCTGGCTCGCCAGCAGCTCAAGGGACTCGACGCCATGAATCAGCTCGTGGAACAGAATGTCCGCGCCATGAATGATCGGCTGACCAAGCTGGACGGCCTGACCGAGCCGCACTGCCGGGCTGACCAGAAACGGGTCTATTACAGCCGCAACATGCTGCTCCTCGACTTCAAGAAACTTGGCTTCTCACGCGATGCACTGGTCAAGTCGCTCAAGGCCGAAGGGGCGGACGTGAATTTCTGGGACTACCCCGAGCAGCACAAGTTGAAGATCTATTCCGAGGCCAAGTGGTTCCATCATGCGCCAACGATCCCCGCCTCGATGCCCGGCAACGCCTACATCAACGCCAACCACGTCTTCCTGCCCTTGTTCTACGGGCAAGCGCCCGAGCTGATCGACCAGTACGTCGCCGCCTTCGAGAAGGTCTGGGCGCACCGCGCGGAAGTGGCGAAGGCGTAGGAAAGGACGGGGATAGATGCTTTGGCGGGCTAACCCGCCGTCGTGCTCCGGGCAAAGGACCAATCCTCAGCCCGCAAGCATGTGCCGGCACTGAGTTAACGACAGCGCTCAGGCAGGGCGGGCCAAGAGCGTCCAGCATGAAACAGAGACGTAATCCCGCCCTTGCCTGGAGCGCTCTTGTTCGGTGCCGGCGGTGTCCAAGATATACCTGAGGTAGCCATTGGGTCGGCTCGGACTAAGGATAGTGACCTCCTGGGGATTGCCAGTAGCTTTCCTGAAGCTGGAGGTCATGCCACGGCCAGCTTTGCGAAACGTCCGCCTTGGTCGGCTGGTTCCACGGCTTGGAATCCGTGTTACGGGTGTCAACTGTACCACAGCCTGCTATTACAATAAACCCGATGAACCATGCCCACTTCCATAGCTGGCGATTCCCGGCTGCCCTCTGTCTCGGAAAGGCTCCCACTGCCTCTTCCTGAACCGCGGCTGCTGTGAGGTTCATATGCACTGCACCGAACGATCAAGATCACCGATGAGCGGCATCCAAAGCCATCCCAATCGCGGACAGACGTGCGTGCCGCTCATTCGGTGCATCGCATGGTGGGCGCGGACGGTTGCATTGGTTTTCGCGAAGGGCTATGGGGTGTCGGTTGCAGTGATCTTAGGCGGCAAGTCAATGGCCTTCCGTCTCCGACCTGCTGCAACGTCCAGCACAACGTCATCCCCAAAGATGGCCTCCCGTTGGTCCCCACGGTTCATCACGTGGTACATGGCCCCAGGATACTGAATCCTCAGCTTCCGTGGCATGGGCTTTTCTTATCAAACTGCCCGGGCAGTGTCAATAGTGAGTGCTCAACAAGCAATACGGACTCCGGTGGAATGACGTGACCAGCTACATCGGGGAAGGCGCTATGGGCAGGAAGCGCCGATAGACGAGGCGAGGGGCTGGATGCAGAACACATTCAGCCTTTGGCTCCGCCGGGACTGTTAAGTTCTCCCCCGGCTCAGCGAGTCTCGATCTCGATTAAAGTCGGCCTTTTGAATATAACGGGGTGGGGATCGCCCCACTGAACACCAATGCCGATCCGATTGAGACCCTTGGAAAGCAATTGCAATGGCGGTATCAGAGGCGTTTCCCGGCCCAGTGCCTCACCCCAGGTCCAGACTTGGCCATCGGCGGTCAAAGCAACGCCCAGCCCATGGCGTCCGGTTGCAAAGGCCGCGACGTTCTTCTGAAACTCAATCCGGCGCAGCCGCCGCGGTTCATAGATCACGACCCGTAACGACGGCGCGGGGCCGTTACTGAGAACCCTCGGATCTCCATAAAGTGCCCGGATGATGGTCAAGGGCTCCCCAGTCCCGCCAAGGCTCACGGTTGAGTTTTCCTGAAACGCCTGGGTCTGGGTCGCGGCACCCAGTTGAAAGGTGATTTGGAGACTCTTCAGGACGCCGAACGCCGGGTCGTCGCCCAGTTCTGAGCCGCCCGCCCTACAGCTCAACTGATTATTGGTGACCCATCCGCTTAACACGGTGGTCACGTCGGCGACACCCCCGCGACCGCTGACGCGGGGTTGGTCGGAGCCCTCAAAAACCCAGAGCGATCCATCGCGTTTCAGGAAGGCCGGGTGCTTTTGGCAGAAGGGGGTGGAGGCGTGCCAATCGGTGTCAGCGCCCACGCGGAGGGGGGAGGAGTCCGCATTGGCATTGGTGGCGCCGGTGAAGAGGTGGGCCTCGCGGCCCCAGGCCCAGAGCGTGCCATCGGACTTGATGGCGAAGACCATCCAGTCGCCCATGCCCACGTCCACCCAGTTAGTGTCAGGCGAAACGCGGGTGGGAACCGGGATGCTGGAACCCCTTTGGGAGCGCGTGTAGTCCCAGCCCCAGAACCAAAGACTACCGTCAGTTTGCTGGCCCACATTCTCGATCAGATTAGCCCAGACCCTCGTCCAGTTGGTGGAGGAGCCGACTCGCACCGGTACACGGCTGTTGTTGGTAGTGCCATCGCCAAGTTGACCGGCCCAATTGTTTCCCCAAGACCACAGACTCCCGTCCCGTTTCAGGGCTGTAACGTGTATCCCTGAGGTCGCCACCTGTTTCCAGTCATCTCCAGGAACCGAACGAACCGGGGATGCTTTTTCACGCACGTTACTGCCATCACCCAGTTGACCATAAATATTCTCACCCCACGCCCAGATAGTCCCGTCAGCCTTGAGCGCCAGCGTGGCTGAACCCCCAACAGCGACGTTCACCCAATTGGTTTCCCGACCAATGCGCCGTAGGCAAGCTTGAGTTCTGACGTTACTGCCCAGACCTAGCACTTGCCAGCCAAAGCCCGTTTTCCCCCAAGTCCAAAGGCTGCCGTCAGAAGCCAGGATTACCGCATGGTTATCACCGATTGCCACCGAGGGTTTGCCTGAGCCTGTGGGCAACTTGGAACTCCTCTGGTCAGCGTCATTGTAAAGGCGACCTCCGTAATAAATCAGGGCGAGCAGCAGAATGGCTGCAAGGAAAACCACTACCCATTTCAAGGGTCGGTTCATCGTTCGTTCACTCCTTAATTAAACAGCCCAGAAACTAAAAAGTCACGCTGCCACATTATCAGTGGACGCTTAAGCCCCGCTTTCACGACCTTGAACTACCTCCAATCCCGCCTTCGAGCCGCCTCCTAAAGTCCCCGTAGGGGTCTGGAATCAGCGATTGAGTGCCCGCCCATGCAGGCACGCTTGTTAAAGCCAGCAGGAAAGAGAAAACTCGAAGGGTGCCGTATTTCATAGAATCGAACGATTAAGATCACCGATGAGCGGCATCCTGTGACACCCGAATCGCAGCCTGACGTGCGTGCCGCTCATTCGGTGCATCGCTTTGTGTGCGCCTGACATGGGC
>PLZQ01000188.1:30555-35192 GCA_003152225.1 Limisphaerales bacterium | reverse complement strand
AAGAGCTTCATGCTGATTGCGGGCGAGGCCAGCGGCGATCTGCTCGCCGCGGAACTCGTCCGCGCCTTGCGGCGGCAGATGGCGGAGGCGGACACGATTCCGACCGCGGATTACCAGCCGCTCCACACCGGCCTGGAGCCGCGGTTTTTTGGCGCCGGCGGGCCGCAGATGGCGGCGGCGGGAGTCGAGCTGGCCTTCGACATGACGGAGCATTCGGTCATTGGCCTGTCGGAGGTGCTGAAGCACTATCTCAAGTTCCGCAGACTGTTCCGCCAGCTCTTTCGGCTAGCCCTGGAGCGCCAGCCTGACGCCATCATCTGTGTTGATTTCTCCGGCTTCAATCGCCGCTTTGCCCATGCCATCAGGCAATACACGCGCGCGCGCGCCGACTGGTTCCACGACTGGAAGCCCACGATTATCCAATACGTTTCGCCGCAAGTGTGGGCATCGCGCGAGGGCCGCGCTTACCAAATGGCGCGCGACTACGACCTGGTCCTGAGCATCTTCCCGTTCGAGCAGGCCTGGTATGCAAAGCGCGTGCCGCAGTTACGCGTGGAGTTTGTCGGCAATCCCATCGCAGAAAGGTACGCTCAAGAACAAGGGAAGCCGGGCATGCGACGAGGGGACCAGGGAACGCCGGTAGTGCTGCTCCTGCCAGGCAGCCGACCGGACGAGTTGCGCCGCCATCTGCCCGTGATGATCGGCGCCCTGGAATTGCTCCACGCCAAGGTCCCAAATCTGCGCATGCGGATGGTTCTGCCGAATGAAGGTCTGGTTCCGCAGGCGAGAGCCTCCAAGCTGCCGGCCAGTTTGGCTGTCCAAGTCGGCGGTTTGCCCAGGGCCATGGCCGAAGCGGACGTGGCGATCGCCTCGACTGGCACCGTCACGATCGAGTGCGCTTACTTCGGCTTGCCGACCGTGGCCCTCTACAAAACGTCCTGGAGCACCTGGCAAATCGCCAAACGCATCGTAAAAGTGAAATACGCGGCCATGCCCAACTTGCTGGCCAACGAGGAACTCTTCCCGGAATTCATTCAAGCCGCCGCCACGCCGGATAACATCGCCCGGGCGGCGCTTGAACTGCTACGCGATGAAGGCCGCTGCGCGAAGGTTAAAGCCAGGTTGGCTGAAGTCATTGCCGCTTTGGGTGGTCCGGGCGCCGCCCGCCGCGCGGCGCAAGCCATCGTGACGACGCTGGACGCTACAGCCCCAGCGCGCCCGCTCGACTCTTCAGGACGCTCCCCAGATGATACTCCAAGAAGCCGTGCAGGAATTGGCGCAGCTCAGTGACCTGATCGTTGCTGAGTTTCAAGCAAGCCATCACCGGCCAATCATTTTCCGTTAAAGCCTTCACGAGCTGGCGGGTGCCGGGATTCAGTGGGCTTTTTGCCAGGTCGGGCTTGAGCCCGAGTTCGGCCAGCAATTTGAGTTCAAAAGCGAAGACAGTCTGCGGCTGAGCCGGGTGGGACAGGAGGTGCCGCAACAGACCGACCATCAATTCAAAGATCTGGGGCAAAGGCGTTTCCGTCTCGGTGGCGCGTTCGACCAATGCGGCGCAGTAGGAGGCTTGCTGGAGCAGGCCGAGGTCCTTGCGGAGGCCGCTGTGGGTCTCGCGCAGGCTGACCTCGCGCAACGTATGGAGCTCGGAACGCGAGCTGCGGTTGAAGCTGAAATCCGCCAGATAGAACAAATCCAATTTGCCGCCGAACGGCGACTTGGCCCGGCGCGCGCCTTTGGCCACCGTTGCCAGGCGGCCGAAGCCGGGGGTGAGCCACTGCACAATGAGGCTGGTCTCGGTGAGCAGTCGGGTGCGGAAAACCAGGCCCGTGGCGGTTTCAATCATCGGACGACGACTCCCGGGGGCAACAGCGCGCCACCTCGCACAGCTTTGGAATCCTGGCTGGGGGGAAAGTACCCGGGCAGGATGGCGCCGAGGCTGATGATATATTTGATGGCGTCGGGGACTGACATCTCCAGCCTGATCACCTTTGCTTCGGGAACCATCAGCAGAAAGCCCGAGGTGGGATTGGGAGTGGCGGGCACAAACACGCAGACGACCTTCTGGCCGGTCTTGGCCTCCACTTCTTCCTGCTGGTCGCTGGTGATGAATCCGATGGAGTAAACACCGGCATGCGGAAACTCCACCAGCGCGACCGTGCGAAAGGCGGTCTTGTTGCCGGAAGAGAAGGCGTCATTGACCTGCTTGGTGGCGCCGTAAATCTTGTTGAGCAGAGGGATGCGCAGCAGGGCCGAATCTACCCATTCGATGATTTTCCGCCCGAAGTAATTCCGGGCCAGCAACCCCACCGTGCCGATCAGGAATATCGCCAGCACCAGCGCCACCAGGCTCCAGTACCAATACATCGGCCCATTCCCGGCGTCGTGATGGGTGAGCTTGGTCGGCAGGAAAATCAGCAGCGTGTCGGTGATGTTGGCGACCGTTCCAAATAACCACCGCAACACCGCGAGGGAAATCACCGCCGGCAGCACAATGGCCAGGCCCGCCCAAAAATTGGCCTGCCAGCTTGCGAAAAGACTCTTCTTCACCCCATCAGCTTAGGCGAGGCGGGACGCTGCCTCAAGGGAAAGCCGAGGCACAATCTCCGGCCTGCCTCAGGTCAGGCGCAGGGTCCGGGTCGGCTCAGGCCACGGAAGTCAAACTGGCGGGCCAGACAGCCAACCAGCGCGTCTTCGGCCTTTTTCATCTTCCGACGCACCCGCGTGTCCAGGTCATCATAGCCAAGCAGATGCAGCACGCCGTGAACCACATAGCGAACCAACTCGCTTTGCCAGGTGGTGTGAAATTGGCGGGCTTGGGATACTGCCTCATCCAGGCAGACAAAGATCTCCCCGTGCAGCAACGCAGGACAGGCGTCCCACCGGTCGTTCGCACGCACCGCAGCCGTGCCGGGAATGGAGAGGCGGGACGCCTGTCCTGCTCTTTCGGTGTAGTCAAAGGTAATTACGTCCGTTGAGCCTCCGTGTTGCAGGAAAGTCTCGTTGAGGCGTGTCATCTCGGGCGCGGCTACGAAGTAAAAGGCCAGATCAAAACTGCCCTCCCGCCAGGTTTCCTGGAGCAGCGCCCGCACGATCTGCCGCAGGAGGCGCAAGTCCACATGGCGAAGGCGCTGGCGATTCCGCAACGTTAGCGTCCGCTGTTGAACGCGGCTCGATTTGCGAGCTTGGCTGGGTCCCCCCTGCCCTTCGCCCTTTTGACGTCGTAGCCCGGTAGCCATTCAACCCGTTTAGCTTTGCTCTGCCTCCCCAGGCGGACGAGACCGCGCCTGGCCCCGGTGTTCTTCGTAAGCAGCGATAATGCGCTGCACCAACGGATGGCGCACAACATCCCGCTTGGAGAATTCAACAATGGCGATGCCTTCGATGTGCTTGAGCGCGCGGTGCGCCTCCAGCAAACCGGACTGCTTATGCATGGGCAGGTCAATCTGCGTCTCGTCACCGGTAATCACCGCCTTGGAGCTGATGCCCAGCCGCGTCAGGAACATGAACATCTGCTCCGTGGTTGAGTTCTGCGCCTCGTCGAGAATAATGAATGCGTTGTTCAGCGTGCGGCCGCGCATGTAGGCCAGCGGCGCAATCTCGATGACGCCCCGTTCCGTGTGCTTCTGGACCTCTTCGGGCGGCAGCATGTCCTGCAACGCATCATGCAGCGGACGCAAATACGGCATGATCTTCTCATACAAATCGCCCGGCAGGAAGCCGAGCGCTTCGCCGGCCTCGACCGCNNGCCATGGCAACGGCGAGGTAAGTCTTGCCCGTGCCGGCCGGGCCGACGCCGATCGTCACATCGCTACAGCGTATCGCATCGAGGTATTTCTTCTGCCCCACCGTCTTGGCGGTCACGCTGGGCTTCTTCTCGGACGTCTGAATGCGGTCGTTCAGGATGTCCTTGAGCATGGGAACGCCCTCGTGCTTGACGATGCCCAGAGCGTGGGAGAACTCGCGGTTGCGCACAGGCGTGCCCGCCTTGAGCGAGTGCTCAAGCTGCAGAAACAGGTGCTTGGCGCGGTCCACGGCCCCGCTCTCGCCTTCCAGCTTGATCCAGCCTTCGCGCGAAGTGGCCTTGACGCCGAGTTGGTCTTCGAGCGCCTGAAGATTGCGGGGGTCGTTGTTGTAGAGCTGTTGCGCGACCCGGGCGTTTTCGAAGTGGAGGGTTTCAGTGGGCATGGTTAGGAACGTGATGCGTGATGCGTGAAACTTGAAACTTGAAACGTGAGGCGGTAGGAGCGTACGGGAGGCGTGCGGGCTTGCGTTCTGGCGGGGGAGCGAAGACGCCTTTTGGCCGTGGTAACATGGTCGCGGGATGGCTAATCACTGGCCAGGGCGGCGCGCAATTTGGCCGCCAGTTCCCGGAGCGCTTCCGGCACCACGACGGTGTTCGCCAGAACAGGCATGAAGTTCGTGTCGCCCTGCCAGCGCGGCACGACGTGAATGTGCAGATGCCCCAGCACCCCAGCCCCGGCGACCTGCCCGAGGTTGATCCCGATGTTGAAACCGTTCGGTTTCATCACCCGCGAGAGCGCGTTTTGGCAGCGCCGCGTCAATTTGAGCAGGTCCGCGAGCTCCTCGTCCGTCAAACCGTTAAGGTCGGGCGTTTGTTTGTACGGCACGACCATGAG
>PLZQ01000188.1:29098-30516 GCA_003152225.1 Limisphaerales bacterium | reverse complement strand
ACCCGCCGGGCGCGTTACGTGAGCATTCGAGAAAACAATAACTGGCACCTGCTGAAAGCCCGGTCCAGAACGGAGTTTCTTCACGCTTAGGTTTTGGCGGCGAGGGGGGAATGCTCAGCCAGATACGCCTCCAGGAAAAGACGGATCCGGTCGAACTCCTCGCTGGCCTGACGGGAAAGCTGCTTGGCGTTCGTGAGTTTCCCCTCGAAGCCCTCTCGCTCGAGTTCGCGCAACAGCAGCACCAGCCGCCGCATGCCGCAAGTAGCGCTGGCGCCGGCGCAACTGTGAGCCAGCCGTCGCACTTCCTGGGCGGTATCGGCTCGAACGGCGGCTTCCAGTTGCGCGAGTTGCTGGCTCGTCTGGTCCAGGTAGAGCGTCGCCAGTTCACGCAGGCTGGCCGGGTCGCCATCGGTGAAATCCAGCAAGCGGGAGATGTCCACGGGAGCTTCCTCCGGCGGCGCATCCGGAGGGTTGGCCTGCGTCGGCGGATTCGCGGTCGGCGGGATTTGAGTGGCGGCCACCGCGGGTTCTGCGGCACGGGCCTTGCCCGCCAGCGGAGCCCACCTTTCCATAATCGCGCGCACGTCCTCCAGCCGCACCGGCTTGGCAACATAATCGTCCATGCCGGCCTCCAAACACTTTTCGCGGTCGCCCTGCATGGCACTGGCGGTCATGGCGACGATCTTGATCGAAAGCTGATAATTGGGGAATTGTGAGGGCTGTTGCTGCCGCTCACGCACGATGCGTGTGGTCTCCAGGCCGCCCATTTCGGGCATCATCACGTCCATGAAGACCAAATCATAAGGTTGGCGATCGAGCGCGGCCAGGGCTTCCAGACCATTGGCCGCCAGGTCGGCGCGATACCCCATCTGCTGGAGCAAACGCGACGCGACTTTTTGGTTCACGATGTTGTCGTCACAGAGCAGCACGCGAAGCGGAAACCGGCTGGCGAAGGTCGGATCGAGCTTGGTGGTGGCGACCGCCGCCTGGCGGACGACGGGCCTGGACTTGGACATCGCGCGGAGGAGGGTTTCCTGGAGTTGGGCCGGCTTGATCGGCTTGGTCAGGCAGCCCGCAATGGAAGCGCGGGCGAAATCGGGATGGTCGGAGTGGACGCCGATGGAAGCCAGCAGCACGAGGGGCATGGTCGCGCGACCCGGCAGCTTGCGGATTTCGCTGGCCAGCATGAGGCCGTCCATGCCGGGCATTTGCATATCCAGAATGGCCAAATCAAAACTCTCGCCCGCCCGCAACCATTCCAAGGCCTGGGCCGCCTCCCGGGTGTCGCGCGGGACCATTCCCCATTTGCGGGTTTGCAAAGTGAGAATGCGGCAGTTAGTCGGGTTGTCATCCACAATCAGCAGACGCAAATCAGCCAGTTGCGGTTGCGGTCCTTCGAGCACCTGGGGCGGCGCGTC
>PLZQ01000188.1:27428-29062 GCA_003152225.1 Limisphaerales bacterium | reverse complement strand
ATGCCGGTATCGCGGACCAGGAAGTGAAGTTGCCACGGTTCCGCTCCGCCGGCGGCTCGTTCCGGGGCGGAAAGGACTTTCACCTGGACGACCACTTCACCCGCGTGGGTGAACTTGATCGCGTTGCTCAACAGGTTGACCAGCACCTGCCGCAACCGGGTCACATCGCCAACCATCTGCCCCGGAATGCCGTCGTCCATTTGGTAGGCGACGTTCAGTTTCTTCTCCGCCGCGGTCGCCGCCAGCAGATCCAGGCCATCCTCAATGCACGCGCGCAGATCGAAGGGCTGGCTCTCGAGTTCGAGCTTGCCGGATTCGATCTTCGAGAAATCGAGAATGTCGTTAATGATGGCCAGGAGGGACTCGCTGCTGGAATAGACCGTCTCCACGTAACCGTGCTGTTCGTGGTTCAAGTTCGTTTCCAGGAGCAGGCCGGCCATGGCAATGATGCCGTTCATGGGTGTGCGGATCTCGTGGCTCATGTTGGCCAGGAATTCCGCCTTGGCGCGCGTCGCGGCTTCCGCGGCCACGCGCGCGGCCAACAACTCGCGGTTGGCCTGCATCAATTCATCCTGCAAATGCTTGGCCCGCAGCACCGCCCGAAGCCGTGCCCGCAGTTCGGCCGACTCAAAGGGTTTGGTCAGGTAATCGACCGCCCCCAGCTCGAATCCCCGCAACTTGTCCGCGGTGCTGTTCCAAGCGGTCAGGACAATGACAGGGATGGTTTGGGTTTCCGGGCACTCCTTGAGCTGCCGCAACAGCTCCATACCATTGACGCCCGGCAATCCGAGGTCGAGCAAGACCACATCGAACTGCTTCTCACGCGCCAGCTTCAGCCCGGACGCCGCATCGCCGGCGCTGGAGAGAGTTACGTTGTCGTCTTGCAGGAGCCCGGCAAGGACCTCCGGCATACGCGGATCATCTTCGACCAACAAGACCTGGGACGCAGGCTGATTCATAGTCTGGCGTTCTGCATAATTGTCGTTTGCTCTTTCGAATCGACAGTAAGTCACCCTATGCCAAGCACATTCAACACCAATCCCGGCCCCGAACCAATCTGATTCTTTAGCTAGCCCAGACACCCCGGCTTGGATGGGCTTGGGTCCGCGGGGCAACAGCGGACCTGTCCTGGAACGAGACAAACTCGTGCGGTTTTTGAGACAGGGCCAGAACATGCCAAGAAACGTTTGCAAACAGGCCCTGCCGGTGGCTACATTGCGGCCCATGGCTCACACTCTGTTCAACCACAATGCGGTTGACGAGACTTCCTCATTCCGTGACGTGTGCGTAAGGGCTTACCGCCTTATGCTCCTGGCGCGCATGTTGGATGACAAGTTCGCGAGCCTCTATCGCATGGGCAGAATCCACGGCGGCGTCTTCCTGGGCCGAGGCCAGGAAGCGCTGAGCGTGTCCATTGGACTGGCTTTGCGCAAGGGAGACATCTTCGCCCCGCTGATTCGGGACGGGGCCGGACGGCTGGCTTTTGGTGAGCCGATTCTGGATGCGGTGCGGACTTATCTGGGCTCGCCCCTGGGCCCGATGCGCGCGCGCGATGGCAACGTCCACCGGGGCCGGCCCAAGGAAGGCTTGTTCGTAATGATCAGCCATCTGGGCGCGATGATTTCCGTCGTGAA
>PLZQ01000188.1:0-27392 GCA_003152225.1 Limisphaerales bacterium | reverse complement strand
TCGCTCCTGGACAAGGCCGCCGGGTACGGGATCAGCGGACACTCCGCGGAAGGCACCGACTTGGCGTCCTGCCTCAAAGTGGTAAGCCACGCGGTCAGCCAGGCCAGAGCGGGCGGGGGACCGCAAATGGTCGTCGCCGAGCTGCTGCGCCTGTGCGGCCACGGGGAACACGACGACGCCAGTTACATCAATCCGAAGTTAAAACAATCCCCGATTGGACGGGATTGTCTGAAAGTGGCTGAGGGCTATTTGCTGGAGAACAATTGGGTGGATGGAGAAACCCTGGCAGCCTGGCGGGATGAGATGGCCCAAAAGGTTGAGGAAAGCGTCGCCCAGGTGCAGCGGGAACCGGGGCCGGACCCGTACAAAGAAGATTGGTGCGCCCTGGCCTCGAAGCATTTGAGTGAAGGGCACCACCAAAGTTAACCCAGATGAGCATTACCTACCTGGAGGCGATTCGGGAGGCGCAGGCACGGGCACTTGCGGACGATCCCCGCGTGTTTATTTACGGGCAGGACGTGGGGGCCTTCGGCGGCGCGTTTAAGGCCACCAAATCCCTGGCGCAGAGATTCCCCGGGCGGGTGATCGACTCGCCCATCAGTGAAGACGCCATGCTGGGCCTGGCCGTGGGCGCTGCCATCCAGGGAATGCGGCCGATTATAGAAATCCAGTTCGCTGATTTTTCAACGCCCGCCTTCAACCAGATCGTCAATCAGGCGGCCACGCTGCATTGGCGCACGAGAGTGCCCTGCCCAATCACGGTTCGCCTGCCCGCGGGCGGCACCTCCGGCAGCGGTCCCTTTCACAGTCAGAGCATGGAGGCGATTTACGCGCATTATCCCGGCCTGATCGTCATGACGCCCGCGACAGTGGAAGATGCTTACAGCATGCTGCTCGAAGCCGTTGCCATTGATGACCCGGTTATCTTCTGCGAGCACAAGTACCTTTACTACCACTTGAAGGCCGAGCGGCTGCCGGTCGAGGCCATGCCGACCGGCAAGGCGCGGATTGCGCGCACCGGGCGCGACATGACCTTGGTAGCCTACAGCGCCATGGTGCACGAGGCGCTGGCCGTGGCGGACGAACTGGCCACGGAAGGCACCGAGATTGAAGTCGTTGACCTCCGCTCGGTGAAGCCACTGGACACGGATACGGTGATGGCCTCGGTGGCCCGCACCGGCCGTCTGCTTTGTGTGGGTGAAGCGTGGCCGTGGGGCGGCGTTACGGCAGAGGTCATCGCGCGCGTCGCCAGCGAAGGTTTCGACCTGCTCGACGCCCCGCCCCAGCGGCTCAACGCGAAGGACACACCGGTCCCGTATCACCCCAATCTCTGGGCGGCGCATCGCCCGACTGCGCGCAGCATCGCCGCCGCCGCGCGCCGCCTGTTGCGACTATGAAGGCCAAGACGGAGTGGTGGAGTGTTGGAGTGCTGGGGCACTGGGATGCTCACGCGCTGGTGCACTCCTTGCAGGATGTTCGCCACCACTCCACCACTCCACCACTCNNCACTCCATTCCCGGCTCCATCACTCCATCACTCCATCTCCCCACAACCCAGTCCTGATCCCATGCCTTCCATTCCCATCATCATGCCGCAACTCGGCGAGTCGATTGCCGAAGCAACGGTGGTTAATCTGTTGATCCCGGTCGGCGAGCTTGTGAAGACGGATGAGGACATCATCGAGGTAGAAACCAGCAAGGCGACGATGAACGTGGCTTCGCCCTGCCCGGGCCGCGTGGAGAAGTTCCTCGCAAAGCCCGGCGAGAGTTACCCCGTCGGCGCGGTGCTCGGATACTTGCAGGCCAGCCAGGAGGATGCCGTGCGCCTGGGCTTGGATGCGCCGCCCGCGGCGACGGAGAATGGGGAGCCCGGGGCGAGCGCGCCCGCCAGCGGGGGTCAGACCGGTGGCTCGCAAAAGCATGTCCAGCCAACCGTGCGCGGTCTGCCTGTTCCAGCGAACGCCGTCGGCGCAAGTTATATGTCCCCGCGCATGAAAGCGCGCATGATGGAATTGGGCCTCCATGCCGCGGACCTGGCGGGCCTGCCCGGCAGCGGCGGCGCCGGGCGCGTCACCGTCCAGGATTTTGAGAAGTTCATCGCTAATCTTGAAAAGCACAAGCTGAGTCAGGCCTCGACCATGCGCGTGGCCGTCGCCGATGCGATGCGGCGCAGTTGGACGCGGCCGCTGGCGACGGTCGCCCTGCCCGTCTGTTTTGATCCGCTCCTGAACCATCGCAAAACGTGCGATCCCAAACCCGGCCCGGCGCTGTATGCGTTGCGCGCGCTGGCCCTGGCGCTGGCTGAGAACAGCGCTCCCGCCGGGCGACTGATTGGCAATAAGATCGTTCATCCGTCCTCGATAGATGTGGGTTTTGCAGTCGAAGCGGAGG
This sequence comes from Limisphaerales bacterium, assembly GCA_003152225.1. GTDB lineage: Bacteria > Verrucomicrobiota > Verrucomicrobiia > Limisphaerales > UBA8199 > PALSA-1440. Next base: position 25,002 of record PLZQ01000188.1, on the reverse strand, counting down.
ATGGGGTGCTGGTGCCTGTGATTCGCAACGCGGACACGCGGCTGCTCAAAGAACTCGTCCAGCGCTATGATGAACTGGTCGAGTTGGCGCGCCAGCGCAAGCTACCGACCGATGCGACGGGCGGCTCCATCGCCACCGTGACCAACTTCGGCACCTTCGGTCTCACGTGGGCAACACCCATCCCGCTGCCGGAGCAGACGCTGGTGCTGGGAATGGGCGCGGCCCGGCGAGTGCCGAATTGGGACGCGGCGAAAGGCGAGTTCGTGCCCGCCATGGAAGCCAACGTGACGCTCAGTTTCGATCATCGCGTCCTCGATGGCGGCGCGGCCGGGCGGTTGCTTGCCCGCGTGGCCCAATTGCTGGCCAGCCCTGAAACGCTATAGGGAGGCCGTAGTGTCATATCGCCTGCTGAACCCTAACCGAAGAGCGCGGTCGTTCAACCCACCATCCCAGGCAACATGCAATTTGGCGCACACATGTCCACCAGCGGCGGCGTTTGGAAAGCCCTCCAACGCGGGCGCAGCATTCACTGCGAAGTTGTGCAGGTTTTCGTCAAGAACAACATGCAGTGGTTTGGCAAGCCGTTTTCGCCAGAGGACCTCGCCGCGTATGCGAAGGAACAGGCGGCGAGCACCTTCGCATGCGTCTTCGGCCACGCGGGTTACCTCATCAATCTCGGCGGTCCGGATTCCGAGAATCGCGAGCGCTCCCTCAAATCGCTNNCGGCGGGCATCAAACAAATCGTCCGGGCGCTGGACCAGGTCTTTGCCGCGACCAAAGCATCGCCTGTGCGCATAGCGCTCGAGAACACAGCGGGCCAGGGAACGTGCCTGGGATACAAAACCGCTCATCTCGCCGCGGTTATTGAAGGCGTGAAGAAACCAGACCGGCTGGGCATCTGCTTGGATACCGCGCACTTCCTGGCCGCCGGGTATGACATCCGAACAGCCAAGGGCTGGGATGCCGCGATCCACGAAGTCGCCTCCCTGATCGGGCTCAAACAAATCCTCGCATTCCATCTGAATGACTCCAAGACCGACCTGGGCTCCCGGGTGGATCGGCACGAGCACATCGGGAAGGGCAAAATCGGGAAGGAGGCCTTTCGGCACATTGTCAACGACGGGCGATTCAAGAAGCACCCAGGCTGCCTGGAGACCCCTAAATCTGAAGATTTGCACGAGGATGTGCAGAATCTCGCTCTGCTTCGCGCGCTAGCGAAAGCCGGCAAGTAACTCCGGGAGAGGCAGAGCCCTTTGAAAAGGCCCTGTCGGGATATGGGGTGTTCACCCCATTGCTGAAAACGTGCGGGCGGTTAAGGTTAAGCTTGTTCCTTGTAATGGTGGTTAGTTAGGTTCGGGCGGCTCTGAGTGGAGCCGCCTTTTTTATTACATGCCCGCTGCATTGGTGGGCCTCGCACGCGGCCAGTGGTTTCCTCTCACCCGTTCCAAAGGGCACCTTCCCACGAACATCGAGGTAGGGCGCGCTGTCCTCAGCGCGCCGCGAAGACGAACTGCACTGTCTTGGTATTACGACGGCGCGCACGGAGTGACGCGCCCCACCTTGCCCCGGTCCAGGACTTCAACGCGCGATTGTCCTCACCCGCCCAAGACCAGCTCACTGCAAAACCTGTTTCAGCACGAATGGCTCGAACAACCCGTAAGCGACGGTGGAATAACTGGCGCCGGGCGGCGGGCCGGGGTTCGGCCCCACGTGAAAGCCGCCCGGCCAGGCCGCGCCCAGCGCGGGCTTGCCATGGTGCGGCCCGAGCGTGTTCTTCAATGTGCCGATCACGATGACTTCGACTTCATTCTGCCCGCGCTTAATCCATTTGGTCACGTCACAGTCCCACGGCGGTGCGTCAACGAAGCCGGCCGGCTGGCCGTTGACAGTCACTTTGGCGACGCTGCCATACCAATCGGGCAACGTAACCACAAACCGGCCCGTGGGTTCCTGCACCTCGAAACTCTGCCGATATGAAACGCCGGCGCTATAGAACGGATGACCTTGAAGGTTCCAACCCGCGCGACCGGGATTACTGCTCTCCCGGTTTGCATTGCCCAGGACCAGTTGCTGCGCCGGGGCAATGACGAAGCCCTTGTCCACCGCTTTCAACGCAAAGTCGCCCAGCACATACGCCGGCTCCAGTTCGTGGAACATCGTGAACGGCGAAGCCTTGATCGTGACAACGTTCTCGCCGACCCGGGCGGCGGAGGCGATGCCGATCCGGCCAAATGCCTTATCCAGCCACCAACTGTTGCGCTTGGCTTTAACCTTCTGGCCGTTGCAGGTGATGGTGTATAGGTCAGGCCGTTCTATGACCATCGCCAGGTCCTTGGGCACCGCCTCTCCGATAGTAAACTTGTAGCTCGCCGTGAAGCCGCTGCCCGCGGGGAAAGTCCTCCTGATGAGTTCGTCCTTGAATTGCACGGCACTATCCCAGGGATTGCGCTCCAGGCCGTTCTTCTGCCATGCGAACTGGTTGGCTTGATAGAAGTAAAGGTCCTTCCGGCTCTCACCCCCGGCAGTCACATCCACGTAATCCAGCGTCAGGACGTTGGGTTCGAGCCGGGTGATTCTCACGGGGCCGGTGGAGGCAAGAGTGGAGGCAGTTTCATGCGGAAACTCGGCTTCCACCGGTTTCTGCGACAGGAACAGCAGCAGGCTGCCGGAGGGCGGCAGATCGAACTTGACTGAGATGCCACCCTCGGCCTTCGCAAAAGGATATGGCTTCGCCGCGCCGGCATAGAGGTCCCAGCACTCGACACCGGGCAGCTTGGAGCGCACGACCCCGCTGGACGAGTTCGTTATGCTGGTGTTGACCAAAAACAGTATCTGGCCGTCGGCAAGCTGGCGGCGGTGATGGAACAGGATGCCCTGGTCACCCGGGACGCGCTCGATGTGGAACCCGTCCTCCTCCTGGCCCTTCTGGAGTTCACTCACGATAGTGTTGACCTTACGCTGCCAGTCGGCGGTGAGTGTATCAGGCGAACCAGCAGACGTCTTGGACGCGGCCCCATCCACCCGCTCCGGCAATTCGCCGGTGAGCGCCGTGCCCAGTTGCCCCAGGAGTTCCTTAGTCCTGCTGTTGACGGTTTCAATCAAAGGCGGCAGGACCACCTGACGATAGGTGCGGTTGCCAATTTTCAGGTGCCCGCCGTCGAGCGAGCCGTGGCGCGCGATCACGTCCTCGTCGCCGATGTCATACTCCACCTGCGCTGCTTCCAAGGCCATCAAAAGCTCGAAGAACGAATCCCCGATCTCCTTCAGCCTGGCGCTGTCACCCTGGTACATCCAGGCGGTGGTGGTGGGTTCCAGCACGAGCACCCGGTTCACCTGCTCCCCTTGCGAAAGGGCCAGCGAGAGGCGCGCGAAGTACTCCGCCGAGACGTGATAGGCCTCCCACCACGGTTCGTGATAAGAGAAGGACTGCGGATGGTCGGCCTTGCGCGCGCCTCGCAGCGTGACGTAGGAGAGATGCTGGTTGAGGGTGTTCACGCCCAGCACTTCGAGCCAGTCGCCAATGTGTTTCATGTCCTCAAACCGCAGATCCCAGCCCCCGGCGCCATAGACCTCGCAGAGCGTGCGTTTCATGCCGAGCTGATTGGCCACGCTGGACAGCTCCCGGGGCATGCGAAGATTGCCAAACTGCCCGTGCGTGTTCTCGGCATACTGGTTCATCAGGCAATCAATCGCCGGCCGCTGATGCCAGGCATACATCGCCATGTTGTCCGGCACCGCTGCGCAGTTGGGCCATTCATGGTCCCAATAGTGGCCCGTCCACTCCAGGTGGTTAGTCTCGCAATAATCGTGGTAAGGCTTTGACCAATGCTCGATGAATTGCTCGCTCAGCACCTGGAAGTAGTTGTGCCGGATCTTGCGCCAGTCGCCGACGGGCCGAGTCAGGCTGGGCAGGTGGTCGAGCAGGTTGTAGCCCCAGCGCTTTTGAAACTCCCGGGCGACCGTTTCACTCCACGGCAGACCCCCAGCGGGACGAATGTTCGGCTCATCAGTGAAGACGCCGGGTACCCGCTTGCCGAACTCCTTCCCGATCTCACGCCGATAGGGCTCCATCGTCACCTCCAGGAACTTCTCCGTCACCCCGGGCGACAGTAAGTTCACGTAACACCGGTCCCCATTCCAAGGCGTGTTCTTCGCGCGCACTTCGGCGGCCACGAGATAGCGACCCTCAGGCAAGGCCTCGCCCGCTTTGACTTTGGCCGTCACGTTCTCAGAGCTGTCGCCGTCCAGGTAATAGACGCCCACCAGGTCATCCGACCATTTTGGCGCGGCCTTGGCCTCGCGGAAAACCAGGCCCCGGCCCCGCGATTGCGGCATCAGCTCCGGCACCCAGCCGCCCGCAAAGCCGGAGGGATAGGAGTTCTCATCGTAGATCCACACATTCATGTCCAGCCGCTCAGCCTCGTTGAGCGCGACCTTCCAGAGCCGGAACCAGTCTTTGGACAGATAGGGCGTCATCAATCCAGGGCGCGGGTGAACCCAAACCTGTTTCACCTTCTGGCCGGCCAGGTCGCGCAGCGTACTCCGGATCTGCTCCTCGGTCAGCAGGTCGTTCCAGACCCACAGCGGCCCGGTGCTGTATTCGCGCGGCGGATTCTTAAACAGCGCCTTCACGCTGGCCGAATCGACCGCCTCGCCTGGGGCGGCAGAAACCAATGCACCGCAGAAAAAAGGCAACAATGCCAAGGCCGAGAGAAAAAGCTTCCGAAGTGTATTCATAGCAATAACGCAGAGCCATGCTGCCACACCGCCCCGGCGCGAAGCAAGCGCGCAGCGCGTGCAGGTCGTGGTGTTCTTTGCTGTCAGAATGCTTTTCATCTTCATTTCACTCTATATAGGTCCACAAAACCTGTTACATGAGTCACAAGCCGCCACACGCACTCCAAACCATGCCTGGCAGCGACGCGTTGGTGAAACAGCCAGTCGGGGCCTCGGCTACCGTTTCGGCCAAAGCCATTCGCAAAAGCCCCAATGATCTACCACATCCAGTTTGAGGGACTGGCCGAAGCGCATGAATGAGTCCGCGCCAAGCAGCAGCATGAGCGCCCAGTCCACGGCCCGCAGACTGGGTCGGCCCAGCCGGTACATCAGGATTCCTCCAGACAGCCACCCAACGAATATCCCTTCCGCCATGAACAGACTGAAGGTTAAGGCGACCGACGCCTTTGTGATGGAGCCGGGCTCAAAGCCCAAGCTGACCAGGACTCGATTATTGAACCGGGACCAACAGAACCCCAGCAGCGGATAGACGGGGAGGAGAACCACGTAGCAGCGCTCGTGGCCACGCTGCCTGGTCGCGATCTCATCTCGCTCAACGACATAGGCCGCGTCGTAAACCACTTGTCGGGTTGAGGCCTCGTGCAAATTCGCCGGCCACGGCCACAGCTCATACACCATCGCATAAGGCCGCTCGCCCTTGTGCTTGGAGCGTACGTAATACTTCCGGCTCTCGAAGCAGATTGGGATTCGGCAGAACTCGCGGATTGGCCAATCCATCGGCTCGGCGGCATGAATAATCAGCCGGTTTCCTTCCACGTTAACCTGGTCCGAACCGACTTTCATAATGCGCTCGTGCGCCGCAGGCAAAATGCGTTCCTCCTGAGGCAGTCAGCGCGCGATCCCTCCGCAGCTCTGGCCACTCGGGCCCAAGTGGCCAGATTACTTGCCGTTCAGCACTTTGGCCTTCTGCGCTTCGTAATCTGCGTCGGTGATGGCCCCACTGTCGTGAGCAGCTTTCAAGTCCACCAACTGCTGGCCAACGGTGGCCTTCCGCTCTTCCTGCTTGTCGCCACCTCCGACTTGCAGTGCCAGGCATCCACTGAGCAGCACCATAGCTGAAAGGGCAATCGCCGTTGGAATGAATACTCTTTTCATGTTGTCGTTCTTATTCTGTGTCTTATGTGGTCAATGCCGCCTGAGAGAGAAAGCGTGCTCGCGCTCCGCGTCACGCGGCCCCGCGCCCGGCTCGGTGCGGACAGCTTCTCATTTGGTTTCCTCCGGTTGTCGCGTCACAGCAAAGTAAATCACGTAGAACCACGAGAAGATACCCGCCAGGATCGCCCATAGAATCGAACGATTCCGCTGCCAGGAACAGACAACAGCGATCGCCGAACCGAGCCCGATCCCTGTCTGCGTGACCGCGTTTGTTGTCTGGTTGACGATTTGAGCGATGATCATAAAGCTGTGAACAACGTAAGCATCCTGAGCCCTTATATGGCCGCAGGGGCCATTTGACCAGCCCTTTTGCAGGGCAAGGTCCGCCACGCCGGGCACCGTTTACTGCTGCTTGATCCCTTCGACCTGGCACTCCAGCGACGCGAGGCGTTTACCACCGGGCAGCGACCAGGGCGCGTCGCCAAAGTTGGCGGTGACTACCACCCCATTCGCAAAGCGCGTTCGCTGGACCGCGTGGTCGGGCGTCAGCCACTCGTGGGAAAACATCTGGGAATAGCCCGTCGCCCGCGCCACCGCAGTCGCCGTCTGGTAGCTCTTCACAAACCGGTCTTTGTTCGCCGCCCAGATCTGGCGATTAAACATGAACATCGGCGGCGTGCCATACAGGGCGTTCCACAGATCCCGCCGGTCCCATAACTTCGGCAGTTTGTTGCTGTAGTCGCCCCAATACCACTGTGCCACCACGCAGTCATGATAAACCAATTCCCAAAGCGGCAACCGATAGCCGTGACCGGTCTGGAACCTGGCCACGCGCTCCGGGACCTCTTCCCAGACCCGTATCATGTCTCGCCCCGAGTCGGGAACGCGGTAAGGACCGAGACTGAGCATCCCCTCGAAATAGTGGACGAATGGCACGGCCGCATCATGGCCCGTCTCGCTCCCGCAGACCAGGCCGTTGCCTTCGCTGACGTACTGGAGCAGATCCATCTTAAAGTGCTTGCTCTCGGTGCGCGTCATGGGGTGCTTCGGATGATAGCACTCGCGCCAGGGGCTGGCGGTCGTTGTGTCAATAAACCGGCAGCGGTAGGGGTGCGTTGCCAGGTCAGCCGGGATGCGCTGTTTCGCATAGGCTACGGCCTGCCGGTCGCAAAGCGTGCCGCACGGGACCATCTTCCCGTCCTTCGTTTCGACCTCCCAGCCGCGCACCCAGTTGCCGTCCGCACCGACCATCAGGTCGTCGTTCTTCCATGCCTCGCTCGTCCAGTCGGAAGCAATCCCTCGGAGACGCGGGAAGTTCTCCGGGTTCATGGCGTCCTGGTAGATATCGTAGCGGCTGCTCAGGACGCCCTGGTCGTTCAGAGCCTTGATCTGGTCCGGAGGCAGGCCGTTGCTCCACAGGATGCGCTGGATGCCGCAGGCCCGCAGTTCCCGGCACCAGGCGGCGGCATCCCTCTCCCAGCACCAAATGTTCACCGCCCCCACCAGGAGGTCCACCGCGGGGACGGCCTTGCGCTTCTCGTCCAACGTCTTGAGCAATCCCGTCTGCTTCGCATACTCGCGATACCGCTTGGCCATAGCGACATAGCCGCCGCCGTCCAAAAAGGCATAGCGGATGACGCGCTCTCCCCCGAAACGCTGCTTTTGCGGCTCCCACTCGGGAACGAGGCCAAGCAGTCCATCATGCCGGGTGATGCTGACCGCCGCATCGTCCGGTGTTTCTATAATTGCCATCCAGCCGGTGTCGCCTTCCACCGCCCCGTACCACGGCATGCAAAGCCCGTGGCCGCCATATAAGTAGTAATGCATCGCCGGCAGCGACTCGTCGTCCGCCGGATAACTTATCCCCTCGTTGACGGGCAGAATGAGCAACTGTCCCTTGGCGGAAGCGAACGGCGCAGGCCAGGCGAGCGGCACATCCATCTCGCCCTCGGCGCGCAGGACGACCACCAGCTCGGGAGTATCCCCGTCGAGCCGCGCCGTGGCCGTCAACTCGCGCATCGCCGCAGGGTCGAGGAGTTTCAAATCCATCGTCCGCCCGTCCGCCTTCGCGGCCAGGACTACCAGGCAGGCCTCATTCCCCCGCTGCACCCACGTCCGCTTCGTCCGCTGATCCTTCACAGCAAACGTCCCGTCGGCGGTCCGGAAGGTAACGCCGATAGCCGCATTACTGATCGTCACCACGGCCGGCAGGCCCTCCCCGCGCAATTCCGCAAGGCTCCCTCGCCGTGTGAGGGCGAAATCATCACACCAGACGGTGGCCGGGCCGTCCCCGATCAGGCGCGGACAAATGGTCGCGGTCTCCGGCGGCACTACGAACCGCGAGCGCAGCAGCCGCCACCCCTTCGTCTCAGCCGTTGACCGCCCGCCGTATGCCCAGTCGAGCGTCTTGCCGGCCGCGTCGCGGGTGACCACGCCGATCGTCGCGCGGCCCGCGCCTTGGACGCGGAGCCAGGCGGTTAGCTCATAAATCTCGCCGGGCTGGACCTTCAGATTGAGGGAATGCCCGAGGCTCCAGTCTCCCCCGCCGGTATGCTCGATGCGCAAGGCCTGGGCGCCGCCGTGCCGCTCAGCAGTGTCGATGACCGCCTTGACTGCGCCGGCCTCGCGCGCCCAAACCGCATTCCATCCCTCGGTTCCCTGCTCGAAATCGCCGTTGCTGCGGAGTTGCTCGCTCGGCGCGCCAGCCCGATCGGGCGCCGCCGCCAGGACCGCACAACACCATAAACAACACAGCACCATAAGTGCGCGAATCGGGTTGGGCTGCATCAAGCCCAGCGGACCGCGCGCCTTCCCAGAACTTGCTGCTGCTTTCAGTGCACGAGCGAATCTATTCATATAAAAGTCTATCAGGAGGTGGGCCGCCCGGCGGCAATTCGAACGGTGATGGCTTTGGCCTGCTTCATTGAACAGTCCTCTCATCTATCGCTGTTTGGCGCGGCGTTTCGCCATTCCCGAATGACTCGCGAATACCCTTCGCGAGCGACAGGGCCGTCAGCACGAAGCCCAAGGCCGTCCAGATTATAAAGTTCACGGCGATTGGCGCATAGAGCACAGGACTCCGCCGAAGCGCCGAGAGGACCAGAGCCAAAACAAGCAATACGGCGAACAGAACCGTAATCAAGTGCAGCTCTCGCTTCTCAACGTGTGTCCTGGCTTCGGGCTGCGGTTCTCGTCTGCGGTGAAACCACAACCCGCCAATGGCCAGCCCGTAGAAAACGAAGGTGAACAGTTGCACGCCGATGGCAGGCCGTCCTGCCGGGCGCACCGCGACGTACGCCACGCCATACAACAAGGCAAGATAAACGCACAGGCCGGCAAAACCACGGCGACCGAAGACCACGATCCGCCGACCGTCCGCAGAGGACAAAGCTGGCCTTGCCAACCGCAGCAGCACCAACAAGAGAATAATCGCCATCGCAAGGTTGAGCGCCAGATTGATCGGCCCCCCGGAGTTCATGGCCATCACCGGTGCGAAGGAGAGGACCAGGTAAATCCGCACGAACTGCGCGCCCCTGGTCTTGCTGGTGAACCACGCGAGTTCCGGGAACAGGCGCCGCAGGGGCGGACAGAGCAGGCAGGTTACCGCCAACGGCAGAATGAAGGAGGCCACCGGGTGAAAGATGAACACCATGCTAATCTCTGAGAGTCCATACGGCCCGATGTGCCCCATGGCGAACTTGCCGTCCCCGTTGTACCCGCACCAGATGACTTTGGTGATCCAGGACTCGTAGAGTCCGAACAACACGCCCCAGAGGTAGAGGCATGAAAGCGATGTCCGGCCTGTGCGCACAGCCAGCGTCGTAAAGAAGAAGAAATGGGCGAAGTAAAGCCAGTAGGTAAGCAAGATCGTCCACGGATGCCACAGCCCCATGCCCAGCGAGGCGCCGGAGAATACTTCGGCGCAAATGAGGACGACGAGTCCGACGAGAACACGTGCGAACAAGACCCCGGTCCCCGCGTTCTCGGACATCGTGCCTTCCGATGCGTCCTTCGAGAGAACCGATTCCGGGTGCCCTGAAACTGGTAGCAGGCCGCTCATAGCTAGCGGCACGGTGGCCCAATCACTAGACCGAAGCAACTACAGACAGAAAAATGAGGGACAGAAAAATAAACAGGAATCCCATTTTCCCGACCGCCATGTTTCTGTCTGCTTTGCCTCCTCACTTGCGGCTCCGCCGCGCTGGGGCCATCGCGCCTCTGCGACTTCCTGGCACTCTCCCAGACTGCCTCGATACGGCTCAATCCCTTGCTCTACGGAATTCAGAGCACCCCGGTCATCTGCGGTGCCGTGATACAGAGCCGCCCCACCCAGCCGATTCACTTCGCCGACTGCTCTTCCAGGAAAACGGTCTTGCGGTCGCCCGTGGAGAATGAAACCAGCGTTCGGAGTGTCTCCGTGCCCGTGTTCACCAGGTTGTGTTTGACCTTGGCGGGGATGCGGATGGTCATCCCCGCCCGCAACGGGATGGTGCGGCCATCGTAGCTGTGCAAGCCTTGGCCGGAGATCACATAGAGCACCTCTTCGCAGTTGGGGTGGTAATGCACGGGATTCTGTTTTCCGGGCAAAATCGTGGCGAGGCCCACCGTCTGCGCGGAACCCGGCATCAGCTTTTCGTTGCACACCCACTGAAGTGTGCCCCAGGCGCTCTGTTCCACCGGAAGCTGCGCGGCGTCCGTGACCTGGCCGCTCCATGCGGCAGGAATCGGTGTGGCTTGGCTATGCGCCTTGTCATCGGCTGCCGCGCCCGCCAGCCACAAACCCAAGGTCAACGTTGCAATGGTGAGTCTTTTCATAACATCTAAATTCATCGGCAAAGTAACGCCTGCCTGCCAAATGGCAACGCAAAGGTCAGCGGACCCGACTCCGCACCCTGTCAACCCTACTCGCTGCTTTCCGGGACCCTTTTAAAAATAGGTCCCTCCATATATAGGGGAGTGGTTCGGTGAAAATAGTGTTGGCGGGAAGTGGTTGATGCGTGCGGTGTTACGCATATCGTTAACGTTATCGGGCCGGGGCCAGGCGCCGGTTGGGGGGTGAAATTATTTCACTGAATTGTTGTAAGTCGCTGCAAATCAACAGAACTATTTTTCCGGCTATTACTGAGTTCGAACTGTCCTCACCCCAACTTTGGACTTTGGACTTTGGACTGCGACCCCGGAGCGCTGCCCGGCTGCTGCGCGAAACGACCCTGTCGATCCAGTGGATTGCGGCGCGGGTGCAGATCGGCACGGCCAAAGGGGCCAAGTCCGTGCTCCTTCATCTGGCTCAGAGCCAAGACCAACACAAAACCGCAAGCGCCCTCGAACCCTGCGCCCAGCTCGAATTCCAATCTACGGTTGGACCCCTTTCCTCATCTCGCTCAACCGGCAACTGGTGGAGCAACTCTTTCCGGGCACCATCCGCGAGTTGCAGAAGACCATCGACAAGACTCGCAGCCGAGGCACACTGTACCAGGACGTAGGGTCGTTGCTGGGGATGTTCGCCTTCACCTTCGCCGCCGCTTATTTCAACCGGCGCACCGCTTTCCTCGGGTCGTTTGTCCTGTGCCTCGGCTCGGTGTCGTATGTATTCTACTCGCTCAAGACCGCAACGGACGTGCTCTGGATGCTGCCGCTGATGGGGTTTGCCACGTTGTCCTGTTTTGCGGGCTACTCGATTTACTTCCCAGAAATCTTCCCCACGCGCCTGCGCGGCACCGGTGTCGGTTTCTGTTACAACACCGTCCGCTACCTGGCAGCGCCGTTCCCGTTCCTGCTCGGCTGGCTGAGCACACTGATGCCCTTCCGCACCGTCGGCGTCATCATGTCCTCGATCTACCTCGTCGGCATCGTCGCGCTGATCTGGGCCCCGGAGACCAAGGCGCAACCCTTGCCGGAGGATTGAGGCCCAGTCTCCGGACGAACAGCGAAAGCCCGTCTTCGATGAGGACGGGCTTTGAGAATCAAACCAGCGGGCTACTCGCGAGCGTATATGATTTCTGCTCTCCTATATCTCAGGCGCCTCTCAGTGCTTCTCGGGCGTGTCTTTTGCTGCGTCGCTGTCCTTCTTCCGGTGAAGCTCGTCTTTCCACTTCTTCACGTTCGGCGCCTTGTCGTAGATCTCGTTCATCAGGTCTTGGGCGTCCTGGGGCGTGCGGGTGACTTTGGGGCGCAGGAAGACCATTAACTCGACTTCGTGGCTGGTCTTGTCCTTCTTGTTGAAGAGCCATTTGAGGCCCGGGATCTCACCGAGGATGGGTGTCTTGTACAGGGTGTCGGTGACCTGCTTCTGAATGATGCCGCCCAGCACGAGGGTCTGTCCATTCTTGGCGGTGAGGTCGGTGCGGAAGTTACGCGTGTCGAAGACGGCCCCGCCGAGGATGGTCACGCCGGGAACCATGACCGAGGATTCGGCGTGGATCTTGAGCTCGACGTCGCCGGTGTTGTTGATGTGGGGGGTGACCTCAAGAATGACGCCGACGTCCTTGTAATCGAAGTTCTGGCTCATCCCGATTGAACCTTGGTTCTGAGCGGCCATCAGGATCGGGATTTGTTGCCCGACAAAGAGCCGGCCGGTTTCATTGTCGCGGATATTGATTTGAGGCTCCGCCAGGGTTCGGGCGTCGGTGGTCTTGCGCAGGAACTGAATGAGGAAGTCCATGTTGATGGTGCTACTGAGCACGCCCGACCGGAGCGTGGTCAGGGTCTGGGCGACGGCGTCGGCGTTTGGGGTGTTGACGGCGGTATTCCCGCCAAAACCCTGCATGTAGCGGGCCGTCGTATGGGCGAGGATCGAGTTCTGATAGTCATCGGCCGAAAAAACCTGGCTGCCATCCGGGGACCAGCGGACGCCGAGCTTGTCGAGGAAATCGCTGGAGACTTCGACGAGCCGCGCCTCGATCAGGACCTGGTCGGTCGGCGCATCGAGTTCCTCGATCAGCTTCAGGACCTGCGGGAAGAAGTGAACGTTGGCGGAGATGAGCAGCGCATTGCTGCGCTCATCGGCGACGGCACGCACCCGGCCGACCAGGTCGCTCACACTGCGGACGGCCGTGCGGCCGTCGGAGCTGCGCGGGTTATCCGGCTGGCCACCGAGCCAGGGGAAGTAGCCGTCTTCTTTGGCCGCGCGCTCCAGCTCGAAGGCCGGTTGGGAAGCGGTGCGTTGTTGCTGCTGCTGGGGCGTCTGGTTGCCTTGGGGCTGTTGCTGGTTGACGGCGCGCAACGGGGGCGACCCGTTCTTGGCGAACAGGATGTTGATGCTGTTGGCCACGGTGAAGGCTTTGGCGAACTTGAGGCTGATGCGGAGCGTGCTTTCGCCGGCTTCTGAAGGCTGATCCAGTTGTTTGAGGACTTCTTCCACGACCGCGAGGTTCTCTTTGGAATTGGAGGTGACGATAATGGCGTTGGCGTAAGGCTCGCTGGTGATGCGGACTTTGCCATAGAGCCGGCCCACGTCGTGGTCGGCCTGCGGCTCCGGGTTATCATAGTAATCAAAGTAGGATCGCTGCTGGGTTTTCTTCAGGAAAAGCTCGTTGAGAACGTCTTCAATATCCACCGCGCTGACGTATTTGAGCGGGTAAATTCTGGGCGCAAGGCTGTCGTCGCTGACGGGCTCGTCGAGTTCCTGGATCATTTTCTCGATCTCTTCCATTTGCGCGGGCGGGGCCTGGACGATGATGCAATTGCGGCGGCGGTCAGCCACCACGCTCATTTTCTTCGACCCCTTGGCGGAGGAACCGGAGGAGGAGAAGATAAAGTAGGGATAGCGGGATGAGGCATCCTGGTCTTTGTTGAGGTCCTGCAACTGTTTGGCCACGTCCTGCGCATCGGCGTTTTTGAGCAGGAAGGTGCGCGTGGCTTTCTCCAGCGCGTCCTTCGTATCCAGCGCGGTCACCAGTTTCTCGATGGCTTTGAAGTTCGTTTCGCTCGAAAGGACAATCAAGGAATTAGAACGGTCGTTGGCGGCCACCTCGACTGTTTCTCTGGGGGATCGGCCGCCGGTCTTCTGGTAGAGGGGCCCCAACTCCTTCGCGAGGTCGGCGGCGTTCACATTTTTCAACGGAATCACCCGCAGGGCGACGTCTTCGGGTTTGTCGGTGTCCAGGATGTCGATGAGGCGCAAGACCTCGGGCAGCTTGGATTTCGGGGCCGAGATGATCAGGCGGTTGGAGGATTTGTCAGGCCAAAGCCTAACCTGCTGGCCGCTGCTGCCGCCTTGGGAGCCGCCGCTGGAGGCTGGAGGACTGCTGTCCCCACCTGAAGAACCGCCGACGCCCGGGGGAGAGGGGCTGCCCGGCATGGAACTCATCCCCGGCGGCAACGATGGGCCGCTGCTCGAGGAGCGCGAGGATTTCGGTGGCGCCGATGCGCCGCCGGCTTGCGCGCTCAGAATCAGGCCCAGCAGGTTCGATAGCTCGTCGGCGTCCGCGTGTTTCAAGGGACGGATTTCGATGACCATGCCGGAGGCCGAAACATCGAACTCTTTGATGAGGTCGGAAAGCAGCCGCAGGTTGTCGTTGTAATCGGTCACGATAAGCTGGTTGGCCCGCTCGTCCGTATCAATCGTCCCTTTATCCGAAAGCACGCCGCGGACTTTTTCCCGCAGCTCCGCCGCCTGGATGTGCGATAGCGAGAAGATTTTGACCAGGCGCTGGCGGCCTTCGGGAATATCCTTGCGGGAGGCATCCAGCAGCTCGGGGTTCATCTTGGGCTCTTTGCCTTCCGGCACGATGAGAATCGAGTTGCTGGATTCAACCGCGGTGAACCCCTCCAACGCCAACGCGCGATAGACCAGATTGATGGCCTCGCGCGTGCTGACCTTCTTCGAACTCATGATGGTCAGTTGACATTGGACTTGCGGATGTTTGACCACGCTCTTGCCAGTCGTTTGCGCCAGCCACTGCACGATCATGTCGATGTTCGCGCCCTGGAAGCTGACCTGGATTTCGTCAGGGCCAGCCGCTTTGTTGGTTTTCGATTGGCTGTCCATATTGGTCCCGGCGGCGCCCTTTTCGAGAGCGGGAAGCACCGGGGATTCGGCGGCGACGGACGAGGTGGACGCCGCGGCGCTCGCATCAGGCTTAATTGCGGGCGCACCGTTGGTAGCGATGGTTTCAGCGACGGCTTTTTTCTCCGCGCTCGGCAGCGTGTCTTGAGCCGGAGCAGGTACCGCCAGGAGGCCGGCGAATAGCAGGCAGACTAGACCTAAGGGTGCGTTCATTGGGAATTATCCTTTTGTTTAGGCAGGAGTGATTCACCTCCGTAGCCAGAAAAGATTGTGAGTTCCTTCTTTTGACCGTCGTCTTCCACTAAAACCCGATTGATGCCGATCCGGATGAGTTTGAGCCCGCCCAGGTTGTCACCTTCCTTGACGAGCCCGGTCTGGCCGCTGGCAGCCCGCAGGAAGGCGACGTTACCGGCGATACCCAACAACGCCATCGGCAATGGTCGCATAACCGGCCCCAGGATTTCACTGTCGGTGATTCGATCAACCCGCGCCTGGATCGGGAGCGGAAGTTCGGGCGCTTTCATTGCCCCCGGGCGTCCCAAAGGACCCATCCCTGCCATTTGCGCAGGCATGCCGGCGCTGATACGCGGTCCTCGGTTGGTCGCGCCCGATGGCGCCGCGCTCGGGTTGGTTGTGGCTGAATCTAGACGTGCGACGATGTTCGTATCCTTGCTCTCGGAATGCTTCTCCGTAGCGGAGTTCGTTTCATTCTTTTTCCTGGCCATTAGCGCCGGTGTGTTTGTTTCCTTCTGTGCCGCCACCAAATGCAGGACATTGGTTCCCTTCTTTCCGGATTCGGGGGGGGAAGGAGTATTCGTTGCTGCACCGGCGGTCTGGACGCCAGAGTGAGCCGTATTAGTGCCTGCTTTACCCGATCCCAGGGCCGCGAGGGAATTCGTTCCTGTTCCGCCGGCAGGCGCGTTGGTGTCCGGCGGCAACGTTGGCAGTGCCGGGATGTTCAAATGCGCCAAGGGATCGCTCCGTGCGATCAGGCGTAAGACTTGGAACAGGAGCAGCGCGGCCAGCGCTACGCAGATGACTTTCAAGACTGGCTCCGAACGCTCAAGCATGTGGCGCCCCCTCCTTGGTCCACTGGTCGAAATCCAGAATCAGAATGGTCAGGTTGACCTTGAGCTGCCCCGGCCTCATGTCCGGCGTCAGTTGGACTGCATCGATTACCAGCGGAAAGCCGACGCTCTCCAAACGGCTCAGCAACCCCATCACGGCGGGGACCGGACCGGTGCCCTCCATCTGCACCGAGGCCAATTCCTTGCTCGATGGGCGCGCGGGCGATTCGCGGACGGGTCCGACCTGGACCCCGCCACTCATTGCCGCCTTCTGGATCGCCGAGCTGGCCTCTGCCACAACGGAAGTGCGGGACAGCCTCGCGGGATCCATGCGCAAGCTCTCCATCAGTTTCTTCAAGACCAATACCCTGCCGTCGTAAAGCCGGACTTCCTGTTTTAAACGATCGGCCTGGCTAACCAGTTGCTGGTAATCGGCACGTGTCTTGGCGAAATACTTCCAAACCTGAAACCCGCCGAACAGCAGGAGGTAGGTGGCGATCGCTGCCGCGCCGAAGCGGACAGTGCGTTTTTCGTGAGGGGTCAGCGTGCGCATGTGATCATGGGTTCGTCGCAGGCGGAAGAGACGGCATCATTGGGCTCCCCGGGGCCGAAATCCGTTTCCTTGGGCCAGGCATCGCGCCGCCACCCGGCATGGCCGGCATCATCGGTATGCCGCCCGGGGGGCCCATATCCATAGGCGGAAACGCGCCTGGAGGAGCGTCTTTGGGACGGTTCTTGGCTTTCTCGATCTCTTCGGCCGTCGGCCCAATCGAGAGCGATTGCCGGTAGTTGGCGGCCTTCCATTGCGCGGTGATCCGCACCGTCACCTTCTGGCGGTCAGGCGTGGGAGTTTGTTCCTCAACGGCGACGCTTGCGAAGAACCCGGAGTCGATGAGCTTTGACCGAAAACCAACAACTTGCTGGCCGTCTTTCATGGAGCCCCGCAAGGCAAGGTCCCCGCGACGGTTCATCGAGAGCGAATCCAGCTTTGATCCAGGAGGCGCCGCTTTTGCCAGCAGGAACAGCGCATCCAGGTAGGGCGGCTGGTTTTGCTTGAGGTGCCGGACAAAGTCTAGTTCGCGGTCAATCGTCACCAACCGGCCACGGTCGGCCTGGATGGCCTTTAGTCTTCTCGAGAGCCGCCACTTGAGCCAGGGAGCTTCCAGGTAAGGCAGAGCTAGTGTAAAGATCGCCAGCCCCAGCGCCAGGGCCGCCCATTTCCAAGGGGCCGGGCGCGCGAGGGCGGCGCTCCCGTTGGTGGGCTTTGACTGGAGGGTGACTAACGCCGTTTCATTGCCGGGCGCAGTCATGGTCCGAAGGCCCAGGACGGCGGCAGACCGCCCTTCGCCTGGTGCGAAATCCAGCAACTCGCATTGCGCGCCATTGCCCAAACGCCCCGCCAACCGCGGCGCGAAGTCTTTGAGCTGCGCGCTCCGTCCACTGAGATAAACCTTCTGCCCAGTCCAGTGGCCATTGATTGCGCCGGCCAATGAGTCCAAAGCGGCATCGATTGCCGCCTGGATTTTCACCCCACGCTCGGCATCGCCCGAGTGACCCTGCGCCAGTCCTGTTTTCAGTTCCTCCGCCTCGTCACGACTGACCCCGAGTTTGTCTGTGATCGCGCCGGTAATGCTCTCTCCTCCCCACGGAAGAACGCGCACGGCCAGCGGCACACCGTTCTCAAAGGAGACTAGCTCGGCATAATTCCGACCGACATCCAGCAGGGCGCAGGTTTGGGGGGGGTGCTGCCATGCGTGGCGTCGCGCCAGGGCTGCCACCGTGAATACAGGCACCACCCCGCATTCGGAAAGGATCTCCGCATACTCCTCGACGACCTCCTTCTTAACGGCGACGACGAGCAATTCCTGCTTGGCGCCGGAGCTGTCCTTCGACCGGCCAATCGTGATGCTCGGGCTGCCGATCTGGCGGTAGCCCCAAGCCAAGGCGTCGGGCGGGAGCGGAAACTCGCTTTCGATCTGCAGGGCGAGGAGACGCTTGAGGTCTTCCTTCGTGGTGGCCGGGAGAGTCAGGCGCCGCAAGGAGACTCCGCGAGCTCCGATCGCGCAGTAGGCCCGGAATCGAGGCTGCCAGACATCCTTCCTCAGAAAGCCGTGCAGGCTGATAGTCAGTTTCTCCCGGCAAGCCTTCGTCAGCCCGCCACTGGGGGTGCGCTCCAGCGGCAATTCCAGCCCGGCTTCGCCCCTGAGCGCCTTGAGAGAACTTTGCCGGATCTCGATATACACATGCGGCGAATCCATAAAGTGGCTCTCTCTCACAGGTCATCCTCCCGATAGGAGAGCGTGATGAGATCATTCAGACCGATATGGACGATCTCTTGAATGCGTTGGCGCGTGCCAGTCGAAGTCACTTTGCCCTCGCTCAGAATGCGGAAGGTCTCCGAGCGGGCGCTAACCCGCGCGGCCACCTGTTTGAAGATGTCCCGGTTCATCCCCGGCACCTTCAACAGGCAAGCTGTGTTGGGAAAGAACCCGCTGGATGTCCGGTACGAAATAATCGCCTGGGCCAGATCCCGGCTAACCCCCGGCAGGCATGCCAGGACGTCCAGGCTTGCCGTGTTGATGTTGACTACCCCAGCCAAATCCTCGCCGTTCTGCGCCGTCACATCATCGCCAATGTCCATCAGCAGTTGCTCACTCACCACCTTGGGCCCCGCCGGGGCCGAAGCTGAGCCATTCGGCGATTGCGCGTTGGGAGCCGAGGCTGACTGGTCCTGGCCGCTTGCAGCTTGGCCAGAACTTCCGCCAAGCTGATTCTGGTTCTGCGCCGCGGTCACATCCAGGAGGTCTGCGATACTCTTGAACTGGTTTTGGCCGCGGTAGGCGACAATCGCCCGCGCGATGTCCGACGTAATCCCGCGAACGTCCGTCAGGGAGCGTTCGTCGGCTGTCTGTATATTGACCCGCTCGCCTCCGGAGGCAGTGATGTCCTTGACCGATGAATCCACCGTCAAGAGCCCGGCCCAGCCTGCATTCAAACTGTCGAGGGAACTCTCATCTGGCTGATCGACCTCGGGCGCCAGCAGCCCGTTCGGAGGAGCAGCCGAACCCAGAAGCAGTTCGCGCGAAACGCCGCGGACCATGAGCAGCTCGCGGACCGTCTGCAATGGGCCATTTCGTGGTTGGTAGGGCGGTTGCATGGAAGCGTAGTATTCAATCTCGGCCCCGCCGGGCGTGACCGTGTTGTCCTCATCCCGCCAATCAAGGATCGCCGCCACGACGTCCGGGGTCATACCGTAGAGGTTTCCGAGTTCATCCGCCGAAGCCACGTTCACGTTTAGCCGGCTTTCCTCATCGCTGATTCCGTAAAGCACTCCGCCCCCTTCGTCTTCGCGGCCGGGGCGGAACACGCGGAATTGTCCGCGTCCGAGAGTCATCTCGCGGAATTGGTCCGGGGCATCGTAGAGCGCTCCGCTGTGGTGCCGGCCGCTGCGGCTGCGTTCCCGGGCGTCCTGGTAGAGTAGCGCCTTGGCCTTCTCAATTCCGGCAACTGCCAAGTAGTGGGCTTGGATTCGGTCGCCGTAATTCTTGACCACGAGCAGATCCATCCGCGCCGTGTGCAATACACCGATCACCACGACGGACAACAACGCGAGGCACCAAAGCACGCCGACGAGGACGGAGCCCTGCCGATTACGGGTTATTACCAAGGAGACGGCGGGACCCGCTACAATCCCTTCAGGATGGTGGCAGAGGAGGCGCGGCATCATTGGTTGATCCCTCCACTCGGCGCCGGCTGAGCGCTTTGTCCGCTGTTATTCGAACCGCTTCCTGAAACGTTTTGCGAGGCGGTGGCAAGGTTCAGCCGGGCCACGGTCTGGAACACCAGCGGCGGTTCGTTCACGGGCTCTTCCCTTGACGCGCTCGCCTCAGCCGTGCTCGCCGAGTCCGCCGGCTTCGTCTTTGGATTCGGGTCGAACCAGAGCGTGATACGCACCGCCTGTGGCATCCCCTCAAGATTGTAGCGTTCACGCCGCGATGTCTGGGCTTTGCTGCGCCGGTCCACCTCTCCCCAGCTCTCGAACCAATCAAGCCCATCGTAGTAATCGAATCGGAGGCCAACCAGACCACGCGCGATTTCCTCGCGGGTGCCACCGGAAAGGGGATCGAGGGCAATCGTTGGGTTTCGACGCCGATAAAGGGCGAATTGCCCCGACTCGCGATCCTTGTCGAGGAAGTAACTGACCTGGCAGTAATCCCCCTCGCGGGGGCGGCGTGGGGTGTAGTTGTGGGTGGCGAAGTCCAGGTTATCGGCCTGGACCGTTCCGAGCATGCGCTGCATACCGAGGAAAGAAGAGTCCGGCGACAGCGGGCAAGCACATCGCAGGTCCGCCGTCATCAAAGCCATGGCCACCCGCGCATTCTGAAAGATTGTCGCGCGTGGCTCGATCATCTTCTGGCTGGATACCGCCGCGTTCAGGCACAGGTACGCGCTGGTTATGATCAGCGCCATCAGCGCCGAGCTGATAACCACCTCGATAAGCGTGAATGCCCCGCGCGCCCCGGTCCATGATTCCTCGGTATTTTCAGCGGGCAAGCGGGTAACCGGGGAAACCCGAAACACGAAGGCCGAAGGCCGAAAGAAGCCTGAACTCCAAAGCCCGAAACTACCAGCCAGTTCGGTCCTCGGGCAGCCGAGCGGCCCGGAGTTCCCTGGTCCACCAGCTTCAACTCCAGAACCGGTCACGCTCCAGACCCACGGCTTGGCCTCTTCGGATTTCGAGTTTCGGCCTTCTTTCGGCCTTCGGCCTTCGGGTTTCGGATTTGGTAGGCGGATTCCGCCGGAACCATCAAGAAACCTGGATGAAATGGCCCTTATCCTCACCTTCCTCCTCTCCTGCGCGAGCCGGCTTCATTTGGCCTTCGCGAGCCTCCCCCGGCGGAATCCAACGGCGGCTGGAACAGCAGCGTCTGCAGTTCGTAAATCGACCGTCCTGTCTTCGCATTCTCCACCACCACATCCACCTGGTGCAACCCATCGATCCCCGCACTGGTGATGGACTGTTGCCAGCGGTACAGCGATAGGCCCTCCCCGCAATCACCCTCGGTGACTCCGTCGCTCAAGTATCCCTCGGCGCGCAGGCTCTCGATCAGACCTGCGGCAAAAAGGGAGGCGGTGGTCTGCAGCTCGGATTCCTTGCTCGAAGTCAGGGCCGTTGTAACTCCCTGGGTCAGCCCGGCCAGCGCGACGCCAAGAATCAGGATGGCGCACATCACTTCCACCAGCGAAAACCCCGAGTTGTGGCAAGTGGCATTCATTCGCGCGCCAACTCGATAATCCGGACTCGAGCGGTGATCGGGTTGATGCGGAGGGCCAGGCGAAACCCATCCCGGTCCCGCAGCAGGATCTCACTCTCGTCCGCCGTTCCATCCGGGTAGAACGTAATGCCGTCATCGCGCCGCTCCGAAGGGGCGGTGGTGTCCGGCGATGAAGCTGATGCCTGCTCGGCCCCTTCGGCGGCATCCTCGCCGGTCTTATGGATTTCGATGGAAATGCGGGTGTCCAATTCCCCTTCGCCTCCGGTAACCTCGCGGGCCGCAAAAGCACGGCCTTCCGGCCCGCGGTCCGAAGCGCGACTTTCAATCAAGTAATGCCCCGTCTTCAGATCGAGCCGAAGCCGGCAGGCTTGATTGACGCTCACCGCGTGACTGGAAGCCAAGCTGCACACACTGACCAATTCCCGGCTGGTGGAACGCAGGAGTGCATCCTCGTAAGTTCCCTTCATCTCTGGCAGGATCATGGCCGTCATGATTCCGATGAGGACCATCACCACCATCAGCTCGATCAAGGTGAAGGCCGCGTGATTGGGGAATTTACGATTTACGATTTGCGATTTACGATTCTCCAAGCCGTTCGGAAATCTGCGATTGGCCATTTGCGATTTGCCATTCTCAAGGCCCTTCAGGGGGCGCGCATCCAGCCGACGCTGCGTGTGCGCCTGCGGGGTGAGTTGCTGAGCGGCTTGACGACCCATCTGATAATCTCCGGTTCAGCTACCAATTGCCGACGTCCGCGTTGGGTCCATCGCCGCCATCCTGGCCATCGGCGCCCCTCGACCAAACATCGAAGGTCGTCGCGTGATGAATCCCTGGAACCCGGTACTGATATGGGTTTCCCCAGGGATCGGGGCGAAGCAGCTTGATGTAAGGGCCGCGCCATTTCTTGTCTTCGCCCGTGGGCGCTTCCACCAGCACCTTGAGTCCTTCGTCCATCGTCGGATAACGGTCCATGTGCAGGTTGAACCGTTCCAGGGCGTTTTCGAGTTGGGAGACATCGGCCTTGGCGGCGCTGACCTTCGCGTCGTGCGTCGTGCCCATGAACTGGGGGATGATCGTGGCGGCGAGCACGCCGATGATAATGACCACCACCATGATTTCGAGGAGGGTAAACCCCGCCGACCGCCTCCGCAACGAACGTGTCTTCATATCAATCACAACTCACCCACCTGACGTAACTATGTAACGATCTAACGATGCAACCTATTCACTCCAACCAACTATTTGTTTAACCGCCGCTCAATGGATCGCACGGCTCATCTTGAAGATGGGCAGTAATAATGCAATCACCATGAAGCCGACCAACGCGCCTACTACTAGAATCAGAATCGGGGCCAGCAGCGAAATCAGGGTCTTGGTCCGCGCGCGCATGTGGCGTTCCTCGATTTCGGCCACCTTGAGCAGCATCTCGTCCAACCGGCCGGTTTCCTCCCCGACGTCAATCATCTGCACCACAGTTCTGGGAAAGATTCCCAATTTGCGCAGCGGGGTCGCCAGCGAATCGCCGCCGCGCGTCTCCTCGGCCACCCGGGCAATCTGCCGGGCCAGGAGGCGGTTGCCGATGGTGTTCTCGACAATCTTCAGCGACGGCAGCAGTGAGACACCGCTTTTGACCAGCGTGCCCAGCGTGCGGGCAAACCGGCTCAAGGCGGCCGCGCGAAAGACGGCGCCGACCAACGGCAGCCGCAACTTCGTCTTATCCCAGGCTTCCGCGCCTTGTGGCGAATGCACATACCGCCACCAACCGGCGCTCGCTCCGATCGTCCCAAGCAGGACCCAAATCCAATAGTGGTGGAGGAAACCGCTTACTCTCAGGAGGATCAACGTCGGCAAAGGCAGGATAGGCAGCATGTCCTGCAGCATACCCATGACCTTGGGCAGCACCACCGTCAGCAGGATCGTGACCGTGACCAGGCCGAAGCCCAGCACAAAGACCGGATAGGCCACCGCAGCCACGACCTCGCCCCGCACTTCATCCTCATGTTCGAGCAAATCCGCCAAATCCGCCATGACCTGCTGGAGGGCGCCGGCCTCTTCCCCCACGCGCACCATGCTGACGTAAAGCTTGCTGAACAGTTTGGGATGCTCGTCCAGCGCGGCGGAAAACGAGGCTCCTTTCCGAACCGCGTCCGAAATCTTCAGCACCACTTCCCGCAAGGCTGGGTTTTCCTCTTGCTCGCCCAACCCGTTCAAGGCTTGCGGGATGGGAATGGCCGCGCTGAGCAGCGCGCTCATCTCGCGAGTGAACGCCGTAATCTCCTTCCGCCGGATGCGCCTCCCGAAATGCTGCTCCTGGCTTCGGGAGAGGTCAACGGTGGCGGTGGGAGCGGAAGCGCCGCCACTGGAGGAAGAGGTTTCGAGAGTGGATGGGAATAGTCCGCGCCCGCCCAGAAGCTGGAGGGCGGTCTTGCGGTCCTCGGCCTCGATCACGCCCTGCACCGGAGCGCCGCCCGTCTCGATTGCCTCGTAGCGGAACGCGGTCATTCCAGCAAGTCTCCCGAAGAAACCCGGAGGATTTCCTCCAACGACGTGATGCCGGCCGCCGCCTTCTGCAAGGCATCCTGGTGCATGGTGATCATGGTCCGCTGGGCGGCGGCTTTGAGCCTGGCGCTGGATTTCTTCTGGAGAACCATTTCCCGAAGCTCATTGTCGATGGGCAGCAGCTCGAAGATGCCAATCCGCCCGCGATAACCGGTTCCCCGGCATTCCTCACAACCTGCCCCGCTGTAAAATGCCCCTTCGAGCTGCTGCGCTCCCAGCGATTCGAGCCGGTCGCGGAACGCCGGGGACACCGGTGACTCCACCCGGCACTGGCTGCAAATCCTGCGCACCAGCCGTTGCGCCAGCACTCCCTCCAGCGACGAGGAAATCAGGTAAGCTTCGACCCCCATATCCAGCAGTCGCGTCACCGCCCCGGTCGAATCGTTTGTGTGCAGCGTGCTGAACACCTGGTGCCCCGTCAGCGCCGCGCGGATCGCAATGTCCGCTGTTTCCGAATCCCGGATTTCCCCCACCATCACGACATCGGGGTCCTGGCGCAGAATGGAACGCAGCCCGTTGGCAAAGGAGAAATTGCGGCTTGGCCGCACCGGGATTTGCGCCACTCCCGGAAGCTCGTATTCGACGGGGTCTTCGATAGTCACGATCTTCTTTTCCGGCGTGTAAATCCGCTGGAGGATGGCATAGAGGGTTGTGGTCTTGCCGCTGCCGGTCGGGCCCGTAGTCAGAAACAGACCGTGCGGCTTCTCCACCAGCCTCGACAGCAACGCGGAGCGCGCCGGATCAAGGCCCAGTTCCTCCACGGTCAGCAGTTTCGAGGTCTTCTCCAGCAACCGCAGCACCATCCCTTCGCCGTAAATCGTCGGCAAGGTGCCCACCCGAATATCCACCCGGACGCCGCGATGGTTGATTTGGATATGGCCGTCCTGCGGCATGTACCGCTCGGCAATATTCATGTCCGCCATGATCTTGATGCGTGACACGAGCGCCGCATGAAGCTGCTTGGGCGGTGGCGGCTTCTCCTGCAGGAGCCCGTCAACCCGGTATCTCAACTGCACCGTCTCCTCGAAAGGCACCAGGTGGATGTCGCTCGCCCGCTCCCTCAGCGCCGTCGAAATGATCACGTTGACCAGGTTGATCACCGACGGCTCATTCGCCATCACCTCGATGTCGTGCAGCGTCCGGCCCTCCGTGGTAACCGCATGCTCCGGGTTGAGGTTCTCGATCATCTTCTCAACCGTCA
>PLZQ01000077.1 GCA_003152225.1 Limisphaerales bacterium | reverse complement strand
GACGCCAGAGCGAATGAGCGCCCAGATTGCTGGTTGGCGTTCCGATGGTCGTTGGTGGGCGCTCATCGCTCAGCTTGGTCGTTATGTGCCGTGCAGCGGAAGAAATACTTTATGAGCAAGTTCACTACAGCAGTTAAGAGAGGCATTCGCGCTGCGAAAGATGCTATGGGTCCCCAGAAATACCGTGCTGGGGGAAAAAGCATTGTTTGCCCGCATTGTGGATGCGATCGCTTCGACACGGTTGGTATCTCCAATTTGCCTCTTGGATGGATGATCGAGTGCTCGCGCTGCACGATGCGTCTTTTCTTCACGATCAAGCCAGACCTCGATTGAAGAGACGAGCGCATAACCACACCATCCAGCGGATGGGAGCCAGCCGTTTAGCTCAGTTGCAAGTCGGGAGCCCTTGGCGGCTGGCTCTCACCGCTGATGGTGGTCGTTAGAATGTCATATTCCTTGGGTGTTACGCGTTAAATTCCCATCGTACTTCCGTAAGCGTCACGCCAGGCACCTCTATCATTGCGGGTCAAACCGTAGATTGGTCCCGGCAGATACGCCTCGCGGAGGCGGTCTGGAGTTATTTTTAATGGTTTTCTGTGCTTGACCCGGGGCAGTTATCCCGACACACTGGCCCCATGCCGCACGCCATGCGAGTGGAATATCCTGGCGCGATCTATCATGTCATGAAAGGGTCAGAACAAAGGTTTTCCACATTCACTACTGCACTGCGACCGGAGAGGCCGGAAGGTCGGGCGCTGGGAGACAGGCTCGGGTGGGATTGTGGCCCGGAAACTCAGCGCTGCGCCGAGCCTATCTCCTACATCAATATGTGAGGCCCGTTCGCAACCATTCTCGTTGACGCCTGCGAAATCCCTCCGGAGACTGCCCCGATAACGAACTTACATTTGGCACGTCCGATTTCGATGCTCGGCGGCAGGAATGGGCTTGCCCAATAGTAAACCATAACACCATTCCCGCGAAATATCGGACCAGATGAAAGCGAAACACCCACTCAACGTCAACGTCCGGGGATCAACCCTGTCGAAAAGACTCACCCTCCTGCTCGGCACAATTGCTGTCGCGGCGACAGTTGGCCACAGCCAGGCCCAGGTCCAACTCAGCGACAATTTTGAAGATTACGCCAACCAGGCCGCATTCGATGCAGCTTGGTCAACCGCCAATACGATGCTGGCATTGACGACAACAAATCGCTCCACACCAAGCGGCGCCAACTCCATCTTCCAGGGCACAGCCGCCGCGTCGTCCTACCGGGCTTTCACGAATTCCATCACCAGTTCGAAGCTGTACTATCGGGCCTACTTTTACGATGCCGGAGGCTCTCGGAGCACCTGCCGCGTCGAGGGTTATACGGGTGGAACTTACGGAGCTAATGTAACCCAACTGCTGGCCATTGGCCGCTATAACAGTATCACCGGCAGCAAGTATTATGGGCGCCAGGCATACGGTGGAACCGCAACCGGCGAGGGCGCGACCGCAGCCGTATCGTCGTGGTTCCAACTGGGCGGAGCCGCCAACACGAGCGTCGGCTGGCACAAGGCTGAGATCGTCGGCGGATTGGACCCCTCTGGAACCGCCACCATTAGGTTCCGCTATTACATAGATGGCGCGCTGGGAGGCTGTTCGTATCAATCATCCGACCGAGAGTTTAATTTCGGTGTCCTCGGCTCGGGGCTAACCCTGACGGGCACTGGCCAATGGTTCGATAGCGTGGTCGCTGAAGCCCTGCAAATGGTCCCCGAGATCACGGCTCAACCGGCAACACAAACGGTTGATGAGCTTCAGCCGGTCACCTTCACCATCGTGGCGACTAACAGCGTGCTCACCAACACTTACGCCCTGAACACGCTGAGGTACCAATGGCAATTCAACGACGTGGACATTACCAATGCCACCACCAGCACCTATTCGATTGCCACGGCCCATCAAGCGACCGATCAAGGTAATTACCGGTGCGTCGTCACCGACGCCTATGGCAGTCAGCGAACCGCCAGCGACGAGGTCTACTTGAGCGTCAACCCCATCCAGGCGCCGGTCATCGACACGGCTCCCGTCGGCGCGATTATCAACCCGGGCGGCGAGGTGACTTTCACCATAACCGCCCATGGGGAGCTGCCGCTTTACTACACTTGGCGTTTATACGGGACCAACGTTGCCTTCACTGGCACGGATAACACCTTTACCATTACCGGGCTCACCGCGAACAACAGCGGGCCTTATACCTGCGTCGTCACCAACCACGCGGGCGCCGCCACGAGCGCCCCGCCGGCGATTCTGACCGTTAACCTGCCGCCTTCCTTGACCAGCGCGACCAACCAGTCTGTGATCGTGAATACCAAGGTTTCGATTCGCATGCGGGCCACCGATGATCTCTCCTCGGAAAGCACCTTGTTCCAGGATTTCGAGGCGTATGGAAACGGCACCCACGTCATGTTCTGCCAGCCTGGCTTCTCAGGCACCACGGGCGCCAATATTGACACCAGCCAGGCCAATTTCAGCTATGTGACCAACGGTATCCCAGACGGCCACGGAAGCGCGAGCGTCCTCAACTCCCGCTGGACCTGGACCAACAGCCCAACGGGAAGCCTCCGGCTCACCACGGCCAGCTCTGGCGGCGGCGTAGCGATCGCTGGCAGCCCGATCATCAGCTACACCAATCGCCTGCGGTTTGATGCTTACTGCGACCGGGACCTTCAAGTTGGCCTTGGCGTACGCGACACCAGTCCGACCGGCCCGATCGGCAGCACGGACACCACAACTGCGGGGAACCTCGAATGGATCGGTGTGGGCAGTTCAATTCCCAGCCGCATCGTCTCAGCCAATACGTGGACCGCCCTGGACTTCGATCCACTTACTGACGCGGTTCAGTCCGCGTACGGCGTGGGCAATGGCATACTGGATTCGACGACTGGCAAAGGCCAGATGGAGCATCTGTATCTTCTCCCCGCTGACGGCCAGCCCAACGCCTACACTCTGTATCTCGACAACTTCGTCGTAGTCGGTTATCGGCCGATTACGTTCACCCTGAACAGCGGGCCTGTCGGTGCCGCCATTGACCAGTACACCGGCGTGATCACCTGGGCTCCGACCACCCTCGGCCCCAGCGACTTCACCGTAACCGCCACCGACTATCTTGGCCTCACGGACACGAAGACTTTTACCGTTACCGCAATTGTGCCGCTGAACCCGGTGACCATCACCTCTATCAACGCCACCGGCCTCCAATATATGGCCGGCGCCGGATCACAGTTTGTGCTCGTGGAATCCGCGAGCGCGAATGCCCTGCTCAGCACCTGGACCCGCGTGGCGACCAATACGGTCACTCCTGGCTCCTTCACTATTTCAACGGAGCCGGGGACGCAGAAGTTCTATCGCATCAAAAGCGAATAATCCACGGCTTCAGTATCCTCGGATATCCCGGGTTGGATTCCCTGAGAAAGTTTATACAGATTCCCGCTTCCGAGTGTCTATAGAGGTGAACATGTGAGCACTGCTGAGCCCTGTGGCTGGTGCGAGAAGCTGTATCGCGCGAAGGCGTCCGAACTTATCCTGTACGGACGGGCGCTGGGCTTGTCTCACGGCGAGGCCGAAGACGTGCTGCAGGAAACCTTCGTGGCCCTGATGCAGCGTCAGCAGGAGCCGGAATTGCCGGACCATTATTGCCTGCGCAGCTTCCGCAACAAGGCGCTGAATTACCGCCGGAGCCTGTGGCGCCGCCTGACGCGCGAGCTTGAATCTGTGCGTTGGTTCGAGCGCTCGCCCTCGGAAGACCCGAGCGAGCTGGCGGCAATGCGTGGCCTGGCCGCGCTGCCGCAGGACCAGCGCGAGGTCATCGTATTGAAGATCTGGCACAAGCATACTTTTGAAGAAATTGGTGACCTGCTGGAGATTTCGCCCAACACGGCGGCGGGCCGTTACCGCTACGGGCTGCAGAAATTGAGAACGTTCCTGAAAGGACCATTGTATGACCGAGATGAACGAAACGACTGCGTTGGAAAAGCAATTGCTCTTGTGGANNCGAGTAAGTTGGCTGGCCCCGGCCACGGCGGCGGTAATGCTGCTGTGCGTGCTCTTTAATCAACGCTGCGGGTCCGGCCTGACGACCTCGGCCACTCCTGGGCCCTTGGTCGCTATGATCCTGAGCAACCAGAGTGCGGCGGCATACTTGCCCGGCAGCGTCCAAGCTGAACAGAACAATCTGCCCGCTGACGCCTTTCGCTGGGCCGGCCGCAGCGACTCGCCGCCTCATGCGGCCAGCTCGCTCTCGCGGGGCAAACGGCCCTAAGCGGCTCACACAGCGCTATTTAGGCCGGCAACCGGCCGGCGCTCCAGGCCGGCGGATGGAAAACCGTGAGTTTGGCCGTCTTGAGCCTGTCTTCCTATCCCACGGAGCCGGAGATTCTCCGAAAGAGCCCTCTCCAGGCATATCCAGGTTGCCGTGCCGTCAAGAATCGCCTATTTTCCCGGAATCGAAGATTTGAACCGGTGTCCCGTGTCTATGAAGAGAACCAACGCGCACATTGAAACACACTCGCAAACCGCCGCCCCGGTGGCCTCCGCGGAACCGCTTGTCCCGGTTGAGCCGGCGACGGTCACCCCCGAGCAACTGAAGGAACTCAAGGACCGGGCGGCCAAAGCCGACGAGAATTGGGAACGCTTGCTGCGCACGACTGCGGATTTCGACAATTTCAAGAAGCGCGCGGCACGCGAAAAGCAGGAAGCAATCAAATACGCCAACGAGGGCCTGCTACAGAAACTGGTGCCGGTGCTGGAACACTTGGATATGGCGCTCGCCGCGCCTCAAACTACCGGGCCGGAGGCCAGCCAGTCACTGCGAGCAGGGGTCAGCATGACCTTCCAACAATTCAAGAGTGTGCTCGCCGAGGCCGGCCTCGAAGAACTGGACGCGCTCGGCAAGCCTTTCGACCCGAACCTGCATGAAGCTGTTTCGCAGCAGGAAACGCCGGAGGTGCCCGAAGGCCAGGTGGTCCAGCAGCTTCGGAAAGGCTATAAATTTCGCGATCGACTCTTGCGCCCGGCCAGCGTGGTAGTAGCCAAGCAACCCGCCGCCTGACCCATGGCTAAACGCGATTGTTACGAGGTTCTAGGCGTCGAGAGGAATGCGGAGCCGGACGAGATCAAGAAGGCCTACCGCAANNCCGCCTTCGACCGCCGCGCGAGCGGCTTTGGAAGCGGGGGCTTCCACGATCCGTTCGAGATCTTCCGCGAGGTCTTCGGCGGCGGCGGAATATTCGAGGACCTCTTCAGTGGCGGCCGGTCCGACCCAAGCCAGCCCCAGCGCGGCAACGATCTCCGTTATGACATGGAGATTACCTTCGAGGAGGCGGCGTTCGGGTGCGAAAAGGAAATCACGGTCAACAAGCCGGCGCCCTGCGAGACTTGCCAGGGCTCAGGCGCGGAAGCTGGTTCCCGCGTCCGGACCTGCCCAAGCTGCGGTGGCCACGGGCAAGTGGTTAACTCGCGGGGCATTTTCAGCATAGCCCAGACGTGCCCGCATTGCCAGGGCGCGGGGCGTATCCTCGAGAAACCCTGCAAGGCCTGTCGCGGCGAGGGACGCCGTGAGCGCTCGTCGAAAATCAAGCTGCGCATCCCCGCTGGGGTGGACACGGGCTCGCGCCTGCGCTCTAGCGGCAATGGCGAAGCGGGCTTCCGCGGGGGGCCGCCCGGTGACTTGTACGTGGTGCTGCACGTCCAGGCCCACGCTATCTTCCAACGCGACGGCGACGATTTGCTTTGCGAAGTGCCGGTGAGTTTCGTGCAAGCTGCGCTCGGCGCGGAAATCGAAGTCCCGGCGCTCGACGGGGGCACACCCATCAAGATCCCGCCAGGCACCCAGCCCGGCACGATGTTTCGCCTGAAAAGCAAAGGCATCAAGAACGTTCAGGGCTACGGCCGCGGCGATCTCCACGTCCGCATCAATGTCGAGGTGCCAACCCACTTGTCTCCCGACCAAAGGGCCAAACTCCAGGAATTCGCCGACGTCTGCAACGGAAAGGAAAGCCCCCTAAGTCAAAGCTTCTTCGAGAAGGCAAAGAACCTGTTCCATTGAGCTAAACGGAATGATGGAGGAATGGGGTATGGGATTGTTGGAAGGTGGTCAAACCATCTGGGGTGAAATCTTTCCGCTCGACGAGCCCAAAACTCCGTAACCCTGTCGCTCCATTACTCATGCATCGCTTTTATCTGCCGCCTGACCAATGCCAGCAGCCGAGCCTGCTTCTGACCGGGCGTGAGGCGCACCATGCCCTGCGCGTCGTACGCGTCCGCGCGCGGGAGCGGGTTTCGGTATTAGATGGCGCGGGCCATGAGTTCCGGTGCGAAGTGCAGGAAAATGACCATGACGAAGTCAGGCTGGCCGTCATCGAAAAGCGTCACCACCCTGCCCCATCTTGCCAAGTTACGTTGCTGCAGGCCGTGCCCAAAGCAAAGATAATGGACGCGATAGTCCAAAAGGCGACTGAATTGGGGGCTGCTCGCATTGTTCCTTTACTGACTGAGCGAGTCGTGTCACAGCTCGATCGTGAAGACGCCGCGCACAAGGCCGGAAAGTGGCGGGCGGTCGCCGTCGAGGCCATTAAACAGTGCGGCTCCGCCTGGTTGCCGGAAGTCGAGACGCCGCTGACCTTGGCACAATTCTTCGCGCGGAACGAGAAGTTCGAACTTCCGCTAATCGCCTCGCTGCAAGACGGAAGCCTCTCCGCCCGAGCACACTTCCGAACATTCTGCACGCAGCATGGCAGACTGCCAAAATCGGTTGGCGTCTGGATCGGCCCCGAAGGCGATTTCACACCGGCGGAAACCGAGGCCATAGAGCGCAACGGCGCCCTGCCGATCACACTTGGCCGACTTGTTCTGCGCGCCGAAACGGCCGCCATCTACTGCCTCTCCGTTATTAATCACGAGCTTCAATCCGGGGTCCTTTGACTCCCAAAGGCGTATCGTCATGAGAGCTAACCGACGGCTTAATGCCCCCGCGATTTCACTCCCGATACTTCGGCGCGTTTGCAAACAATCACATCCGGGACTGCACCAGCACTCGGAATGATCGGCCCAAATGCTCCGGGTGGGTCAGGGTTTGAAACTGGCGCGTGCGCGCGGGAGTCCATTCTCCGAACGAGACCCCCTCCTTCCAGATCCGCGCAGCAATGCCGGTGAGGAATTGTGCCTGAGGCAGGAACGCTTCCGTCCTCAAACCGGCTGATTCGCCGGCCGTCCGAATGGCAGTGAAATTCACATGAGCCGTAATGTCCTGGCCGCCGGGATGGGCGAGAACGTCACTGCCCGGCTGGTGATGGTGATACCCCCTCACGGTACCGGTTTTCCTTTCCGGCATGAAAAACTCCTCTGCCCTCAGGCCATAGTCAAATGTGAGCAGTTTGCCGCACGCCAAGGCCCTTGCCGCCGCGCGCCACCACTTCTCAGCCGCCGGACACACCTCGGTTGTAAACCCGTCGGGCAGCATGTCTAACAATCGAGTCTCGATGGGCGGGTCGAAATGCGACAACAAGACGCCCGCGCTCGATTGCTGCGTTGCGGTTCCCGGTGCTCCGACGGACATTCGGGTCCAGTCGAGCCGGCCGGCTTGCGCCGTCACGCCCCACTCGAACCAGACCCGGGATTTTGCGTCCCAGCCCACTAAGTGCACGGGCATGGCATCGAGCAGCTCGTTTGAAAAGATTATGCCCTGCACGCCAGCCGAATTCGGCACATCTGAACCAGGCGATGAGCCGCCCGTCGCCCCCGCCATCGCCTGCGCCCAGTGTACGATGTTGCCATAGTCACACAGCCTCCGCTGCTGCCGGCTCCGGCACCGCTCCGAGGGCTCCACAATCCAATACTCCAGCCGGTCGAATATTGCCTGACGGTGTTTCCGCAACCAGCCCAAAATGTCCCGGGCCAAATCCCCGCGATGCGCCCCTGCTTCTACAATCCGCATGACCTCACGTCCCACTCCCGCTATACCCGCCGAGTCCGACCTTGAGGTCTCGTTCTTTGACTCTTCCATCTGCTGCAGCCATTCCGCAAATTGAAACGCCAGCAACTCGCCAAAGAGGCTCCCCACGCTCACGTTGGTGTAGTAATCGCCACGACGCCCGATAATGTCCTCTTCCCTCTCGTAATATCCACAAATTGGACAATAGAGCGCCACCTCCATAAAGCGCTCGAACGTAATGGCGCCTTTGTCTGCAATCTCGCCCGCAATTCTTTCGCCGACTTCGTTCAATGGCTTGCCGTGTGGTGCGGATCTAGCTATCCATCGCTCAGACTATACAGGTTTTTATGGCGAAGATCGATGCTTTTTTCAATCTGATGTTCGAGCAAAAGGCCTCGGACTTGCACCTTTCCTCGGGCAATAACCCCATGCTCCGAGTGAACGGCGAGCTTCATCGCGTGGACCATCCCCCACTCGAGAATGATGATCTTAAGAAGATGCTCTACGAGATCGCACCTGAGTACAAGATTAAGGTCTTTGAGGAAACGGGCGACGTCGATTTCGGCTACGAGATCCCGCTCATTTCCCGCTTCCGCGCCAATTTCTATAACCAGAAATATGGCATCGGTGCCGTCTTCCGCCAGATTCCGACGAAGGTCCTCTCCTTCGAGGACTTTGAGAAGTTCGACGCGCCCCTGCCCGGCGTGCTCAAGAAGTTCTGCATGCTTCACCGCGGTCTGGTCGTGGTGACCGGACCCACGGGCTCCGGCAAATCCACCACCCTCGCCGCCATGGTCGATTATGCCAACAAGAATCGCCGCGATCATATCATCACGGTCGAAGACCCCATCGAATTCGTTCATGAGAGCAAGAACTGCCTCATCAACCACCGCGAAGTAGGCGTCCACACCAAGTCCTTTGCGTCAGCCCTCCGCGGCGCTCTGCGTGAGGACCCTGATATCATCCTGGTTGGCGAGTTGCGCGACCTGGAGACTATCGAACTTGCCTTGGTAGCCGCCAGCACGGGGCATTTGGTCTTCGGCACCTTGCACACCCCCAGCGCAGCAAAGACCGTCGATCGCATCATCGACGTGTTTCCGGCCGAGCAGCAGAACAAAATACGCGCCACCCTTTCGGAGGCCCTTAAAGGCGTCATCGCCCAAAACCTGTTCAAGCGGATCGACAAGAAGGGCCGCGTTGCGGCTTTGGAAATCCTGGTCTTCACGACGGCGATTGCCAACCTGGTGCGCGAAGGCAAAACGCACCAGATCCCGGGCATGATCCAGGTAGGCAAGAAGATCGGAAACCAGCCGCTGGATGATGCCATTATGGAACACCTCCGCATGAAGCGGATCTCCCCGGAAGAAGCCTACGACAAGGCCATTGATAAACGAAAATTCCGGAC
The DNA here is from genome assembly GCA_003152225.1 of Limisphaerales bacterium. Classification (GTDB taxonomy): domain Bacteria; phylum Verrucomicrobiota; class Verrucomicrobiia; order Limisphaerales; family UBA8199; genus PALSA-1440. The sequence goes on along the minus strand of PLZQ01000077.1, from coordinate 33,693 downwards.
ATTCCTGCCGCACCCGCCGGAAGATGACGAGAATTGATTTATGCGCCGCCCCGAACTTGACTATATCCTCACCACGATGTTGGACGCCCAGCCCGAGGTGTCCGACCTGGTCTTCACGGTTGATAAACCGTTGCAAGTTGAATCGTTTGGAGAGCTGAAGCCAGTAGCCTGCGACCCGCCGATCGAAAAGCTTACTCCCTTCCAAACCGAGATGGTCGCCCTTAACTTGATGGGCGACAACCTGTGGCACATCGGGGACTTGCTCCGGCGCGGCTCGTGCGATACGGCCTATACGCTAATGGATAAGGCCCGTTTCCGCATTAGTATATTTTCGCAGCGGGGCAACTACTCCATCGTCCTGCGCAAACTCAACACGGTCATCCCCGCCCTCGAATCGCTCAATTTCCCGGAGATCATTAAATTGATTCCTCGCGAAAAGACCGGCCTGGTCCTGGTCACCGGGGCCACCGGCTCAGGCAAATCCACCACCCTGGCTGCGATACTCAACGAAATCAGCCATACCCGGCCTGTCCACATCATTACCCTTGAGGACCCGATCGAGTTTGTGCATCCGCATGACGTTGCCACCTTTAATCAACGTGAGCTGGGCACCGACTTCGACAGCTTCTCCCACGGCTTACGCGCGGCCCTCCGTCAGGCGCCCAAGGTCATTCTCGTTGGTGAAATGCGCGACCGCGAGACCATCAAGATCGCCTTGAGCGCAGCGGAAACGGGTCACCTCGTGCTCAGCACCTTGCACACCATCGACGCCGGCCAGACCATCAATCGCATTTTAGGCATGTTCGAGACCGATGAACAGGAACAGCTCCGAGCTCGTTTGGCCGATACGCTGCGCTGGGTTCTTAGCCAGCGACTCGTTCCCAAGATTGGCGGGGGGCGATATGCCCTGCTCGAGATTATGGGCTCCAATCTGCGAACCCAGGAGAGCATCCATTTCGGCGAGAGCGAAGGCAAGAGTTTCTACGAGATTATCGAAGCCAGCCAGGCTTTTGGCTGGCGCACCTTTGACTTCTCCGCCCTCGAAGCCTACGAACAGGGCAAAATCACTGAAGAAGCGGCGCTGCTCTACTGCAGCAAGCGCGGGCCAGTTACCCGCGGCATCGACAACATCAAGAAGACCCGCGGCGAGTCAACACACAATATGCATTCCCTGCGCATGAAGGCCCTTCAGGATGCCAGCCGCAGTGGAGGAACTCCGCTACCCACCGCGCTCAAACTCAAATAGTTTATGTCCGACAAATTCGATTTCGTCAGTGCAACCGACAAGCCCGCCTTGCTGGCTTTCTCCACTCCAGAATGGCTCGAAGCCGCGCGAGCGGCGCTGACTGAACTGGGTTACAAGGTGCATACGGCGGCGACCCACAGCGACTTCCTGATCCGCTTCAGTCAAGTTCACTACCAGGTGGTCATCCTCGAGGAACTGTTTGCCGCCAATAACCCCAGCGAGAACTTGACGTTGCAAGCGCTGCAAACCATGCCTATGAACCAGCGTCGCCAGGCAACGGTCATCCTCTTCGGAAACGAGTTTCAGACGTTCGCGCCGCTCCAGGCCTTCCAGCAGAGCGTTCATGCCGTTATCAACAGCTCCGAGTTATTCCTGCTCAAGCAACTCGTCGAGAAGGCCGTCGCTGACAATACCCTTTTCCTCAGCACCTTCCGCGAAGCTCAAACCCGGGTATATTCCAATGCTACGGACAAAGAATAGCGCGTAACATCCCACTGCCGATTTGGCCTCGCCGCGGGCGCGGAGGTTGGGGCATACTCCAGGCATGGGCCGTTTGGATCAGGTATTGGTTGACCGAGGACTGTGTGAGAGCCGGGAAAAGGCAAAACGCGCGGTCATGGCGGGCCTAGTCAGGGTCAACGAACGCATTGCCGGCAAACCCAGCGATCTGGTAAAGCCGGATGACGAGCTCATTCTCGTCGCCGCCGAGAAGTTTGTCAGTCGCGGGGGCCTCAAGCTCGAACACGCCCTTCAGCATTTTCAGCTCGACGTTACAGGACAAAGGACCATTGACCTCGGGGCCTCGACCGGGGGCTTCACCGACTGTCTTCTGCAACGCGGGGCGGCGAAAGTGTACGCTGTGGACGTCGGCCGGGGCCAGCTTGCCTGGAAACTGCGCTGCGATCCGCGAGTGGTGGTGATGGAGAGAACCAACGCCCGATCTCTTACACCCGCAAGTTTCCCGCCGCCCTTTGTCCCGGCGGACCTGGCGGTTATCGATTGTTCCTTCATTTCGCTGCAAAAAATCCTGCCGGCCGCCGTTGCATTGCTCCGGCCGTTTGGTAAAGTCGTCGCATTAATCAAACCGCAGTTCGAAGCTGGCAAGAAGGAAGCCGACCGGGGTGCGGGCGTTATTCGCGATCCGGCAATTCACCAGCGCGTTTTGCGCGAGATGAACGAGTTCGTCACTGCCCGCGGTGGCCTGAACTGGCTGGGGGTCACCAAATCTCCGGTACTGGGTCCCGCCGGCAATAAAGAATTCCTGGCATTGATTGAGAACTGTGGCTAACAGAATCAAATGCGTTGGACTTATTGGGAACCCCGAGAAGGTGTCCGGCGCGGCGGCGGTCAGCCGGGCGGCCTGCCTTATCGCGGCGGCTGGACGCGATGTTTATTGCGATCCAGCCACGGCCCGTTTTGCCCGCTTAAAGGCTGTGGTTTGCGCCGACGCCGCCACGCTGGCGCGCCAGGTGGATCTGCTGGTAGTCTTTGGCGGAGATGGCACGATGCTCCGTGTCGCGCGTGAAATCGCCGGCTCGCGTACCCCGATTCTGGGAGTCAACCTCGGCAGCCTGGGGTTCCTTACCGATGTCCCCTCCGCGAGGCTGTCCCAAGCCTTGCAATGCGTTTGGAGCAGCCGCTTTAGATTCGAATCGCGCGTCTTGATCCAAGCTATTGGCCGCTGCCACGGACGGCTGGTCAATCAAACGGCTCTCAACGATATTGTGATCGGCCGCGGCATCGCTTCCCGCCTCATCGAGTTGGACGTCGCCGTCGATGGTGCTCCCCTCACCCGCTATCGGTGCGACGGCTTGATTGTCAGTTCGCCGACGGGCTCGACTGCCTATTCGCTTGCGGCCGGTGGCGCCGTGGTGTTTCCTACGGCCGAGGTGTTTGCGCTCACACCGATCTGCCCCCACACACTCTCTAATCGCGCCTTGATTCTGCCGTTGACTGCGAGGATTGAGGTCAAGGTCATCAGCCCCAAGCCTGCCACCATCTTGAGCGCGGATGGTCAAGTAGTCAGCAAGCTGGCAACTGGCGACACGATCACGATTCGGCGCGCCCGGCGAACGGTTCGTCTGATGCACCTTTCGGGAAGCTCATTCTGTGAAACCTTGCGCCGCAAACTCCACTGGCGCGGGACCTCTTTGTGACGAGGCTTAAGGACATAGCCCAGAGGGCCGGTCTTGCAGTAATGACGGTTTCCAAGGCCTTGCGAGACAAGCCGGACGTTTCCGCCGCCACCAAGACCCGCGTCAAGCTTCTGGCCCACCAAATGGGCTACGTCCCCGACTCCACCGCCCAAGGCTTGCGCACGCGCGAAACACGGCTTTTTGGGCTGGTCATCTCGTCCATGACCAATCCCATTTACTCGCGAATCGTGCTGGCCATAGAACAGCGGGCCTACGAGCTTGGCTATGACGTCTTGCTCGCGCATACGCTTGATATCCCCGAGCGAGAAGAAGCCTGTCTCCGTCGGCTCCTCTCGCGGCGCGTGTCTGGCATCTTCATTTCCCCGGTCTATCGGATGGCCACCGAGGCGCCCATCTATCGGGAGTTGGTTAACCGCCGCGTCCCCACCGTGCTCCTTGGCCACACTGCTCCGTTCTGCAATCAGTTCGTCAGCGTCGAGACGGACGATCTTTTGGCCAGCTACGCCGTCACCCAGCACTTGCTCAAACTGGGGCACAAGCGTATTGCGTTCTTCACGGGCCCCCTCACTACCCCATGGACTCAGGAGCGCTTCGAAGGCTACCGACGAGCTTTGCGCGAAGTCGGCCTGGATGTGAACGACCGACTGGTGTTTCAAGCCGGCCGCACGATCGAGGACGGGGCCAAGGCGGCCCTCCAGATGATTAAAGAGTCCTCCGACGCCACGGCCGTCCAGGCAATCAACGATGTTGTTGCCGTCGGTTGTGCGGAGACGCTCCTAAGCTACGGCCTCAAGGTTCCCGAGGACATGTCCGTGACTGGCTTTGGCAATATCCTCCTCGGGGCACATTCCCGCGTCCCCTTGACGACTACCCGCCAGCCCAAATTCCGGCTGGGCTCGGCGGCGGTGGCTGCCATGCAAGCGCTCTTGCGCGGCCAACGCCCCGATTCCAAGCGCTTGCCGGCCGAGCTCATTATTCGGGCCAGTACCGGCACTGCACCTGCTACATCTCGCCTCAAACAGTTGAAACTGTAAAAGCGAATAGATATTATGAGAAAAGCCCTGGCCATTATAATAATCGTGCTGGGCGTAGCCGGTGTCCTGTGGGTGGCTAAAGCTTGGACACCGCGCCGCGTTGAGCCCAAAGTCCTCAAGTTTAATACTGACGCCGATAATCTGATCCTGGGGCTCCAGCAATACCGGGAATTTGTCGGCAGCTACCCCACCGGCAACAACCTCTCCATCGCCAAAGCACTGCTGGGTCGGACCGAAAAGAAGGTTCTTATCCTGGCGGTGCGCAAGAGCGACATGAACGACAAAGGTGAAATCCTCGACCCGTGGGGGACACCGCTGCGGTTCTACTTCTCCGACAATGAAGTTATGATCCGCTCCGCCGGACCGAACAAAGTATGGGAAGACAGCAACGTCTCGACCGCTGACGACCTCTACCGCACCGCGCCAGTAACCAAGTGATCAACCGCTAGGCCGGCGGCGGACCGGTTGAGTCCGCCACCCAAACGCCATCACTCCGTCTTCCGCACCCAGGCGGCAACACACATGCCATTGCCGCCCGATTCCTGCGGCGACAGCATGAGCAGGTCAACCGGCACTGATCCGAGTGCCAAAGGATTACGCACCGCCAACCGCGCAAACTGCGAGCACCCCCGTTCAAACCCCTCCACCACTCTCTTGGTTTCCGCATCCGCTAGAGTGCAAGCGGCATAAACCAATCTCCCGCCCGGTTTGACTCCCCCAGCCGCGTGCAGGAGCAGCGCTTGCTGCACTCCGCTCAATTCTTTCACATCCTCTGCCATCGTGGTCCACCGCGCGTGCGGGTTCCGGTGCCAGGTTCCGATCCCGCTGCACGGCGCGTCCACCAGCACGCCATCAAACTTCGTTTTCGTTGGAAGTCGCGAGCCGCCTTCCCACGCCACCGCGCGATAATTGAATACCCCGGCCCGCGCCGCCCGTCGCTTCAGCGTTGCCAGCCGCCACCCGGCGCGGTCGCTCGCCCAGATCAAGCCCTTGTTCGCCATCAGATCCGAAAGGTGCAGCATCTTGCCGCCTTCGCCTGCGCACGCGTCCCACCATGTTTCCCCTGGTCGCGGGGCGCAGATCCGCCCCACCGCCTGCGAGCTGAGGTCCTGCAATTCAAATTCGCCCGCGCGAAACTCCTTCGTATGAAACAAATCGCTTCGACCGCGGTATTCCAAAGTATCTGCCAGCGAGTCCGCGCCAAGCACGCGGCAATCCCCCAACTTCTCCGCCAGCGCCCTGCCCTGCCCTCGTCGCGCCCGTAACCACAGCCGAGGTTCCGTCTGCAAAGCCCGCACCCACGGGGCTGCCACCTTCATCACGGTTGCCAGCCAACCCGGCACCGCCCGGGCGATCAGCTCCGCGTCGGTAAAACTCTGCGGTTCGCTCGCGTACCTTTCGGCTAATTCCAATGCGCTTTCGACCTGCTCCCGCATGGGCTTCCTCTCATCCAACCAACCCCGCCACCGGTAATAGGCGAACACAGCCCGGCTCACCCGTGCGCGTTCCTCCGGCCACAACCCCTTCTGCCCCTTCAACTCCACTCGCAACACTCCATCCGCTGGCTGCTCGCGCGTGGCGGCCCGAATGACCTTTTCCGCCAGCGACAGCACCCCCAGTTGGCCTGGCGGTCTTGCAATCCGGTTCTGCGCCTTAATTCTGATCATACTTTCGCCGGGCTTTGCGAGGTCGGGTCCTGTCTTCGCCGCGCGCAGGGCCAGCACTCCCCGCGGTCACGCGCTGGTGATCGTCCCGGAGACGGCGCCCGGCCCGGCCACCAACTGCCGCAGCACGAACGACAGAATGCCGCCATGCTCATAGTATTCCACCTCGATGGGCGTATCGATCCTGCACCGTACCGGCACAGTCTCTACCTGGCCGGATGCGCGCGTGAGACGCAAGGTCAGATCCTGTTGCGGTTTCAGGTCCTGCCCCAAACCCAGCACATCGAATGTTTCTGTGCCGTCCAGGTTCAAGGTGCGCGCGCTCGTGCCCTCTTTGAATTGCAGGGGTAATACCCCCATGCCGACCAGGTTCGAACGATGGATGCGCTCGAAGCTCTGCGCCACCACGGCCTTCACCCCCAGCAAAGCCGTTCCTTTGGCCGCCCAATCGCGCGAGCTGCCCGTGCCGTATTCCTGTCCGGCAATGACCACCAACGGCGTTCCCTCCTTCTGGTACGCCATCGCTGCATCATAAATCGACACCGTGTCGCCCGGCGCGCATTCGCAAGCCTTGTGCGCGAAGCACCGCGTCACCCCGCCCTCCGTGCCCGGAACCATCAGGTTCTTGATGCGCACGTTCGCAAACGTCCCGCGCGTCATGATCTGGTCGTTGCCGCGGCGCGAGCCGTAGCTGTTGAACTCCTCGACCGCAACGCCGCGCTCTGTCAGGTATCTCCCCGCGGGTGCGCTCTTCTTGATGCTGCCTGCAGGCGAAATGTGATCCGTCGTCACGCTGTCGCCAAAGATACCCAGCGTCCGCGCACCCTTGATCTCCCGGATTTCCCCGGGCTGCAGCCGGAAGCCCTGGAAGAAGGGCGGCTCTTGGATATACGTGCTGATGGCGTCCCATTGGTACTCGTTCCCCGCGCCCGTCTTGATCTCGTTCCACTTCGGATTCTGCCCCGCGAAGTCGCGATAGAGCTGGCGGAACAATGCTGGCGTCAGCGCCGATTGCATCAGATCGCGCACCTCCTGCAGCGTTGGCCAAATATCCTTCAGGTAAACGTCCTCGCCGCCGGTCCCTTTGCCGATCGGCTCGTGGCTCAGGTCGATGTCCACTCGCCCCGCCAAGGCAAACGCCACCACCAGCGGAGGCGACATGAGAAAATTGGCCTTGATGCTCTGATGCACGCGCGCCTCGAAGTTCCGGTTCCCGGACAGCACCGAGGCCGCGATTAAATCATACTTCCCAATGGCCTCGTCCACCGCCGCCGGCAGCGGCCCGGAGTTCCCAATGCACGTCGTACAGCCATATCCGACCAGGTTGAACCCCAACTGATCCAGATACGTCTGCAGACCGGTCCGCTCCAGGTAGTCGCTCACGACGCGCGAACCGGGCGCCAGCGACGCCTTGACCAGCGGATTGACCTGCAACCCGCGCTCCACCGCCTTCTTGGCCAACAATCCCGCCGCCAGCATCACCGACGGGTTGCTCGTGTTCGTGCAACTGGTAATCGCCGCAATCAATACGCTCCCGTGCCGGATATGGCCTCCATGTGGCACTCCCGGAGCAACCATCAGGTCGGGCGTTGGCCGATTGTTCGCCATTTCCAGTTCCGTCAACGGGTTGGTGTTGTGCGCCTGGGCCTCACGCCGCAACACCGGTTCCTGGCTGCCGCCGCCCGCGTGGAAACCGCCCTTCGCGGAAACGAAGAAGCTCTTGCCCAACTCCTCCAGTGTCCGGCCGAAACCGCTCTCGTTGACCGGCCTCGTAAACGCCGCCTGGAACTCCCGTTTCAAGTTCGGCAACTCGATCCTGTCTTGCGGCCGTTTCGGCCCGGCCACGCTTGGCACCACCGTCGCCAAATCCAGTGCCAGCTCGACCGAATACTGAATCTCGCCCTGCTTCGGCATCCCGAACAACCCCTGTGCCCGGTAGTAATTCTCGTATATCCGGCAATGCTCTTCGGTGCGGCCGGTCGCCCGCAAAAAGCGCACGCATTCTCCATCAATGGGGAAGAAGCCCATCGTCGCCCCATACTCGGGCGCCATGTTGGCGATCGTCGCCCGGTCCACCACCGGCAGAGCAGCGGCGCCCGGCCCCAAGAATTCGACGAACTTACCCACCACCTTCGCCTTGCGCAGCGTTTGAGTGACGGTCAGCGCCAGGTCCGTCGCCGTCACGCCTTCCCGCAGCGCCCCCGTCAGGTGCACCCCCACCACGTCCGGGGTCAGGAAATAGACCGGCTGACCGAGCATGCCCGCTTCCGCCTCAATACCACCAACCCCCCAGCCCACAATCCCCAGTCCATTGATCATCGTCGTGTGCGAATCCGTCCCCACGAGCGTGTCGGGGTAGAAGAGATCTGACGGTTGACCGTTGAATGTTGACGGGCACGACCAGATACCCTTGGCGAGGTATTCGAGGTTGACCTGGTGCACGATGCCGATGCCCGGCGGCACTACCTTGAAGGTTTCAAAGGCCTGCATGCCCCACTTGAGGAACTCGTAGCGCTCGCGGTTGCGCTTGAACTCCAGCTCCAGGTTCCGGCTCATGGCGTCCGGCGTCCCGGCGTAATCCACCTGCACCGAGTGGTCCACCACCAAATCCACGGGCACCAACGGCTCGATCATCTTGGGATTCTTCCCCAGCCGCACCAGGGCGGAGCGCATCGCCGCCAGGTCCACCAGCAATGGCACTCCCGTGAAGTCCTGCAACACGATGCGCGCCACCACAAAGGGGATCTCCTCGGTGCGCGGCGCGACTGGCTTCCAGTTCGCCAGCGCGCGAACATTCTGTTCCGACACTCGCTTGCCGTCACAATTGCGCAATACCGACTCCAGCACCAGGCGGATGGACACCGGCAATCGGGAAACCGGACCTACTCCCGACTCTTCCAGTTGTGGCAGCGCATACAGCGTCCCCTGCCGGCCATTCCCGAGATCTAAGCTCCGCAACGTTCCAAAGTGATCCTGTGCTTTACTCATAAGATTCAACTAACCAGAATATAACCGATTCCGAAAGGAAAACAGTGGGGTTTCAAAGCCAGATCGTCAAGCACTCGCCGGAGTTGCCCTGGAAGTCTGCAAGTCTCAAGCCCAAAGACACGGGCCATCACCCAAGGCTCAAAGGCAGTAGCTCAGGGCAAGTAGATGCAAGTTCAAACCGGGATTGTCCCGGGATAGACTGGCGTTGGACATGTGCTGAAAGCGGTAGCCGAGGCGCCAGTGCGCGGCAAAATCCCAGTTCAACCCCACGTGGCTGGTGAATTGAATATCCGTGCCGAAACTCCTGGTTTCAAATTTGTAGCTGCTCAACAAGGTAGGGCTCACCCCGCCTTCCACGGACACCGGCCACCGAGCCCGGCCCAGCACGAGCGTCGGCCCGAGGGTCCCCATGGCCGCGTTCTGGCTGGAATCGCCCACCCAGCCAGCCGAAAGGTCCAGCCGGGACTGCAGATGCCACTCTTTGCCTAAGTCCCAACCCCACGGCAGATTCCAATTCCCAAAGAACTCCACCTGGTGGAACTCGTTCCTGGCCGGATTGGCGGACAAGCCACCGCGCACACCCGCAGACTCCAGGCGAAAACCCTCCGCTCGGCTGGAACCGGTTTGCAGCACAAAGCAGATAAGCCCACACGCCGTCATACCTACCCAAGAACACGCCCTGTATGCAGTAATCATTGGGGGGCAAAATAGCGTGCTTCTTCACTCCTCGCAAGCCAGCACGCCGATTCGGAGCGTGCTCGGGGCTTGCTCGATTATTCCGGCCTAACGCCGCAAGAATTTGGCGACCGCCTCGGTCCGGGTCCTAACCTGCAGCTTCTCGTAAATCCGGCGGATGTAGGTGTGCACCGTTTCGTAGCTGATGCCCAGCTTGTCGGCGATTTCCTTGTAGAGGAAGCCGTTGCTCAGGCAATCGAGCACTTCCTGCTCCCGTTGGGAAAGGTTCTCGGTCGGCTGCGGCGACGGCCCCGCCTTTTGGAACGACTGGGTCACCTTCCGCGCGATGTGCGTCGTCATTGGCGATCCGCCCCGGCGCACTTCGCGGATGGCGTCGAGCAACTCGGCAGTCTTCGTGCGCTTGAGCAGGTATCCGGACGCACCGGCCGCCAGCGCGGCGAAGATGTTATCCGTGTCCTCATACACCGTGAGCATGACCGACTGGATCTGCGGCGCGACCTGCTTCAACTGCCGGACGCACTCCACGCCATTCATTCCCGGCAGGTTGATATCCATCAGCACCACCTCCGGGCTGTCCTTGGGCAGGCCCGCCAGCGCCGCCTCGGCGTTGGGGTAATGGCTCACGCACTTGAACCCTTCGGCCCGGCTGATCACGCGCGCCAGCGTGCCGCGCAACTGGTCGTTGTCTTCGACGATGGAAACTGTGATTGGCATGGTTCAGCTTGGGAGTGACGACGACCATCCGCCGTCCGCCACGTCCACTCCTACCCGCCTCGGCCACCGTCGTCAAATGAATAGCTAAACCGTGCCGCGCCTTTCTGGTTGCGCCGAAGGGGTGGGCCTCCTAACACTGGCCGCATGAGCGGCGAAACTCACGATGAGCCGGAGAGGAGTTCGCGGGGCGCCGTTTGGGTCTGGCTCTGCTGGCTGGGAGCGGCCCTGTTCTTGTATTTCCTCAGCACCGGGCCGGTCGCGATGATGGCGGGCAAAAAGGCCGCCGGCCGCGGTGGGCCGGTGTGGTCGGTCGTCGCAGTCGTCTATCGGCCCGTGCGCTGGGCCTATGAGGAAACGCCTCTTCGCAAGCCACTCGGAGTATATTGGCACCTGTGGGCTCCCGAGTGGTACGACAGTGAAGGAAACCCCAGACCCAAATACAAATAGCCTTCCGCCGGCATTCGGGTCTTCGGATTTCGGACCTCTTTCGACCTTCGGACTACGGGCTTCGGACTTCACCCCCCGTCACCCGTCATCCTGCCGAGCGGAGCCGTCAGGCTGACTCGCGTGCCGCCTTCGGCGCCCGGGGCGATGGAGAATTCGCCGCCGACGTCTTCGAGGCGTTTGCGCATGTTGCGCAGACCGTTGCGACCTTTGTCGGCGGCGCCGGGGCTGAGGCCACGACCGTTGTCTTCGATTTCGAGGGTGAAGCGGCCGGGCTCGAGGCGCAGGCGCAGCCAGGCCGCCGTGGCCTCGGAGTGTTTGACGATATTGTTGACGGCTTCCTTGGCGGCCAGGAAGACGTTGTGGCGGAGTTCGGGCGTGATGGGGATGTTGGGGAGCTGCGGCGGCACTTCCAGCCGGTAACGCAATGCAGCGAGCGCAAGGTAGTCCTGGGCATACTTGCACACGTAAGTGATCAGTCCATCCAGCGTGTCGTTTGAAGGATTGACCGTCCAAACGATTTCATCCAGCGCGCGCGTGGTCTCCAGGGCGGTCTGCTCGATCTGCCGGGCGTGGCCCTCGACTTCTTCCGGGTGGTGCTTGTCGCTCTCCACCAGCTCGGCGAGCAGGGAAAGCTGCGTGAGGCTGGCGCCGACCTGGTCATGAATGTCACGCGCTATCCGGGCGCGTTCCTTCTCGAGGGCTTCCTTCTGCCGCAAGGCGGCAAGCTGGTGCTGCAACCGTTGCGTGGAGACGTAGTGGACCGACCCGACGATCATCCCTAGCAGGCAAACCGTCGTCAGACCGAGGAACCACCACGTGCGCCAGAAGGGAGGCAGCACCCTGATCGACAAACTGGCCCAGTCTTTGTCCCAGACATCGTCCTCGTTGCAGGCCGTCACCTTAAAGCGATACTGAGCCGGCGGCAGCTTGCTATATAGCACCTCGCGCACGGTGCCGGGCCTCTCGATCGGGGCCGCCTCGTACCCCTCCAGTTGGTATTTGAACCGTCCTTTGTCCGGGGCCGCGAGGCTCAGGCTCGCGAACCGGATCTCCAGGCCTTCCTTGCCCGGGGAAATAGTGATTTCGTGTGGCGGCGCTGACCGCAGCGTATCGGGGCCCTGCAGCTCGCCGGCTACGATCACGGATTCGATAACCACGGGCGGTGGATTGGTGTTGAGGTTCAGCCGCGCCGGGTTCAGTGAGGCCAGGCCCTGGATCGTCGGAAACCAGAGCGTCCCGTCCCGGCTCCGCAACGCGCCCGGCTGCGAGCCAGAAGAGCATTCCGTTGCCGGCAGCCCGTCCGGTTCCGCATAAACGCGACACGAGACCGGCGCGCCATTGGTCTCCGCGAAAGCGTTCAGCTCCGCTTTCTTGAGGCGCATGAGACCGGCGTTTGAGCCGATCCACAGGTGGCCGTGCCCGTCCTCCAGCAAGTAGCCGAGACTATTGCTGGCCAGCCCCTCCTTCTTGGAATAATTCGTCCATTTGCCGCCCTGAAATCGGGCCAGGCCGCCGGACGTTGCCACCCACAATACCCCTTCGGCGTCCACTTCCACCGCCGAAACGCTATTGCCGGGCAAACCGTTGGTCCTGGTAAAGCACGTAAAATGTCCGTCCCGCAGCCGATTCAGACCTCCGCCCTCGGTACCAACCCAAATGTTTCCCTCAAGGTCGTCGGTGACCGCCCGCACGTCATTGGCGGAAAGCCCGTCGCGCGTGGTAAAGAGTTTCCGATCGTTGACTAGGAGCAATCCTCCCTGCGTGCCCAGCCATAGCCGGCCCGCCCGGTCTTGGAAGATAGCCGAGATACTCTGGATCAGCGCGTCCGGCAGGGTGAGCGGCGCAAAGCGGCCAGACTCCCAATGAAACAGCCGTGGTGGAAACGCACACCAGGTCCCCGCCAGGACCCAATTGCCGCCGAGTTGGCCCTCGGGCCGGCAGACAAACACCGCCTTCACATCGAGAGTGGTGGTGTCAACGTTCACATCCGGCGGCAGGGAACTCGGCAGAACGCGAAACTGCTGCACGCCGCCTCCGATCCAATGATCCACCCGCTTGTCGTTGCATCCGATCCACAATCCCCCCTGACCATCCTCACAGACTGATTGGACCACCGAGCCGGCCAACGCCCCAACGACCTCGAAGAACTTCCTCTTCACCCGGTTCAACCCCCCGCCGTTGGTTCCCACCCAGAGGCAGCCCTCGCGATCCACCGTCAATGACAGAACGGAATTGTGGGACAACCCGTCTGCTGTGGAAATCCGCGTATGCTTGCCTTCCACGTCAAACCAATAGACCCCGGCACCGTAGGTCCCGACCACCAGGTTGCCTTCGAGGTCCTCGCACGCCGCCAAAACTGGCGGCGTGTTAGTCGGGTTGGTCCACGGATACGCGATCGGCTGGCCTTCCGGGCGGTCGCCCTTGTATTTCTGAATCTGGCCGTCGGCGAGGCGCCAATAGCCGCCGCGCTTGCTGGCGAGCAGGAAGTTCAATCGGGTCAGCTTGACCTCATCCGTAACCACTGGGATGGGGTTCAGCGCCACCAAACTGCTATCCGTGCCGACCCACAAACGGCCGGAATCCTCCGCAACCAGCCCCCAGTAGAAGCTGCCCGCACCCGAACCCGGAGGCCAAACCTCCACCTTCCCATCCCGATACCGGCCTAGCAAACCCGCGTCCGTGTAGAGCATCACCGCGCCGCTGCAGTCTTCACAGATCGCCTTCAGCCGGCCGCTGGAACTTCCCGGCACGAGTTCCACGCTGCTGACCTTCCCGTCTTTGACGAGGTTAATGCCCCCGTTCTCCGTGCCGACCCATAGATTCGTCTGCCGGTCNNCGAACTGGACGCCATCGAAGCGTGCCAGTCCGCCGTAAGTTCCCACCCAGAGATAGCCATCCCGCGTCTGCGTTAGCGCCAGCACCACGCTATGCGGCAGCCCCTGCGCCGTCCCAAACACGTCCACCGCAAAGCGGGTATTCGCCTCGGCCGACAGCCCAGAAGAATACGCGCACAACAGCAGACCGGCGGCGGCGAGTGTCCAGCGCTTCTTCGGCATATCGGCTTCGTTCCCTTGGCCGGCCCGCGCCGTCAAATCTGCGAGTAAGCCGTCGGCACCAGGAACCGGTTAGCTATCTTCGACACGGTATCCGCGTACTGCGGGTCATTCTTGAGCTTGGTCCATGTGGGATGAGCGCCAAACGCGCTCCAATGTTTCGCGTGCGCCTCCTGGTTTTCCGCCGACACCATGTAAGTCAGGTGTGGCAAATCCTTCCCGATCAGCGCCTGCCCATAGAAGATCGGCCCCAGCCCCACTTGGCGCATGGTCTCGATCTCGCCCGCATTGAACATCTCGATCTTCTTCAATGCCTTCAGCTCACTGTGGCTCTCGTAGGTGCGAAGCTCGAACATGCGCGGCTTCTGCTCGCGTGAGTAAGCTGGCAATTCGAGCTTCGGCATGCCGGCAAACGCCAGCATCAGCCAACTGTCTATGCGGTCAAACGCCGGGCTTGCCTTGGGCGAATTCAGATACTCCGCCCCCGCCTTCTGATACTCCGCGTCCGCGCTCAGCCGCGCACCCGCCGTGGCAAACACCTCCAGCGATGGATAAACCCTCAGCACCAGCACCGATAACGGATCTCTGACCTCGGTAGGGGCCGGCGTCCCGGTCCGCTCCTGCTGCACAAAAACGCCCACCTGCTTGACGCCCAGCCGATTCAAGGCTGGAATCGCCGCCTTCTCGATGTAGGCGTCCAGCAGCCCACGGTTGGCCTCGTCTTTGAGCCGGTAAGCCCGCAGCTCGTAATATTCCCTGTCCCCCGCTCCGCTGGTAATCCGCTCAGCCGCGGATGCAGTGAGGCTGGCGGTCCCGAGTCCCGCCAAGGTGGAAGCAGCCATAGTACTCGTTAAGAATTCACGTCGTTTCATCTCTTCTCTTTGGTTGTGGACGGAAAGCTCCGTCGCAGTTTATTGCCTGCGGCGATTGAAGCCCCTTTTCGCCGCCAAGACTACAAAAATCGGGGCCCATCCGTAACTGCTCAGCCAGCACGCAACGCCGGTCGCCGACCCGGCGCGTTAAGGATAGGCTTCTGCCGCGCCAATTCGGAAACCAGCACTCCTGCTCGCCGAGACTCGCTGTTTGCCATCTGCCATTGGCCATTGGCTATCTGCCACCAGTCAAAACGCCTGATTCGCCAGATCAACACTAGATATACGCTAGACGTACACCATCCGTACACCATCCGTACACCATCCGTACACCATCCGTACACCATCCGTACACCATCCGTACACCATCCGTACAATATCCGTACAATATCCGTACACCTAGCGTACACGATCCGTACGCCATCCGTACACCATCCATACGCCGTGCGTACACCATGGTAACGATAGAGCAGCGCGCTATCTCTCCCTGTGCTTATCGGGGTGCAGTAGCCGGCGGCATGTGGTAAGGTTTGCCGTCGCTGTAGAGCTTCAGCAGTTGTTCGTTAACGGCTGCGAACTGGGCGTCGCCGCCGACCCTTGCCAGTCCTACGGCCTTCTGCGCCGCCGCTATCGCGTCCGTGAACCGCCCGGCCTCAGCGTAGGCTGCCGCCAGCGCGCCGACCATTTGCGCTCGCTGGTATCCCGTCAGGCGACAGGCCTGTTCCGCGAACCTGACTGCGTCGGTCCCATTGCGCACCGTGTTATCGGGACTGGTTGCCAGCAGCCAGGCCAGGTTGCTCAGCGTTTCGGGTTGGTCGGGCTTGGCCGCCACCACCTGGCGATACTCAGCCACTGCTTCGCCGAGTTTCCCTGCCTGCAACAGCAGCGTGGCCAATTGCGAGCGCGCTTCCGTATCCGGCTTCAACCGGAGCAAATCCCGAAGCTGTGTCATCGCCTCATCCTGCTTACCTTGCCCGGCCAAAGCTGCGGCGTATCCCCTCCGAATCTCCGCATCCTTCGGTTTGATAATCACCGCCGCCTGGAACTCCGGCTCCGCTGCGGCGAATTGGCCCTGAATTGCCAATACCCGCCCGAGGTTGGAATGCGCCTGCGCGTTGTCCGGCTTAAGCTTGAGCGACGCCTCCAGGTGCTCCCGCGCCTCGTCATACTTCTGTTGCGACGCAAGAATCCAGCCCAGGTTGGCGTGGGCAGACCACGCCGCCGAATTCCTGGCCAGCGTGTCCCGCCAAAGAGCTTCTTCGTTCATGAACACTCCTGCGCGCAGCCCGGCCAACACCGCCAGGCCCACTACCAATACTCCCCCGACCAACGCCAACTCCATGCCCCTCCTCTCAGGCGTCGCACGCTGAGCCGGGGTCGCCGGCAAGCCGTAGCCGCCGACGTTAGTCGGCGCATCCCCTCCAGACGGGATTTGGCGCCGACTCACGTCGGTGGCTACCGTTGTTCGGAATAACCGGCCCACGCCCCAATCCAGCCCCGCCGCCGCCAGCGCCACGAGCGCGGTCAGTGGCAGGTATGCGAAGTGGTCCGACACGCGTGACAACGCCAGGAAATACATGTCAAAGAAGCCGAGCACCGGGAACAGCGTGACCGTGAAACAGCCCAGCGCAAAGAGCACGTGGCGCGCCCAGGTCCGCCGCCCCGCCCAGCACGCCGCCAAAACGCCGCACCACAGCAGCAGCGGCACATACGACATGGCTGACCCAGCCTCGATCTTCCACTGCGGGTAGATCATGCTCAGATGCAGCGGCAGCAGCGCCTTGCCCAGGTAAAACCAGAGCGCCGTCCCGGCTCCGGCCAGCCGTCCCCCAAAGTTCCCATTCTGAACAGCGACTCCAGCCATGGCCCCATGCACCTGAAACCCGACGCTCATCAGTCCGAAGTTAAGCGCCAGCACGAGGAAGGGGCTCGCCAGCAACCAGTCCCGCGCCCCAATCCGCCCGCGCCGCCACCAGGCGCATCCCAGCAAAACCAACGGCAACATCACCGTCGAGGTCTTGCTCAGCAACGCGAGCACAAATGCCGCCAGCGACAGCCAATACCATTTGGGAATCCGAAATCCGAAATCCGAAGGCCGAACGTCGGAGTCGAAGCGGAGATACCACAGGATGCTGAGCAGATAGAATGGCAGCGAGAGCGTGTTCTTAAGCTCCGCGATCCACGCCACCGAGGCCACGCACAGCGGGTGGACGATGAAGATCAGCGCCGCCAACCAGCCGCCCGGGATCTTCAACCGCGCCAGCACGCGCCACAACAACACCGCGCCAACCGCGTGCAGCAGCACGTTCACAACGTGATACCCGGCCGGATATTTGCCCCACGCCAGCCACTCCAGCCAGAACGCCACATTGGTGAGCGGGAAATCTGTCCGGAACCAAATAGACCCCAACCCTAGTTCTCCCGTCACCAGCGGATTCCGATGCACCACCAGCAGGTCGTCCCACAGAAACTCGCCTCGCAGCGCCCGCCAATAAACCGCGAACGCTGCCAGGAAAATAATCAGCGCCCCCGCAGCCACGCGTCGCCAGTCGCAGGGTCCCTCATGCCGCGGCGGCGGCAACTCGGTCAGTCCGGACGCGCTCGACGTTGAGTCGCTACTCATAAGCCAGGATCAAGCCATTCTCGGATTTCGGTTCTCGGCCTTCCTTCGGCCCTCGGTCTTCGGCCTTCGGATTTCCGCCCTAGCGGTCCGCCCGCACCCACTCCTCCGCCGCCTCCCGGGTCTGGAAGCCCTTGGCGTTGTAGCATCGGTTCTGGCAGACCACTTCAAAAAAGCCGGTAAGATCCGCTTTATCCGGAACTCTTGGCCGAACGGCTGCCAGGCGAGTTCTCCGGGGCACCTCCAGTTCCGGGTAGGACTGCACCAACTCCCACATCTCCGAAACCGACGGCTCGGCGGTCATGTCCGCGGCATCAATTACAACTCGGTCCGTTTGGTTCTTCTTCTGCAAAGCGATCGCCTTCACCGTCGCTTGCCGGACTTCGCCAATCGTTACCTCACCGGTGTAGGTAATTACAATGATCCCCTTCTCGGCAATATACTCGGTTTTCTCGGGCATAAACGGCCGTGGGGCAATTTAGCCCTTGGCGGTGCTATTCATTTTCCTCAGCTCCACATGGCGCGTCTTGCCGCTGGTGGTCTTGGGGAGCTCCTGCACGAATTCGATCTCGCGCGGATACTTGTAGGCGGCGATGAGGTTCTTACAGTGCATCTGNNCCGACCACCGCCACCTCCAGCACCGCCGGATGTTCCAGCAGCGCGCTCTCGACTTCAAACGGCCCGATGCGGTAACCGGAACTCTTGATGACGTCGTCCTTGCGCCCGACGAACCAGAAATACCCGTCGGGGTCGCGTTTGGCGCGGTCTCCCGTGAGGTACCAGTCGCCCTGGAAGTGCGTCGCCATCTCCTTTGGGTTCAGCCAATATTCACTGAACAAGCCGATAGGACGGTGCGGGTTCACGCGGACGGCTACTTCGCCTTCCTCGCCCGCCGGCACCTCGCGCAAGTGATCATCCAGCAGCGCCACGGTAAAGCCCGGGGTGGCCTTGCCCATCGAACCGGGCCGCACCTCGTGGCCCAGCGAGCGGTAATTGCCGATCAGAGCCACGGTTTCGGTCTGACCGTAAGCCTCGTACAGCGTCAGGCCGGTCGCCTCGCGCCAGAGGCTCAGCACCTCGGGATTCAGCGGTTCGCCCGCGCTGACGCAATGCCGCAGATGGGGAAACCGCAAAGCCGACAGATTCTGCCGCACCATCAACCGCAACGCCGTCGGCGGCGCGCACCAGGTAGTAATTGGAAAAGTTGAGAGCGTCTTGAGCGTTACCACGGGGTCGAACTTGCCCGGCGCATCCAACGCAAAGACGCACGCGCCCATCTGCCACGGGCCGTAAAAGCTCGACCACGCGGCCTTGCCCCACCCGAGATCCGACAGGTTCCAATGCACGTCGTCCGGCCCCAAATCCAGCCAGAGCTGCCCCGTCAGACGATGGCCCAGCCCATAGCTGGCCTGGCTGTGCAACACCATCTTGGGATTGCCGGTCGTGGCGCTCGTGAAATAGATGATTCCCGGATCGTCGCTCCGGGTCCGCTCGCCGCGAAACCCGGCGCCGGTCTGGCGGAGGCCGCGGTCGAAATCAATCCAGCCCGGCCATTCGGCACCGACTAACAGGCGCGTGCCCTCGAAGCCGCCCACCTTGGGCACCCCGTCATGGTTGGTGATGGCCGCGCTGATCCGGGCGCTGCCCAGCCGGTAGGCCACGTCACGCGCCGTGAGCAATAACGTGCCGGGGACCGGCACCGCCCCCACCCGGATGAGCCCCAGCATAGCAATCCACCATTGCGGCACCCGAGGCAGCATCAGCAACACCCGGTCGCCGCGCCGAATCCCGTGAGAGCGCAGGAGCCCCGCCGCCTGGCAACTCAGCGCCGCCAGTTCCTTGAAGCTGAACCGCTGTTCCGCCCCGGTCACGGCATTCACGCACCAAAGGGCCGGCGCGTCAGGCCGGGCCTGGGCCCAACGGTCGATCACGTCGGTGGCAAAGTTGAAGTGGAGCGGCGCTTGAATCGCCTCCGGGTTCGCACTGTGCATCGCGCTAATTGGTAGCGAGATGGGCGGTCAAAGTAAAGCACCCGCATATGGACCATCTCAGGCGAAGGCATCTTGCCGGTCGCGCTACGCGATGCGGAGCCCCGGGGCAATGGGAGCGCAGCCTTTAGGCTGCCGGAATGTACGCCGTGGTGCCGCGTCCAGCTTGGTCGAGACCGTTAGCTCTGCAGCCTAAAGGCTGCGCTCCCATGCCGAGGTGGCACAGGCAAGAATCTCTCCGGCTGAAGTTGCGCTAGTCATTGTAAGCGCTTTCGCCGTGCTGCGTCAGATCCAGTCCAAGGGATTCATCTTCTTCGCTGACGCGCAGGCCGACCAAGGCGTTGACGACTTTCAGGATAACAAAGGTTGCCGTACCGGCGAAGAGCATGGTGAACACTACGCCCTTGAATTGGTTGACGAACTGGGTGGCGCCGCCCGCCAGTGACACAAGCTGGCCGCCCTGCTTCCAGGTGATAGCCACTGCCGGGTTGATAAGGGCGCTGGCTAGGAACCCCAGCATCAACATACCCAGGGTGCTTCCGACCCCATGCACGCCGAAGACGTCGAGCGAGTCGTCATAGCCAAACCTGGACTTGAGGTGCGTGACGGCAAAGTAACAGGTTGCTCCCGCCGCCAGGCCAATCATCAGCGCCGCCGGGATGGAGACAAATCCCGAGGCGGGTGTAATGGTGGCCAGCCCGGCGACCATCCCGGACGCGGCGCCGAGCACGCTGGGCCGGCCCTTTTGCCACCACTCGCAAAACGCCCAACTGAGCGCGGCGGCCGAGGCCGAGAAATGCGTAGCTGCAAAGGCGCTCGTGGCCAGCTTGCCCGCGTTGACCGCGCTGCCGGCGTTAAAACCAAACCAGCCCACCCAGAGCAACCCGGTGCCGATCAGGCTGAGCACCACGTTGTGCGGAGGCATCGGCTCACGCGGGTAGCCCAGACGCTTGCCCAGAACCAGCGCGCAAACCAGCGCGGAGACGCCGGAGCTGATGTGCACCACCGTGCCGCCGGCAAAGTCCAGCACCGGGATCTTTCCCCCAAGCGCCCAATTGAACATTCCGCCCTTGCCCCAAACCATGTGTGCCAGCGGGAAATAAACGAGGGTCACCCACAGCACCGTGAACAGCAGCCAGGCGCTGAACTTCATGCGCTCCGCCACCGCCCCGCTGATCAACGCGGGGGTGATGATGGCGAACATCATCTGGAACAGCATGAAGCTCTCCTCCGGCACCGTCGCCCCGTAGTCCGGGTTAGGCACGGCGCCGACCCCGCGCAGCAGGAAGTGCTGAAAAGGATTGCCACAGAAGGCATTGCCCTCGCCAAAGGCCATGCTGTAGCCGAACAGGACCCAGAGCACCGAAACCAAGCCCATCAGCACCAAACTATGCATCATGGTGCCTAAAACATTCTTCTGCCGCACCAGCCCGCCGTAGAACAGGATCAGGCCCGGCGCGCTCATCATCAACACCAACGCGGAGCTGACCAGCAGCCAGGCGTTGTCACCGTTGTCGATGCCCGGGGCGGCGTTGACCTTAGCTTCGAGTTCGGCGAGCCGTGACTCCACCGTCGGCACCCCCGTCGCTGCCAAGGCCGAGGAGGCTGTCAAAAGCAACAGCAAAAGCCCCAATACAACGAGTCGCGAACTAATTCGCCGGTTAGAAATGCAGTGCATGGGCGCAAAGTGGACTGAAAAGCAAAGCCGGAGTCAAGCATGCCCGTTTGAGAGCGCGGGCCTCCATGAACCCAGCTTCGCCCCGCTGATCAGGGCCAATTCATGCCAGGGGCGGGGACGGCTCGTCCCCGGAGGATAGGGCGGCTGGAGCCAGCAGCTTCCGGGGACGAGCCATCCCGCCCCTGCATTGCTGGCTTCATGAATTGGCCCTGCCCGCTGATTTCTCGCTGATTTCTTGAATTGACAGCGGCCCTGCTCCGTCTGGAATATGTTGCTTATGAACGAATCTTCCAATCTGCTCACCTCGCGTCGCGACTTCATCAAAACCACTGGCCGCCTTGCCGCCGTTTCTGCGCTGGCAGGTGTGACCATTCCTCACGTCCATGCCGACAGCGGCGGCCTCATCCAAATTGCTCTCGTCGGATGCGGCGGCCGCGGGACCGGAGCGGCGAATAACGCGCTCGCCAGCAACGGCGGCCCCATGAAGCTCGTGGCCATGGCTGACGTTTTCGAAAAGAAGCTCAGCGACAGCTACGAAAACATCAAGCAGGCGGCCGGCGACAAAGTTGAGGTGCCGGAGGACCACAAGTTCATCGGCTTCGACGGTTACAAGAAGGCAATGGATTGCCTTAAGCCGGGCGATGTCGTGATCCTCACCACCCCGCCCGCGTTTCGCTGGGTTCATTTCACCTATGCTATCGCCAAGGGGCTGAACGTTTTCATGGAAAAGCCGGTCACGGTGGACGGCCCGGCCAGCCGCCGGATGCTCAAGCTGGCGGAGGAGTCGGTGGCCAAGAACCTGAAGGTGGGAGTCGGCCTGATGTCCCGTCACAGCCGGGCAATGCAGGAACTGCAGAAACGCATCCAGGACGGGGAGATGGGCGACCTCATTCTCCTGCGCGGTTACCGGATGCACGGCCCTGGCGGGTCGGCCTTTGTGACCAAATGGCCGGGTAATCCCAGCGAACTGCTCTGGCAGATTCGCAATTTCCACGCCTTCCTGTGGGCCAGCGGCGGATGTTTCAGCGACTTCTACATTCACCATGTCGATCATCTCTGTTGGATGAAGAACGCCTGGCCGGTCAAAGCCCAGGCGGTGGGCGGGCGTCATTACAAGAACAACTCGGAAGGCCAGCCTTGCGTGGACCAGAACTTCGACTCGTATTCCGTGGAATACACGTTTGCCGACGGCGCCAAGATGTACATGGATGGCCGCTGCATCAACGGCTGCAACGACATTTATTCCAGCTACGCGCACGGCAGCAAAGGCATGGCCATCGTCGCCAAAGCCAACGACTGCACCGGTCCTTCCATGATATTCAAAGGCCAGGCCATGGATCGTTCGAAACTGCTCTGGACCTCCAAAGTCGCCGCAGGCCAGGAAGATCCCTATCTGAACGAATGGAACGATCTGATGGATGCCATCCGCAATGACAAGCCTTACAACGAGGCCAAGCGTGGCGTCGAAGCCAGCCTCGTCTCCAGCATGGGCCGCATGGCCGCCCACACCGGCCAGGAAATCACCTTCGACGAGATACTCAACTGCGAGCATGAGTTCGCCCCCGACGTGGACAAGCTCACCATGGATTCCCCTGCCCCGGTGCAGGCGAACAAGGATGGCAAGTATCCCGCCCCCATGCCGGGCATCACCCAGAAACGGGAATACTAGCCCCGTTTTCACGTCTGAGTAACCGCCGACGCGAGTCGGCGCAGTTTGCATCGCCGAAAGAATGCGCCGACTGACGTCGGCGGCTACCATCTATTGGCGAATCAAAACGAAGAACTTCCGCCCCGCCGCGCTATGGCCGCCGGGTGAGATTGACGAGGATGGCGCAGAGGACCAGGAACAGAAACACGATGGAGTGTATCTGGAAGGGAAAGTCGTAGCGGGCGTGGACGAGGCAGCCTGCCAGCGCCAGCCAGATAAGAATAATGAAGCGCCTGCCCCCGTGGATGCCGCCGCGGGTGAACCAGCGCAGGACCACAACGACAAAGGCCAGGGCAATCAACCCGCTGCCGACCCAGCCAAACGTAATGCGACTCTCCAGCCAGTCGTTGTGCAATTGCGCGGGCCAATACGTGTCCATGCTCTTTAGATAGAGCTGGAAGACCGGCTCGAAGGTGCCGGGGCCGGTGCCGAATAACGGAAAATCGGTGGCCATAGGCCTGGCCTTCTCATACATGGCCTCGCGGGTATCGAAGCCTTCGCTAAGCTGCACCATGCGCGGTTTGAGCGTCTTCCAGCCAAGCCCGAAACCGAGCGCCAGCGCGCCCGCGAAGAATAGCAGCAGGCACGCCAGCGTGATCTTCCGCGTCCTGCTGTCCGGTTGCTTGTGGGCGGTTAGGAGGAAATGCGTCGCCGCAAGGAAGAAAGCGGCCAGGACCACAATGCCAACCGTGACGAGCGCCCCGGCGCGGCTGGTCGAGATGATCGGGCAAGCCGCCATGATCACACAGCAAGCCAGGATCAGGTGATAGGCGTTGCGCCGGAAGCCCATCGACCGGTTAAGTGTCCACCAGAATCCCAGGCACACCGGCCAAAGCAGGTTGAAATACTGCGACGCATTGGCGCGGTAGGCATAAGGACCGAACTGCGTGTCAGCGCCCGGGTTGACCCGCGGCTTGACGAGGAAAAGCAGCGTGCCGGAGCCCTCCAGCCGCTGAACAATGCCTTCCAGCCCGAGCAGTCCGCCGTTGATCGCCAGCACCCACAACAGCCGCCGCAACCGCCCGGGGAGCAGAAGCCCGGACCTGCCGCCGCCCTGTTGCGGCTTGCGGTATGCGGCCCTTGTCTCATCGTCCGTCTTGCCCAGCAGCCAATCCCGCACCGCCCAGAACGAAAAGGCCAGTCCAAGATAAGTCCAAAACGCCAGCCAGGTCCGATTGCTGTCGAAGCTGTGCGGCAGCCACCGGATAGATGCATCGTGGTAGGTGAAGGTTCCATCGGCAAGGTTCGCGGTGGCCCGCGCGTTAATGGCGCTGACCAGGCAGTAACCCAGAATCGCAACCGTCAACCCCGCCAGGATAGCCGTGAGCCGCGCCGCCCCCACCCTACCCCGCCCTCTGCCCCCGCCCTCCAGCCTTCGGCCTTCGACCTTCGGACTTCGGCCTTCCCCTCCCCACCCCTCGCCCCACCGAGGCGGCTCATATCCCTTGGCCCAGCGAATGGCCAGCTTGCCGGCCAGCAGCAGACCTAGCAGGTACCCCGTCCCGTTCATGAGCCAGATGGACCAGGACTGCGTCGTGCCGAACGCCCACGGGCCAACCACCACCATGAAATAAATTAGCGGTTCCGTGAGGTCCTCGCACAGGCGGTAGAACTGCACATCCCCCGCGCGCAGCGGACGGCGCTTCACGGCGCGCAAGACGAGGCCGCTGGCCTCAGCACCATCGCTCGCGCCCGGCGCAGGAACTTCAGACTGTGCACCACTTTCCATCCGCAGCGATTGAAGTTCAGCAGACACCGCTTAACAAGGCTTTAGTGGCTGCGGGATCGGGGCGGAAGCTCGAGGTCAGTCTTAGGTGGCCGGTGACTAAGTGCTCTGGGACGCACGTCCGGCAACCTATTCTCGCGCAGTGCAGACGTTCCTGGGCGCGAAGCGTTTGGAGTGCGCGGAGCTTGCTCCCGCTTTCGGAGCGCCCAGGTTGAACGATAGCGCCAGCAAGCTGGACTTACTTCAACCGCTTCGCGTTACCGCAATGCCCGCCTTCCCTTCTAACAGCGTATTTACGCCCGCACACACTAAGGCGGCGGGATCGCGGTTAAACGGCATCAATCCATTGCACGACCGCAACCCGCAAGTGGTGGATTCGGCTCCGCAGCGACCTGCTCCGGGCGAAGATGACGACCAGAAATATTCCCGCAAAAGCGCTAAGCGCGACGTTCACCGGCTCCGGCACCGCAGTAATCTCCAGGCCCCAGCCATTCAGCGTGCTGACGTTCTCCCCGGACAGATCAGCAACGAACAGGCTCCAAGTCCCAACGGGGTTCAGTTCGTGGAAGCTTATTAATGAATTCGCTCCCCCGCTTTGGTCAACCTGCCACGTACCGGTTAAATGGCCTGCGTAGCTGGGAAAGGAGCCGCCATGCACATCACTGTACGAAGCCGAGTCTGTCAGCCGAAACGGACTTCCATCTCCGTCCGACCCGAACCCGTTCAGCCCAGACCCAAGTGGATTACCCGCCGTCGTCCCTACGCGATCCAACAGCACTGCAAACCCAGTGCCGCCAGCCGTTTCATGCCGCAAGTACGCGTACAGGTCACCGTTCCATCCGCCGCTGACATCCAACCGCACGACCACATCGGCCACGGACAGATTCCCATCCAGGTAGTTGCCTTGGGTGCCCTGGCTAATCGTCTGAGAGTTCACGTAACCCGAACTGTCGGCGTCGGGTATCGTGGCGTTGATGCCGGTGAAGCTGTAAGTGTAAAACGCCGCCTGCGCTGACAGGCTAACTCCCGCTGCGATCACCGGAATGAAACTCGGTATCCTCATAGGCTCTTATTGTTCGGTCGCCAAAGTCCTTTCGTCTCATCAAGGCGCGCAATGCGTGCGGAAGTAACTCGTGCTGCCTGGAGCGATAAAGTCGAATTGCACCAGACCCGTAACGTCGGCCGTTTGGGTCGTAGTGCCCGGCACGGTCGTCCAAATGCACGGTTCGCTCAAACTCGTGGTGGACTGCAGCTCATAGTGGGAACCCGGAATGCCCAGGAATCTGACCCGCTTCTGACCACCATCGATATCGACCGGCGGCGCCAAGTTGTTCTGCGACAGGCCGCTCGGGTCGGCCACCGTAATGGCAACGGTTGCCGTCGCCGTGCCACCTTGTCCGTCGTCCACTGTGTAGTCGAAACTATCCGAGGTGCCCGTGCCGTCGTTCTGGTAAACGATGTAATCGCCCACAACCGTCGCGCTGCCGTGGGCCGGAGCCGTGTTCGTAATGGCAAGTGAATCGCCATCAGCATCGCTGGCCAAGGCCCCGCTGCCCGCCACCTGGATTTTCACCGACAAGCCCTTCGTGCAGGTCTTGCTGCAACCACTGACGGTGGGCGCATGATTGGGACCGACAGTGACCGACTTGGTCACCGGGCTACCGACGCTACCCGCAGAGGTGGTTTCGGTAACGGTGATGTCACCGCCCACGCTGCCAAAAGTGACGGTGATTTGATTGTTGTTCGGTCCGGTGCCGCCCGCCGTAATGGAAGCGCCGCTGGGCACAGTCCAGGCGTAGCTCGACCCGTCCGTCAGAGTGACCGAGTAAACCTTGCCCGCTTGCCCAATGGCAACTGCACTGCTGCCACTGATCGCAGAGGTTGACGACGTAGCCTCGAAATTGACCTCCGCAGTCTGTTTGATGGTAATTCCATCCAGCGGGTCGGTTGCGGCAAACGCGGCTGAGCCAGGTGTCGAGGATTTCACCGTGAACGTCGCCACACCGGAATCATCCGTTACCCCCTGGACCGGCGTAATGGTTGCCCCCGATCCGGATGTTTGCGCCAGCGTAACCGGCCTGCCAGAGAAAACGCGGCCGCCGGCGTCCTTGATCGTGACGGTAATCATCGTAGAAGAGGTGCCATCGGCGCTGACCGTGGCGGCAGCGGCGGCAGCCGTGGAGTCAGCCGCTGTCGGAGTGGGCGCCGAGAAAGTAAGCTGAATTCGGCCGCTGCCGCCCGCGCCACCGATCTTAGAAGTTGAACTCGACAATGAACCGCTGCCACCACCGCCCGGAACGGCTCCACTGTTACCATTATTATTGGCGGTGGTCACGGAAGCACCGCCGGCACCCCCAGCCAAACTGCCTGCAGCCCCCGCACCACTACCTCCAGCACCAGAAGCTCCTGTAGCACTCGCGGAACCATCGGTCCCAGCGAACATGGTCGCACCAGCCGTACCTGCAGCCGGGACGTTTCCACTGGTTGAACCTGTTACTCCCGATGCACTGCCGCCTGCAGAGTGGACACCCCCTGCACCGCCGACAGCCAAAACAGGTGCGCCAGAAGAGCCGCCTGGACTTGCGTTGCCAAAATAGGAGGAACCTCCTGAGCCCCCGTCAGCCGTAGATGTTCCCGCCGATCCACCCACGCCAACCGTTAGATTATAAGTCACTCCCGGCGTGACGTTCACCATGTAAGACTCATAAGAGCCACCAGCCCCACCGCCCCCAGAGGCAGTTGCGGCAGCAGTCCCGCCCCCGCCCCCACCGCCGCCCCAGGCTTCCACGTTCACTGAATAGATATTCCCGGGGCAGGTCCACGTACTGATGCCTGGGATGGAAAAAGCAGCCGTAGTCACAGCGGGCACTGAGTGAGAAATCTGAACCTGGCCAGGAGCACCTGCGCCCCCGGCACGGGCATTACCGCTCGACTTGGAACCGGAGCCGCCACCACCCGGCGCGAATCCCGCGTTGCCATTCGTATAGGCAGTCTGAGAGGGACCACCGGCACCTCCGTCAGCCCTGCCAAGCGCCCCGGCACCAGCACCGCCAGCACCAGAGGTTCCGGTAACGCTGTTGAATCCGTCGGTCCCAGCGAACATGGTCGCGCCCGAAAGCGGCAGGTTCCCTGTAGTTAAACCCAAAGCGCCCGCGCCGGTACCGATCGCCACTGCCAAAGCCCCCGTGCCGCCACCAGCCAAAACGGCTGCGTCAGCGGAACTGCCTGCAGTTGTATTACCAAAATATGAGGCGCCTCCTGCGTTTCCATTACCGTTAGTCACGCCGGTTCCACCCGCGCCAACTGTTAGATTGTAAGTCTGTCCCGGCGTGACGTTCATAGTGTACGATACATAAGAACCGCCGGCACCACCGCCCGCGACTGCGACTGAGTTGGCAGTCCCGCCACCAGCGCCCCCGCCGCCCCAGCACTCGACCTGCACTGAATAGACGCTGGCAGGACAAATCCACCTGGCATTACCTGTATTCGTGTAAGTGTTCACAGCAGTCGCGGGAGTGTAGGTAAGCTGAACTTTGCCGTCACCACCCTGACCACCAACGTGGGCCGTATTACCACTTGTTCTGGAACCGCTGCCACCACCACCGGGAGCAATTCCTATATTAGCCGCGGTAGTCGCAGCCGCACCGCCGGCACCGCCACCCGTACTGCCGGCAAACCCCGCGCCAGCACCACCCGCTCCACCAGTGCTGCCTGAACCAGCGCCTCCAGGAGTCCCGCTGAATGCGACCACGCCGGGTGTAGAGGCCAGAGGCGTAAAAATGGTTGAAGCTGATCCCCCAGCGCCTGTGGGAGCGGCTGCGACACCACCCCCGCCACCACCAGCCAACACCGTTGCGTCGCTCGAAATTCCTGCAACCGAACTACCGAAAAAGGAATCTCCTCCTGCCGGCCCATTAACTCCGGTCGCCGCTGTCTTTCCACCCACCCCGACTGTCAATTGATAAGTCTTCCCGGGCGTCACGTTAACTCCGTAGCATACGTAAGAACCACCAGCACCCCCTCCCCCTGCCGAGGTTGTAGCACCATTCCCACCACCAGCACCGCCGCCGCCCCAGCATTCGACCTGCACTGAAAAGACATTGGCTGGACAAGTCCATGTGGCATTGCCTGAATTGGTATAAGTGGTCACAATGGCCGTCGGAGCGTAAGTAAGCTGAACCTTACCGTCACCACCCTGACCTCCCACCTCGGTCAAAGAACTTGAGGCCAACCCACCACTACCGCCACCACCCGGCGGGTTTCCTGGTCTGCCAGAAGTACCGGGTGAGGTCAGAGCCGCACCACCAGCACCGCCAGATACTGCACCAGCACCGCCGGCACCAGAAGCGACCGCCGGAGTAGTATTAGCACCACCACTGCCCCCAGCGGTCCCCGAAATTGGTTTATTCCCAGCCGTCGTACCTGCCACGGAAGCAGCACTGGCACCTGCGGAACTTGCGCCATTCCCACCGGAACCGCCAACTGCTAACACTACTGCGGTACCCCCATCGGCGGCACTTGCACTACCAAAAAACGAGGAGCCTCCTTGTGATCCCGCAACTCCGGTCAAACCTGCTGCTCCGCCCCTGCCAACTGTCAAATTGTAAACCGTTCCCGGCGTGACATTCATTGTGTAGGTCACATAAGAACCACCGGCACCACCACCTCCAGCCGAAGCGGTAACAGCCCCCCCACCGCCGCCACCGGCGCCCCAACACTCGACCTGGACCGAATACACGCTGGGGGGACAGGTCCACGTGTAATTGCCTCCTGAGCTAAATGGAGCCACAGTGATCACCACCGCCCAAGCTGCGGGCGCGAAGGCAATTACGGCGGCGCAGACCAAACCGCACAAACTCGCTGTGCAAGGCAGAAGGATTTTGGTGGAACGGTTGAGCATGGTTCTCATGAAACACAGGTGATTTGTGATTGGTGGGGGTGGTTGCGGGGACTTTCGTCGCGCCGCGCGCATCTCGCGTTTCTCCGGAGCGCGTACATTCTTGTCCGCCTGTAGGCGGTTGGGCGATGTGGCGTGGGTCTTGGTGTCGAGCAACTCGCAAAGGCGGACAAGAATGTCCGCGCTCCAATCACCCGTGCCAACAACGTTGGAAAAATGTGAGATGCGCACCGCGTTGGTCTCCAAGGTTCGAGCGGCAAGCCATGAGCTTCCAGCGGCATGTCTAAAGCAATGGCTGCGAATCAATGGTTCCTCACTTCGGCTCGATCTCCCAGCGCCGCCCACAACTGGGGCAGATCCCAGACCTTCAGCACGTTGAGATAATCCGGGCCCTCGGTATGAGAGGCCGGCACGTTCGCTAGTTCGAGTTTCACAAGCTCCTGCTGAAACAGCGCCGCATAAGCGGCGTTGACGCCCATCTGCCTTTGAGCGCGGACATAGAGCGGCGTCTGCTTGAACTCTGGCAAGGCTTTGATTGCCTGCGCCGCGCACCGAATGTCCCACACCCTCATGCCATCGAGCGTCTGGCCCAAGAGCATGTAACGGCGGCGAACGTGGGTCGCCCTCTTCGGGTCGGTTAGCGATTTGCTCGGCTCCACGCCGCGCGGCGCGAAGAATGCCAAGGCAAGCTTGCGGGACTGCATCTCATGTCGCAAGTCGCTTAGGTTCTCCGGCCTTCCATCGCCCAGCCACAGTTGCTTCGCCGGCGAATTAGTCCAGCCTTCGGCGTCGAGCACCGTCAGGAGGACCTCCGCAGGCCGTTTCACTTTGAGGTCTTGGAGCACATACAACATCAGGTTCACGTCCGGTTGGCTGCGGAAGTCATACACGCGAAGGCGAACGCCGCCTTGAGTTGCCTGAGTGGTCAACTCCGGCCTAGCCTGGCCGCGTTCTTCCGGCCAGCCGGCGAACACCTTGGCGCGCAACGCGGCGAGGTATTTCTCTTTTCTTTGTTTGACCTCCGCCGCGCTGCTGGGAGGAGCCGGCACAGCGGCCTTGGGCACGAAGATCTCCTCGATCCTCGTGTTCACCTGGTCCTCGGGCAGCCTGTCAAAGACCCTGAGTTGCTCGGGCGGGAAGAGATCTCTGGCGGCCATTTCGATGAGTGGGCTCTGGCCTTTGAGGTGCCGGTTGAACCAGCGAAACACAGGCAACTGCAAGTCCTGCGTGTCGGCGTGCGGGCCCTCGGTGATGAGCAGGCCAAGGTGATTGGTCTTGCCGTAGAGCTGATAGATGCGGCGGGTCTCGTTGTAGAGCCGCACGACGCCATCGAGCGGAAAGAGGTTGTCCTTGTCCGAGTTCCCAATGAGCAATGGGCGCGGGGCGATGAGCGCGGCTACCTGGGGGAAGTCCCACCGGTAAGTGTTCAGAAAGAACATGCAGTCGCAGTGGCCCTCGATGGAGCCATCTACGACCTGGTTCCGCAAATCGGTAATCCCCGCGACGGGCGCCGCGACTTTCACTCGCTCGTCGAGCGCCGCGACGGTCCAGGTGTAGGACCCGCCGCCGGATCGGCCCGTCATGCCGATGCGGTCCTTGTCCACTTCCGGGCGCGAGCACAGGTAATCCAACGCGCGGATGCCAAACCACGCCTCGACGCCGGCAGGGGTGTAGCCACGGCTGTTCCACCACCATTGCCCGTCAGTGTACGTGCCGTGATGCCGGCCCTGGATTTCGCCCAATTGCAAGGTGTCAATCATGAGGCAAACATAGCCATTGCGGGCGAACCAGGCGCCGTGACGCTGGTAGCCGGCCTTGTTGCCACAACTGACCCCGTTTGTGATCATCCGGCTGTGACCGCACACGTAGAGAATCGCCGGCGCTGGCCGCTCCAGGTTCTTCGGCAAATAGAGGTTCGCGGTCACGTAAAGCTTCGGCAGCGCCTGGAAGTGAAGCTTCTCCACGGTGAATTCCTCCTGCTCGAGCTTTCCTGTGACGACCGGCTTCAGGTCCGTTCGTTCGGGCATGGGCCAAAGCCCTAGCATCTCCTGCAACTGCCGCCGATACTCGCCGCGCCGCGCCTGCCAGTCGTCGAGCGAGTGGATGTTTGCCAGACAACGCCCTGCGATGGCGTCGGTCTCGGTGCGAAAGTAATCGGCAAGAAGCTGCTCGTTTCGGGAAGCCCGATCCTCCGGCGTCGGCTGACCCTGAGCGGTGAGGCACAGCGTCAAAAAGGAGAGGAGGGTGAGGGCCAGACAGAAGGTTCGCTTCATGGCGCAAGACTTTTACTTCCGGGAGGTGGTTCGTTCCCCAATCCAACGCAAATCCTGATTGTTCGGTGAGGGGTCGCGGTGGGGGATATACTGTTGCCCGTTGGGCAAGCCTTTACGCGTCCGAGCGTCCAGCCATTTGTGAGACTCGACGTGGCCGTCAGCGAACGAGACCACCCCAAGGCCACTATGTAAACTGGAAGGGTAATGAATGAAGGTTTGCAGGCTCATGTCCACGCCGAAGCCGGGCGTGCAAATACTGGCGGGGTTGACATCTATAAACACGAAGCGATTGGCGGGCAAATTGTTCGCCAGGTCGGTGGATTTCATGAAAACGCGGTAGGCCGCACTGAGCTCGATCGGTCCCACAAGGTTGGCTGGCGGGGTTGCTATGTAGGAATTCATAGAGTAGCTGCGGAGTTCGCTTACCATTTTCCCGCCGATGGACCAAAGCGAGCGATCCGCCGGGCATCTGTAAGGTTGGACCGAGGCGAGGAACGGGGCAAAGAGCGCGTAATTGGCGCCCACCAGGTATTGCGAATTTGTGAGGGTCTCCGGGTCTCCGTGGTTGCCCCCGTAAACCCAGAGGTGGGCGTGGGAGGAAACCACCGCCTGGTCACCTCCATTCAGAGGCAGCATCTCCCGGTTATCGTTGGAATACATGACCCAGGTCAGGATAAGTTGCCGCTGGTTGTTCACGCATTGAACGCGGTAAGCCTTCGCTTTGGCTTTCGCGAGCGCTGGCAGGAGCAAGGCGGCGAGGACTGCGATAATCGCAATCACCACCAGGAGTTCGATGAGCGTAAATGCCGTGGGCGCACAAAGCCTCGCACCCTTTCTGAGGCCGAGAGCTTTCACAATGCAGGCACCGTAGCAGCAAGGCCATTAACGCGCAAGCTTGCGTTTCGCCGGGCGCGCCTTTCCGTTGCTGATCCAAATGGACGGGGACTGAGGCAAAGTGATGATCCGCCATGAGGGCTTTGACAGCCCTTGGTCTTGCAGGTGAACGCGGCGCCATGCGTTGGCTGATGGCCCACTAAACTTCAGGGCCCAAGCCTCGCATGGCATATTGCGCCCGCGCCTCGCCGTCCACAGGCCGCCCTTCGCTCTCACACCACCGGGTCAGAGCGCCGATTTCAACGTCAATCTTGTGAACCTGCAGGCCCCTGGCCTCCAGTTTGCGCAATTCCTCGGAAGCAAACGCAAGCCATTCGTCGTAGGTCTGCTCCAGCTTGTCCGCGTCGGCGGCTATCGCACGCAGCAACGCCCATTGCTCGCGGCGATACCAAGCCAGTGCGACCTCTATATTCTCAGGAGAGTTCATTCTCGACTAAACTGAACAACTGGTTGGCCCTTTCTCAACAACAATTGCGTAGCGCCTAACTTCAGACCCTCAGTCCGGACTGCTTCAATAAACTGTTCAGGGGGCCCTTAGGAATGTCAACGCCCGGATGCCCGACGTTGGTAACGATGTCGAGCAAGTGTTAGTGCCGACTATTGACACTCTCGGCTCCGGCGATAACGACCAAGAGCGAGGTTGGGCATAGCGGATTGCCCCCAGGCAATGCTCCGCCAGGCAAGTCGGTCACAGAATCTTCTCCAATTCGGCAATCAACGGCGGAAGGTCTTCGGTTACGGTGCTCCAGATGATATCGTAGTCCACCAAGTCGTAGCCGTGGACCAAGCGGTTACGCGTGCCGATGATTTGCGGCCAGGGAATCTGGGGATGTTGTTGGCGAAGCGACTCGGGGACGTGGCTCGCCGCTTCGCCGACGATTTCCAGGCAACGCAGCGTGGCCAAGCCCAAGGTGCGGTCGGTGTCAAGGTCAGCCCGCTTCTTATCACGCATCAGCCCGATCGCTTCGCGCGCGTATTCCAGCATGTGCTGCAACCGCACTTGGGGATCATGCCGCGGCATAAACCGGCTCGGCTTCGG
>PLZQ01000001.1 GCA_003152225.1 Limisphaerales bacterium | reverse complement strand
CGACCGGGGAACCTGCGGAAATAGTCCTGGGCCTTGTAACCCGAGGTGATCGCAGCGACCTGAAACTGCATCTTCACAAGTGAGGAGTCGAGATGTTCGAGCATCAGGTCGTATTGCGGGCGGGCGTCCAGCTTCTCGTCGAATTCACCATTGTGGTTGTGGTATCCGGCAACCATGCCGCCTTTCTTCACCATCTCTCCGAAATGGTTCATCTGCTGGCAGCGTTTCTTAACCTCATCGGCGGTCTTGGCCATGAGTCCACCGGAACAGACCATGTGCTTCAACCCCAACTGGCTTGCGAACTCGATACGTTCGGCGAGGCTGTTGTCATCCATGATCTCGTTCCAGGTGAAGTGGCAGCTGCCGGTTTCCAGGCCTGAGTCGTTGGTGATTTTCTTCAGTTCCTTGCCGGAGTATTTGACCAGCGGCGTGAAGGGTCCCTGGTATCCTTTGGGGCTGCACCATTCCACAGTCCTGTAACCGTAGTTGGCCAATCGGCCCATGGTCTCCTGGGGTTTCTGGGAGATCTCCTCCCGGAACACGTAGGACTGAAAGCCGATGGGCATGTTGAGGCCGTTGGCATTCGTAGTGGCCTGGGCCCAACCGCGCATCTGTGTGAGAAATCCGGAAGCGGCGAGACCGGCAATCGCTTTACCCAAGAAGGATCTTCTGTTCATCTGGTGGGACATTGGCAGGGCGGGCGTGGGACGTCAACGCGTTTCCCCTTCCTCGAAAACTGCTGGGTGATTATGCTCCGGGTAATGACCAAATCAGAAAATGGACTTGAACTGGCGGTGGGAAACGTGATTGCGCGAAGGGTGAGTTGCCGTGCCATTCGGAGTAACCGCAAAGGCTTGACGCGGTCCCCGAAGCAATTGCATGCCGCTCTTTTGCCTCTTTTGAAAAATGTTGCTTCATTGCTGGCTTTTCTCCAGACATTGATCGTTGCGACCACCTGCCTCGCGGTGGGAGATGACGCAATGGTCAACCCTGTTCCCCGAGTCTTTGGGAAGCCCAGAATGACCCCGAGCCATCCCTGCACCCTATGGGACCTGGAGGACATCGCTCATTATAAGGCATTGCTCAAAACCAGCCCCGAACTGAAGTCGGCCTGGAACAAACTCCAGGCATGGGGAGATAAACGAATCCAGGAACCCCTGAGCGTGCCCGCACACAGGCAGGAGGCCGATGGGAAGTGGACCTTTACTGATTTCAAGCGGGGTTACAAGAGTCCAGAAGGCAAATGGGTGTTTGTGTGGGACTTCAACACAGCCTTGCAGCACAGGTCCAGCGACGTCTCGAATCTCGGGATCCTATATGCGTTTTCCGGGGATGAGAAGTACGCTACGTTTGCCAAGAAACTCCTCCTGGCGCTGGCCGATGCCTACGGACATGGACAAGGCAACCCCGTGCCTGACCCGAATGGGTATGATCACTTTGAGGCCTACGGCTTCGATGGGGGCGACTCCGGCATGTTTCTCACAAAGGCATGCTCGGGATACGATTTGTTCTACAATCTCCTTACAATCACACCCAACGAGCGCAGCCACATCGAACAGGTTCTCATCCGACCTCTGGCGGAGCACCTGAAACAGGCAAAGTTTATGTACACCGGGCATGGCAGATGGGGAATGGTTTGCCTGTATGGCGTCTTTATCTCCGTTGTCACGCTCAAGGATCAGGACTTGGTGGATTCCACGCTCTATGGACTGGGGGGCAATAAGGAGAAGCCTGATGGCGGCTTTTTCGATTGCTTCAAGCCTTCGTGCCTGCGGGATGATCGTCTCTGGGGCGCAGATGAAACATCTGAAGACCAGATCGTGTCGGTGTACGTGTTGACCAGCGTTGCCGAGGTGATGTGGCACCACGGCGTCGATCTCTACAGCTATCAGAATATGGCTTTGAAGCGAGCTTTCGACGCCGGAATTCTGCCTGCCTCAACCTCAAGTGATGCCGAAATGGGTAAACTCGCTGGCGTGTCTGTCCTGAATTCCTACGAATACGCCTTTCGGAGGTATCAGGACGCGCACTACCTGCCACTCATCAAAAGGCTCAAGCCGACACTGGTGCTGGAAGTTGGCGAGCTGCCTTCTTTATTCGTTCATTACCATCAATGATCGCCATTTGATCCAGGACGCATTCCGGTGGGTGAAGCAGGAACATGGGATCACGGGGGCAACGCCATATGGTCGGCCGTGAAGTTGTGCTATCTTGCCGGCAACGCAAGCTGAAATGTTGGCCGCAATCTCAATCGGGCAGATCTTGGCCGTTCTGGTGACACTCAACCTCATCGGGCTCTCCTTCGCCGCCTACAGAATCATGCGCCGGAAGTGAGCCGCCTCATCAACCTGGTCTCTTGCCTCGTGCAGCTCAAGATCACCCAGGCTCCAACACACACCAGCAGTCCACAATGAAAGCCACTGTAAAGCCAAGGCCGCATGAAGGGCAAGGCGTGTGGATCAGAAGTGGACGGGGCAGGTCGCTCGATTGTTCTTGATCTTGTATCTCGAAAAGCACACAAATGAGTAAGCATTGGACTCTATGAATGGGCCGTGGCGGCAATTCGGAATGGACAAAAGTCTTGGACCTGACAGGAGATTCACCTGTAGCCCAGCATTTACGCTCATCGAACTGTTGGTCGTTATTGCCATTATCGCCATCCTTGCCGCCCTGCTGTTGCCGGCGCTAAGCAATGCCAAGGCGCGCGCGCAAAGGATTCGTTGCCTGTCGAACATGAAACAGCTCGGCTTGGGGATTATTATGCTGACCACGGACCGTCAGGAAATGTATCCTCCGGCCGTCTATTCCTCCGGCGACGTGACTTACCAGCTGACCTGGGATGATCTGATTCACCGATATATCGGCGGTGTTGGCAGCGACATGGATTTGCAGATGGGCATGACGCTGCCCGAAGTCACTCCCAAGGTCCTCCGTTGTCCGGCGGACCGGATTGAAATTCCCAAGTCCGAAACCTGGCTGAACAACTTCGCCTCCCGGCGGTCTTATGCCATGAATTGGGCCGGCCCTGGATTCATGCTGGATTCAGCCACCGCGCCACTCCCAGCGCCGGATTGGGGCATTGGAGTGTTCTTCAATGCCCGCAACTTTGCGCCTTCCTCCATCAACTGGGAGCCGCGCGGTTACAAGGTTTCCCAGGTGCCGGACCAGGCGGGTACGATCATGCTGGCCGAGCTTGCTAATGGTCGCAACATGGCCGGCAACGATTGGCCGTCGTTCTGTGCTGGCCCAGGACCGGCTACTCCCAGCGGCGTGAGCGAGGATTGCATCCAAACCACCCCGGTCGCCAGGGTCAGTGCCACGGACAACACTTACGGCTCGATTTCATATGGGTTGCATTCACAGCGATTCAATTACCTCTTTCACGACGGTCACGTAGGTCTGCACAAAACGACAGCTACTTTGGGCAGTGGCACGGCAGCCAACCCCAAAGGCATGTGGACCATAACCGCCGGGGATTGAGTTTGCGCGGACATTCGCGCGGAACTCTGATCCATATCCCCTGCTGTGATCGAGAGCATGTACAAATCAGCCGCAACCCGGGCCTTATGCACTTTCAATTCTTCTCGGGCTCGTTAGTTCTTAACGTGAACTACAGAATCAGCCATTTTATGTCTAGAATGCTCAGGATTTGTATGGTGTCCGGCGTGATTCTCGCTCGTGCTCTTGCGGCCGAGCAGTACGGCAGCTGTCCTTACCAGAAAATCCATCCATGGCCCGCAGTGGCATTATCCAGAGCTGCCAGCTAACTTGAGTGACCGTCCAGATGGCTGCGCAACGCATTTCAAGGCCCGACAAAGAGTAACCACTGACTTCCCAACCTCGCTTCACCATTCAGCGGGCCTCAATCTACGCGGCGCAACGCTCATCGTACAGTTCGCCATTACAGACAAGCTCAGACAGCCCGCTCTGCTGGCCCAGATGTTCTGAATTCAACTCCCCGGCGGGTGGGCCTCTGGCCTGTGCACCCACCGGAAAGAGGCTAACAGGTTTTTCCAACTCGGACCCTGGGATGTTTCGTGAATCCACGTTGGCCAAAGTCAGTACGAGTCCCGGCCCAATGCTCGCTATAACGGGGCTACCGCTCCCTGGGCCGCGGACCATACTGGTCTCCAAACCCTTGCTGAACCATTGGCGCCAAGCCCATAGCCCCATCAGATCATCCCAAGCTTCCTTCAGCTCCACACCCAGACCACTCTCCTGCAGCCCTGCCAGCTCATTGCGCAGAAACACACGCCAGTCCGGGCCACGACGCCGCCGACGCTGAACCATGTATTTCGCGACCGTCGCCTCCGAAACCTTCAGCCCCAGCTTGCGCAGTTCACCGTGAATTCGAGGTGCGCCCCAGAGGCAGTTGGATCGACTCATCTCTTGGATCAAACTCACCAACTCGGCATCGAGCGGCGGCCGTCCCGGCTTGCGCTTGCCTCTGCCCCTTCGCCAGCACTGCCAAATCCCCTCCCGTCGCCAGCGCAATACCGTCGCCGGTTTGGCGACAACGAGGGACTTGGTCCAGCGATCCCAAACCGTCGACAGTAAAATCCAAAAGAATCGATCAGTACCGCCGAATTGAGGCTTGCGTCCCGATCGTTGCATGACCATCACCTGGTGCGAGAGCTGTGGGTAGCGAAAACTCCGTAGCCGACCGAAGAAGTTGATTTTCCAAGGACTGCACACCAAGGTTTTGCCGACCATGTTCAACCTCCTTGCGACCATCTCACGGGTCCTGTTCTCTGGATTTCAATCTCGCCGCCAACTCACGCTAGAGAATTTGGCGCTCCGCCACCAACTCGTCGTGCTACAGCGCTCCGTCCCAAGGCCCAAACTCACGGGGGCCGACCGGTTTCTGTGGGTACTGCTGGTGCGCTGCTGGTCCGGGTGGCAGCGGATGCTGCTAATCGTTCAGCCGCGCACCGTCGTGGCTTGGCATCGGGCAGGATTCCGCTGCTTCTGGCGTTGGAAATCGCGCTCGAGTCCAGGAAGGCCGCCGCTGCATCGCGACCTGGTCTGCCTTATCCGGCACATGTGGCAGGCCAATCCCACCTGGGGCAGCCGGCGCATCCAGGCGGAACTGGCTAAACTGGGCATCGCGGTCTCGGATTCCACCCTCCGCCATTACCGCCCCAAACATCGACGTTCGCCCTCAGCCCAGACCTGGAAAACCTTCCTTCAAAACCATGCCCAAGCATTGATCGCAGTGGATTTCTTTGCCGTCCCAACCGCCACCTTCCGTGTGCTGTATGTCCTTTTGGTTCTGGCCCATGAGCGTCGCCAAGTCCTGCATTTCAATATCACGGAAGCGCCCTCGGCTCTCTGGACGGCTCAGCAAATGGTCGAAGCTTTTCCCTACACTATCCCGCCGCGTTATCTGCTCCGAGATCGGGATGCCATCTATGGCGCGGATTTCACGCGTCGAGTCCAGGGCCTGGGCTTGGAACAAAAGCTCATTGCCCCTCGGTCTCCGTGGCAGAATCCCATGGTCGAACGAGTCATCGGCTCGATTCGCCGCGAGTGTTTAGACCACGTCATTGTCCTCAATGCGCGACACCTGCGCCACATCCTCTCCGATTATCGAGCTTATTATCACGAACATCGGACTCACAGGTCCCTCGACCAGGATTGTCCGTTCTCCCGACCCATCGAACCGCCGGATAAGGGCAACATTATCGAACTGCCTTTGTTGGGCGGATTGCATCACCGTTACACTCGCCAGGCCGCGTGAGGTTGCTGCCTGCCCCCTCATCAAAGGCCTCCAGTGGGATTTGGGATCACTCCTGGTCCTCTGAAGGACGATTCCGATCCCATAGTCCCATGACGTCCAGATCGTGGTCCAAGCCAGGGGGATCACCTCCCGCGCCACCGAATCGCCCTCCAACCCCGCGCAGTGGCGCCAATTGCAGCGCCACGGGGTTTTCGCTACCCACAGGGTCCTCAAATACCCGCCTTTGCCTTTTCATCGAGCGGAGGAAAGCCTGATGCCCTGCTTGGTTAGGGTGGCGAACGTTGCGTGCGGTATTGGGTAGCTGGGAGTGTTTCAGAAGTCACAACGTCAGCGCTTGATTTCTCAGCAAGCAAGTGTAGGCTTCGCACATGTGTTCGTGCAGTTCCCGCCAACGAACTCGCCCTTTTGATGGAATGGCAGAGATGCCCGGGAACAGCGATATCGCGGTTAGGGGTTTGACCTGGGGACAGCATCATCACAGTTCGCCGACGCTCCATGAAGGCGGCAAAGAAAGGTCCAAATTGAAAACACGTACACTTGCAGGTGTAGTCTCTTGGAGCATTGCCATCGCACAGGTGGGTCGATCGGCAGCAGGTGCTGTGGCCTTACTCCTGCTGCTCCCGTTCTACGTCGGAATGGTTGCGGCTGCCCCGGCCAGGGATGCCGCGGACGTATTCTATGACCCCAAAGCCATCCAAACGATCCGCCTGGAGGTCAAACCCGAAGACCTCGATCGGCTTCACCGCGCCCTCCCGGAGCGGATCGTCGTCCCTGGCACGTTCCGCTGGAACGACCAACGGCTGGTTGATGTGGGGGTCCGCTACAAGGGCAATAGTTCATCCGATCCGAACTCAGAGCACAAGCGAGGATTCGTGATCGCGTTCTCGGAATTCAAGACAGGCCAGCGTTTTCTGGGTTTGCGTCATGTCGCCTTGGATAACGGCATCAAATTCGGCAGTCTATTCAGCTTACGCCTGATCACCGATGCGCTCCGGGATCTCGGCGTGAAGGCTTCACGCTGCAATTACGCCCGAGTTTACCTGAACGAGAAGTACATTGGCGTCTATCTGAATGTGGAGCGGATCGACAAATCATTTATCGAACGCCACTTCGGCGCTGACAAGGGAACACTCTTTAAAGTGTCCCAGGGCGGTCCGGGAGCGGACTTTCGTTATCTTGGTGCCGATCCGGCACTCTATAAGAAGACCTTTGAATTGCACTCAGGCCGTGAGGTGGAGGCGTACGCCCAACTGGTGCAGTTCATACACAGCATCGATACCCCCACGGGCACAGAGGAGGAGTTGAGGGGGAGCCTGGATGTCGAGGCCTTTTTGAAAACCACGGCGGTCATGCTTTTTGCCGGTGCCTTTGATCAATACACCGGATGGGGACCGCACAATTACTATCTGTATCGGAATCCCGCCGACCAGCGCTGGACGTACATTCCATGGGACCTGGATGTCGGTTTCGCTGACAATGCGTTTGATCGTGTCCCTGTGTTGGATGGCTGGAATGCAGCTTGGCCCGACCCCATCCCGGGACGCCCGTTGATGGAGAGGATAGTCTCCGACCCTGTCCTGCTCAAAACTTACCGGGAACAAGCAAACCTCATCCTGGAAGGCTCGTTCCGGCCCGAGATTCTCATACCTAAACTCCGGAGCTTGTATGAGCAGATTCGGCCGGCCCTGGAGGCAGATCCTTTTCCTGATCGGCGAGCAACAGTTCCCTCCGATACAGGATACCAGGACATTATCTCGTCCATGGAGGCGTTTATCAGAAAGCGTTACGTCCTTGCTCGCGCACAACTCGATGCTCCAGGGAACCGGCCCCAACCTCACCCAATGCCTCCGGGGTCTAATCAAGAAGGCCCCAAACCCGGTCCTCCGTCGGCTGACGCCCCCAGCGACTTGCATGTCCTTAAAGTGACGCCTGGCAGCGTGGAGTTGCGCTGGACGGATCACGCTCAACGAGAAATCGCCTATGTCGTCCAGCGCTGTACCGGACCCGAGTGCATGGATTTCGCTAACGTCATCGGTCAGGCTGGACAGGCCATTACCACCGCTGTTGATAGAAATGTTCAACCGGGTATGACGTATCGCTACCGGGTGTATGCCGTCCTGCAGACACCTCAAGGGCCACGAGGCACGGGAGTGTCCGATGTGATCACCGTTACCATCCCCAAAAGTCAGTGAGGCGGTAGGTAGATACGGGTCAGGGCAGAGCGGCGTTTGACCACGTTCCTGCCGCAAAGCCACCTGGAATGACCAGCCAACCGAAACTCTCGAAAGCGGGTTGCGGATCTTCAGCTAACTTGGCGGGATTTGGAAGGCCCGATGATTAATGCCAAGTTACTTGCCGACCAGAGCGGGGACGAGGTTAACGGCGGCTGGGGAGCCTAAGCCAGTCACGAGGTCATAACCTGGGATGGCGTTGTCATCCAAATCCGGACCGTTGTTGCCGGTCGTGATGTCAATAAAGTTGGAATTGATCACATCTGGCGTCCCTGCTGCCGTATAGAGATCGGCAACCGAATAGGGAGCACCACTTGCCCCGTTCTTGAGACCGCCGGTGAGAGCAATCAAACCTGCCCACTGGGGAGCACCCACGCTAGTGCCGCCAAATTGATACCACCTCCCGTTATACGCCACATACACGCCCGTATTTGGGTCGGCGAGATAGCTGACATCCGGCACGCCACGGTAGGTCAACCCTGACCACGGAGACTGGTACGTGGGCGCAGAAAGATAGGCGCTGATGCCGCCACCACTGCCAGACCAGGCGCTTTCAGAAGAATAGTTGCCACTGGTCGTTAAATAGAGGCTGGTTCCGCCGACACCGATGACGTATTGCGATGCGGCCGGCCATTCAACCTGCTCCCCGCTGTCACCAGCAGAAGCCACGAAAGTAACCCCGGGCACTTGGAAATGGGAATCATTGCTCGCTTCACCCGAGGACTCTCCGGCCCCCCAACTCATTGAAACGGCAACTACGCCTTTAGTCTTTGCGGCCATATCCACCGCACCGAGCAAATTATTGAGGCTGGCGGTTTTAGCCACTACCAGAAGGATCTTGGCACCGGGTGCAATGGCGTGCGCCCATTGAACATCGAGTGAAGTCTCTTCCGCCCAGCCGCTGTTGGGCCCTGGCTTGCCTTGCGCATTGACCACCTGGATGGTCTGCGATGGAAGACCGAACGTGCTGCAGAACAGGTTGAAATCGCTTTGGAGCGTTCTGCTGCCATAAGCATCGACAATGGCAATCGTGGTTCCAGCTCCCGTCCCGGACAGCGTATCAAAGCCGTAGGCGTGCCGGACCTGAGCTGGCGTATAAGGCGGTGCACTGGAGGCCGTGCTCGAAGGCCCGAGCTTGACCCAGAGAGGGGGGCGGGCTTCGCCATGGCGAAGCGGCCCACCGATGCTGACAATTTGCGCTGCAGCGCCTGTACATGGCGAACTGCCATTTAAGCAGCGATTGGCAGTTCAAACAATCC
>PLZQ01000229.1:1444-26815 GCA_003152225.1 Limisphaerales bacterium | reverse complement strand
TTCTGGTTAGTGTTCATATTCTCGACTGCGTTTCGACTTCGGATTACCTTACGCAGTGTCTGTGCCAGCGGACCCGAGAATCACATAACATGCTTATGGAAAGCATATTACGAGTACTGGGGCGCTAAGGCAGAAGGGTCGAAATATTGAACGTGCGAAAAACCGTCCGGTCTGAGCTGGACGAATCATCTTGAGTCCGGCAGTATTGCCCATCATGGAACCAGCCAGTGATAGTCGGTTCGACCCTAACTATGCTGCGCACTTGCTGCTGGATGTCGCTCACGAGCAGTCGGTGGAGCAACTCCTGCAGAAACTCGTCCACCGGGCC
Organism: Limisphaerales bacterium; assembly: GCA_003152225.1. Taxonomy (GTDB): domain Bacteria; phylum Verrucomicrobiota; class Verrucomicrobiia; order Limisphaerales; family UBA8199; genus PALSA-1440. The sequence goes on along the minus strand of PLZQ01000229.1, from coordinate 26,487 downwards.
GTCGAGCGACCCGACATCGCGTGCGGCCAGGTTTGGCTGATTGACAAAGGCGACCTTTGCGCCACCTGCCCGCACCGCGCGGTTTGTCCTTACCAAACCCGCTGCCTGCACTTGATTGCCGGCAAAGGCGTGCCCCTGTCCGATGCCGGGCCGGAGGTCCCACGTTTTGATGATCCCAACGCCCGAAATCCTCTGGGCGTAGGCTTCCTCGGAAAGGTGGCAGTCACTGGCCAGCAGAGCTTCCTTAAAGACTTGGACAACCACCCCGGAGAAATGATTGGGTTTGATTGGTTGCAACAACAGCGCATCCATGGATTCAGTGCGACGCCGATCATTTTCAAAGGCGAGGTTTTAGGCGTTATCGTCGCGTTCACTCGCCAGGATATGCCGTTGGAAGCCCGCCCGTGGGGCCGAATCTTCGCGGACCATATTGGGGCCACCATCGCCAACGCGCGCGCCTTCGAGGAAATTCAGCGGCTCAAAGCCCAACTCGAACTGCAAAATGCCTACCTGCAGGAGGAGGTGGTGGAAGCCAAAGCCTTCGGCGACCTCGTCGGCCAAAGCGCCGCCTTGCGGCAGATCGTCAGCCAAATCGACCTGGTCGCGCCCACCGAAGCCTCGGTCCTCATCCTCGGCGAAACCGGGACCGGCAAAGATTTGGTAGCGCGCGAGATTCATCGCCGCAGCCGCCGCAAAGACGGTCCCCTCGTGCGGGTCAACTGCGCTTCTATTCCACGGGAACTGTTCGAAAGCGAGTTCTTCGGTCACGTCAAAGGCGCTTTCACCGGAGCCATCAAGGACCGGGCCGGCCGGTTTGAAACCGCTGATGGCGGAACCTTGCTCCTGGATGAAATCGGGGAGGTGCCCATGGAAATGCAGGGCAAGCTGCTGCGCGTTCTGCAGGAGAAACAGTATGAGCGGGTTGGTGATGACCGCACCCGCCACGCCGATGTGCGCATCATCGGGGCCACCAATCGGGACTTGAAGAAAGCCGTGGCCGCCGGACGCTTCCGCGAAGACATCTACTACCGGCTTCATGTCTTCCCAATTTACGTCCCCCCACTCCGGGAACGAAGGGATGACATCCCGCTCCTGGCAAGGCATTTTGTCGATTTGTCCGCGAAAGAATTGAAATGCCCGAAACCCCGGTTGACCAGGGCGGCGATCACCAGGCTGCAGGGTTATCACTGGCCCGGAAACGTCAGGGAACTGCGCAACGTGGTCGAGCGCGCCCTCATCCTGGCCCGCGGCGGCATGCTGAACTTTGACCTGCCCATGACCGCTTCGTCTTCCGCCGCCCCGACCCGGTCGGCCCCGCGGGCGGCGGCTGGGATTGGCCCAAAGCCTGAACCGCCCTACCTCACGGAAGCCGAGCTCGAAGGTCGCGAGCGCGAGAACCTCCTGGTGATCCTCAAAAAAGCCAACTGGAAGATCAAAGGCCCCAATGGCGCCGCCGAACTCCTGGGCGTGAAGCCCACCACGCTATTCTCACGCATGAAAAAGATGGGCATCACGCCACCAGACTAAAGTCAGGGTCATTTTATGTCATGGGAGTCTCACCTGACACTCGTGATACACACCATAACCTCCCCATGGATAACATTTTCCCGACTAATGCTCGTCCCGACTTACTCGGCTCCGTTGGGCACTGGAGCTGGACGACGCAAGTAGTCGTCCATAGCCTTCGCGGCGCGTTTGCCGTCGCCCATCGCCAAGATGACGGTGGCGGCGCCGCGGACGATGTCACCGCCGGCAAAGACGCCCGGGAGGCTGGTCATGCTCTGGTCGTCCACGATGATGTTGCCCCACTTATTGAGCTTGAGGTCGGGGCAGGTGGCGGTGAGCAGCGGGTTGGCCCGCGTGCCGACGGCGACGACCACGACGTCGCAGGACAGAACGAATTCCGAGCCCGGGATCACGACGGGCCGGGCGCGACCCGAGGCGTCGGGTTCACCCAGTTGCATGCGGACGCACTTGAGGCCGGTGACCCATTTCTTCTCGTTGCCGAGCACTTCCAACGGGGCCACGAGGAACTCGAATTGGAGACCTTCCTCCTCTGCGTGGTGTATTTCCTCGGATCGAGCCGGCATTTCCTTGCGGGTGCGGCGATAGACGATGATCGAGGACTCGGCCCCGAGCCGCTTGGCGGTACGGGCGGAGTCCATGGCGACGTTGCCGCCGCCCACCGTGGCAATCCGCTGGCCTTTAAGGACCGGAGTATCGGCCCGGGGAAACTGATAAGCGGCCATCAGGTTCACGCGGGTGAGATACTCGTTGGCGGAATAGACACCCTTGAGATTCTCGCCGGGCACATTCATGAAGACGGGCAGGCCGGCGCCGTTGGCGATGAAGATGGCGTCGAATTGCTCGCGCAGCTCGGGCAGGGTATAGGTCCGGCCAATGACGGTGTTGCAGATGATCTTCACTCCTGCCCGCTCTAGCCTGGCCACCTCTTCCGCAACAATACTCTTGGGCAGGCGGAATTCCGGGATGCCATACACCAACACGCCACCCGGCTTGTGCAGCGCCTCATACACGGTGACGTCGTGGCCATACTTGGCCAATTCGCCCGCGGCCGTGAGCCCGCCGGGCCCGGAGCCGACCACCGCCACCTTCTTGCCGCTGGGCGGGGCAAGCCGGAACGTCTGTTGGTTGTTGTGACCGCGTGCCCAGTCGCCGACGTAGCGTTCGAGGTAGCCAATCGCCACCGGCAAGCCCTTGTTGCCGCGGATGCACTCGATCTCGCATTGCGTTTCCTGCGGACAGACGCGGCCAGTGACGGAGGGCAGGGCGTTATCGTTGAGCAGACAGTGCGCGGCCTCCGCCACGTTGCCTTGGGAGAGCAGCTCGATAAAGCGCGGGATGCTGACCCCGACCGGGCAGCCGGTAATGCACTCGGGGTCCTTGCACAGGAGGCAACGCTCCGCTTCGAGCAAGGCCACCTTCTCAGGCAAGCCGAGGTTGACCTCGTCGAAGTTGGCATTGCGGATGAGCGGTGCCTGCTCCGTCATCTTCTGGCGGCTGATTTGGAGGCGTTGTTTGGTGGACAGCTTGGGCGTCACGCGGAGTAAGTTAAATGAGTTACAAGGGTTACAAGGGTTACACAGGGGGCGTCACTTCAGGCCGATCTTACAGGCACCCTCCTTGCAAGCGGCGAGGGATTGCTGCTCGAAGTCGCGGTAGGTGCTCAACCGGTCCATTAGTAGATCGAAGTCCACCAGATGCCCGTCAAACTCGGGACCGTCCACACAGGCAAACAGCGTCTGGCCACCAACGCCAACACGGCACCCGCCGCACATGCCCGTGCCGTCCACCATCACCGGGTTCAGGGAGACGATCGTCCGTACCCCCAGCGGCTTGGTCAGGTTGACCACCGCGCGCATCATCGGGACCGGGCCGACCGCATAGACGATGTCAATGCCTCCCGCCGCCAGCGCGTCCTTAGCGGCGTCAGTCACGAATCCATGCCGCCCGTAACTGCCGTCGTCGGTGCAGACAGTCACTTCGCCGAGCCGTCCCAGCTCCTGCTCGAAGATGACCCACTCCTTGGAGCGCCCGCCGATGATGCTGAGCACCCCTACCCCGCGGTCATGCAGGCCCTGGGCAATGGGATGCACCACGGCAGTGCCGACCCCGCCCCCGATGCAGAGGGCGCGGCCCGATTCGATTAGCTCGGTGGGGTGGCCGAGCGGTCCGGCGATGTCGGTAATGGCTTCGCCGGGCTCCAGCGCGACCAGTTCCTGGGTGCTTTTGCCTACCGATTGAATGACCAGGGCAATGGTGCCAGCGCGGGCATCCGCATCGGCGATGGTCAGCGGAATGCGCTCCGCGCCCTCGCCCCGACGCACAATGACGAACTGCCCAGGCTTCCGGATCTGCGCGATACGCGGCGCCACGACATCCAGGCGGGTGACGTTCGGGCTAAGCTGGGCTTTGGCGACAATGTTATGCATGCCGGGATCGCGTATTCATAAGTCCTTTCAATATAGCGGATAACTTCCCCCCCGAGTCAACTACCGAGCACGAAAGGGTTTCAGTCAATGGCCAGGAGCGTGCCCGCGATGTGCCGGGTGCCGTCGCCAGTGTTGAAATAGTAAACCACCAGCGCGCGGTGTTTCGACACCATCGTCGCCCACGGATAACCCAAGTCACCGCTGCCGCCGTCATCACGCAGCACAATCTCCGGTGCCGACGCCAGGTTACCGCACTCGGCGTCTAGCACGCGGGCGCGGATTCCGAATGGCGGATGCCGGTAACCATAAACCAGCAGCACGCGCTGGTCCGGGAGCCGCAACGCATAATGAGGATGCCCCTGGAAGCCCGCATCCTCCCAGCGCTGAAAGCTCTTTCCGTGATCCGTCGAGCGCGCCACGGTGGTATGATCGTCAAAACCGTCCGTGCGCATGAACGCAACGAGGGTCCCCTTCGGCGTCTCGTAAAGCGAGGTCTCGCTGAACGTCACCTTCTCGTCCGCCGCGACCAGGCACGAGTAAGCCCACGTGTCACCCCCGTCCGAGGAAATCAGCAGGTGCGTCCCCGGCATGCCCGGCACCGTCGAGGTCTTGGACGCGACCACCCAGTAGAGCCGCCCATCCCTGCCCTGGCACATGGCGCCGCGATTGTAAGCTGGCACGGGCTGGCCATGCGGGCCGCGAACCGTCTCGCCCGGAGTCGGCGGCGGGAAGATCGGCCCTTGCCACGAATGGCCGCCATCCCTGGACCGCACCAGATAACCGCCCAGGAAGACGAAGCCCCCGTGACGGAATGCGCCGTTCAGCCTGGCCGCCGCGTCGGCCTGGAGCAGCGCCCAACCATAGCTGGAGCAAAGGATCGAGCCATCGCGCAGTTGCACCATGCAAGGGTCCTGCGAACCGCCAAGAGGATTGGCGTAAATCAACTCCGGGGTCCGGCTCCAGCTCTTGCCACCGTCGCGCGAACGCACCAGCATCAGGTAACTGTTCGGGTCGGTATGGGTGATGGAGTGCTCGCCTAACAGACGCCGTTCCGGCGCGCGGCGAAAGGCCACCAGCAACTCCCCGTTCGGCCGTCGCACGATCGAAGGAAAGCTGCTGTAAAACTGGCCGTCCTTGTAAATGACGAGGTCCTCAACCTTGCGGATCCCGCCTGAACCCGTTTCGGCCGCCTGTCCCTGGTGAATGGGGCGGACCGCGCCCGTCATGAGGAGAATCGGCAGAACGAAGGCAAGAGAGTTGCGGCGCATATCTTCTGCATGGCCGCTCGGTCTGTTGCAGGCAAGCAAAATCAATGCTCGGACCATCCCCGCCTTGAGAGAAACCTGTGCGCCCCGTGCTTCCACCAAGGGCGCATTCTCCTGAGTAGCTTTGAGGTAGCCTTGGGGTGGCTTTGGGGTCGCATTGGGGTCGCATTGAGGTGGCTTTGGGGAGGCTTTGGAGTGGCTTTAGAGTCGCAATCGGTTGGCTATCAACTGGCCTTGATGTGGCTTTGGGTGGCTTTGCCCGGCTTTTCGAGGTTCGAAGTTCAAGGTTCGAGGAGCGTGGAGCTTTCGGGCGCGAGGCATCATTCGAAAGCGCCAGCAAGCTGGTCGCACTCCAAACGCTTCGCGCAGTTCGGTTGCGGCTTTGCTGCGCTACGTCCATCGCGTCTCTGCGGTTTATTGGGCCTTTGCTCAATTGCATGGTTACGGCTCAAGAGTTCTAAGTCTGAAAGCCGGCGTGGTGTGGATGGAGGAGCGTCAACGCGTTCTCAAGATGGCCACCGAGTCGGGCGGCATCATTACGCTGCCGCTCTCCACTTGAATTGAGTGGTCTGAAGCCAGCAAGATCACCTGCTCGCCCGCCCGAACCGGGACGCGTTGCGTGTGCTCCGATACCAGGCACACGACGGTGATCGGGCCGCGCTCGACAGCGAGCCAGCGCGCGGACTCGTCGAGGCGCGTTTGGACAGCTTCGAGGCGGTCGTCCAATAACGCCGGTTCATGCTGCCGCAGTGCGATAAGCTGGCGGTGCCACTCGAAGAGGCCGGCATGCGGCTCGCGCGAGAGCTCGTCCCAGTTCAGGCGGGAGCGCAAAAACGTCTCAGGCGCTTGCGGGTCCGGGATATCATCAGATTTCCAGCCAAAGGCGGCAGACTCCTGGCGGCGGCCTTTGCGGACCGCCTTCGCCAGGCCGTGGTCTGGATGGGCGGCGAAATATTGGAAGGGCGTGCTCGCACCCCATTCTTCGCCCTGGAAAAGCATCGGGACAAAGGGCGAAGTGAGCGCCAGCGCGGCGGCGATCTTCAGCCGGCCAGTATTGACCAATTGGCTGAGCCGCTCGCCCTGCGGGCGGTTGCCGACCTGGTCGTGGGTTTGGGCGTAGGCGAGGAAGCGGTGGCCGCCTAGCCCGACGGGCGGCCGGCCACGCCGCCGCTGGCGGTACCCGGAGTAACGGCCATCATACACGTAAGCGTTGCGGAGCGCCTTGGCCAGGTCGGCTACCGTGCCGAAATCGGCGTAGTAACCCGCGCGTTCGCCGGTCAGTAGAGCGTGCAGGGCGTGATGGAAATCATCGCTCCACTGGGCGTCCAGGCCGAAGCCGCCGCGCTCGGGCGGCCACAGCAGGCGCGGGTCGTTGTGGTCGCTCTCGGGAATGAGCATTAATTGGCGGCCGAGTTCCGCCGCGAGCTGCCTGACTTCGGCGGCAAGCTGCTCGAGAAACGGGAAGGCGTTGGTGTCGAGAATGGCATCGACCGCGTCCAGCCGCTGGCCGTCGAAATGGTAATCGCGCAGCCACATCCGAGCGTTATCGCAGAAGTAACGGCGCACTTCGTCGCTGTGCGGGCCGTCAAAATTGACCGCCTCGCCCCATGGGGTCGAATGGCGCCGGGTGAAGTAGGGGCCAAACTTGCCGAGATAATTGCCGGAGGGCCCGAGGTGGTTATAGACCACGTCGAGCAATACGGCTAGGCCGCGCGCGCGGCAGGCGTCCACCAGGCGTTTGAGCCCCTCCGGCCCGCCGTAGGCATGATGCGGCGCGAACAGGTCCACCCCGTCGTAGCCCCAGCCGCGGTTGCCGGGGAATTCGGCTACGGGCATCAACTCGACGTGCGTGACGCCCAGTCGCACCAGGTGGTCCAGCTTTTCAATCGCAGCCGCGAAGGTGCCGGCGGGCGTGAAAGTGCCCACGTGCAGCTCGTAGAGAACGGCCGCGGAGAGCGGGGCAGGCTGGAAATCGGAATCGGTCCAGTGGAATGCGGCGTGATCTACCAGCCGCGAGAGCCCGTGCACGCCGTTCGGCTGACAGGCGGACCGCGGGTCGGGAAACGGGCCGTCACCGTCGAGCACGAAACCGTAGTCGCTGCCCGGTCCGGCGGACTCGAGCGCCGCGATCCACCAACCGCCAGGCTCTGACTGCATTGGCCAGCGCCGTTCCGCCACTTGCACCTCGACCTGTCGCGGCAGCGGCGCCCAGACGCGAAAGCGGTGCATCACGCCTTGCGTGTGACTAATACCCCAAGTTGGGAGGCCATGAAGCTGTGTGCCTGTTCCAAGTTTCCAAAGTGTGTTTCCATAGCTCAGTCCATAGATAATACCCGTCTTGAGCCGAAAGGCGAATTGCGAGGAATAACTATTGCGCCAGCGTTCTCGGGTCGAAGGTGATGCTCGATTGCGGCAGCTCGGCTGCCTCAGATCCGAGAGAAGTGTTCGGGGTGTCGGACATATCGAGCTCGACCTTCAGCCCCTGCAGCACATCGACATGGCGGAACCAAATCCGGTTCTGCGGCTTGCCGTTGAAACGGACGCTGCGAATGTATTTGTTATCTCGCGAGTTGTTCTTGCACACCAATTGCAGCGTTTTGCCATTGTGCAGGCGGATGGTGACACGGTCGAACACGGGGCTGCCGAGTTCATAGCGCGGGATGCCCGGCACCATAGGATAGAAGCCCATCATGGAACACACCACGAAGGCGCACATCCCGCCGCCGTCCTCGTCCCCCGGTATGCCCATGATCGTATCGGTGAACCAGGATTCGAGCAGTTGGCGCACCCGCTTCTGTGTTTTCCACGGCGCGCCGAGGTGATTGTAGATGTAAGGGATGGCCATGCTCGGCTCGTTGCCCATCGAGAACTGGCCGACCATGCCGGTGGAGTCCATGAACACGGAATAGAAGGTATAGCGGGGGCGGCCGATGTCCTCGCGGAAGAGCTGGTCCAGCTTGGCCTCGGCGGCGCGGCGGCCACCCATCAGGTCGAACAGCCCGTTGTAGTCGTGTTGGACATCCCAATTGTAGGTATAGGCGTTGTTCTCGGTGAAGTAATCGCGCGCGCCCGGGCCGCCTGAGAATTTGGGATCGAAAGGCTCGATCCAGTTGCCCTGGGCGTCCTTCGGCCACATGAAACCCTTGTCCGAGCGATACACGTTCTTGTAGTTCTCCGCCCGCTTCATGAAGAAGTCGGAGTCAGCGCTCTTGCCCAGCTCGCGGGCCAGGTGCGCGGTGCACCAGTCGTCGTAGCTTTGGTCCAGCGTGAGAGCGACGGCTTGCCGCTTCTCCCAGTTGGTATCGACGAGGGAGATCGTTTCCGGTTCGCCGGGATGCAGCGCGGGGTAATAGCCGTGCTCGGCGTAGAAGTCATCCAGTGGGCATTTGGGCGCCTTGCGCCACGGGAGCATGGTGGACTCTAGCGCATTCTTGCGCACGCCTTCGTAGCCGGTCTTGAGGTCGAAGTTGCGAATGCCTTTGAACCAGGCATCCGCCATCCAGGCCGCCGCATGGTTGCCGGTCATGGCATGCCAATCGCCCCAGACCAGAGCGAACGACGGCATCCAGCCGGACTGCTCATACATGCGGACGTAGGATTGGATCTTGTCCGCCTCCTGCTCGGGATTCAGCAGCATCTGCAACGGTTCGAGCGCCCGGTAAGTGTCCCACAGCCAGTTATCGACATAGAACGGCCGCGCGTCCTGATGCACCTTGTGATCGAAGCCGCTGTAGTATTGGCCGTCCTCGGTAATGTTGACCATCCGCTCATAGCAGCGATACAGCGCGGTATAAAAAACGCGGCGCTGGTCCGGTGTGCCCCCTTCTACCTTCACCTGCCCAAGCTTCTGGTTCCAGGCATCGCGGGCCTGACGCTTGATGGTCTCGAAACCCCACGCGGGAATCTCCCGGCGCAGGTTGTTGCGCGCCTGGTCAATGCTGATATAGGAAATGCCATAGCGGAACTCCAGCACCTTGCCCGGCGCGCGGGCGCGGATGGCCAGGCGCGACTTGGCCCCGTCGCGGCTGTCAGCGACGCTCACCGGCGAGCTGAATTCGCCATAAACGTAAGCCTTCATTCCCTGGAACTGCTCGCTGCCGGCCACGGCGTTCGCCCCCTGCCCTGCCAGCTCTCCGTCTCCGCGATTGGCCAGCAGCACTAACGGCTTGCCGGCTGGAAAGGTAAACCGGAAGTAACCGCAGCGGGCGGCGGGAGTGAATTCGACCTGGATCAGCGAGCTGTCCAGGCGCGTCGAGTAATAGTAAGGCATGGTCTTCTCCTGGTCGTATGCCGCGCGGCGATGCCACGTATCGGCATCCGGCTCCGCGTCGCTGGGCATCAGCCAGAACAACTCGCCCAGCCGGTGCGAGATGATCGTGAGCGGGAACGAATGGATCTGGTCATCCAACACATCCCGGCGCGCCGGATAGAACCGCAGCATGCTGTTGGGCAGCGAGACGGTCGGGCGGGTGGGTTCTAGCAGATAGCCGACCCCGCCGATGTTGGGATCGACGTATTCCACTTGTGCGGGTGACTGCACTGCTGTCAGCCACGCGCCGCAAATCAGCAAGCCAATGCGAGTAATCTTCATATGTGCAAAAACGGTAGTTATACTGGGTGTCGAAAGTCTCCGCGCCGCGTGAGGGCACGCGGCCTGCAAGCCCCTGTAGGCCGCGTGCCCTCACACGGCGGGACTCTTTGTATCGTCCGCCAGCGGAATGCCCTCGTCCACCAGCATCACGGGGATGTTCCGCCGGATCGGATAAAGAAACCTGCCGTCCGCGCGGATCAGGCCTCCCTCAAGCTTCTCCTTCACAGGCTGGCCGGCGCGGTTGGCCAGGTTGCCCGCGGTGATCTGGCCGTTCAACTTGTCGATAAGCGCCGGCTCCGCCAGGCGCAGCTCCTGGTGGGTCTCCGGACAGCACATTATCTTCAGTAGTTCGGGATCAATCATGTTAACAGCGAAGGCGGAAAGGAGCGAAGGGCTGTCTCATAGACCTGTTTGATGGGCACCTTTGCCTGCTCGGCCAGCTTCTTGCAGGACTCGAACTCAGGCGCGGCTTGGAGGACCTTGCCATCGAGCTTGCCAAGCTTCACGGTCACGCTGCCGTATGGGGTCTGGACGGTCCTGAACTCGCGGTGGAGCTTGCGCCGTTCGGCGGCATAGCGGCGGACGCCGAACGCGCTGGTCTCACGCAGCAGCAGCTCTGAGAACTTGTCCGCATCGGCCTCGGCGCACAGCACTGTCAACAGCACCCCGGGCCGGTTCTTCTTCATCTGGATGGCTGTGTGAAAGACGTCCAGGGCCCCGGCGGCGAGTGCCTTCTCCATGACGTTGCCCAGAATCTCGGCGTTGATGTCATCCAGATTGGTTTCCAGCACTGCAATTGTGTCGATCTCCCAATCGTGCGCCGCCGCTGCGGCTTCCGGCGCCTGACCCTCGATTATCGAGTCCCCAAGCACGGCCCGCAGAGCGTTGGGCCGCGTCTGGTTGTCGCGGGTGCCCAGGCCATAGCCGATCTTCTCCGCCACCACCGCCCGCATCGGGCCGAATGCATCAACAAACTCCGCCAACAGCGCCGCGCCGGTAGGAGTGACCAGCTCGTTCGGTTCGCCACATTGCGACACAGCTATGCCGCGCGCGCCCAAGATCGCCAGTGTCGCCGGCGCGGGAAGGGGAAGGCGCCCGTGCGCGCACTCAATCCAGCCCGTCCCCTCGACGACCGGGCTCGCCAGGACGCGCGGCTTGCCCAGCAACTCCAACGCAATGCATGCCCCGACAATATCAACAATCGAGTCCACCGCGCCAACCTCATGAAAATTCACTTGGTCAGGCGGCAGCCCGTGAATCCTGCCTTCGGCCACGGCGAGGCGTTGGAAGACCGCCACCGACTTCTCTTTCACCCAGTCGGAGAGCTGACTCGCTGTGATCAGTTGCCGGATCTGGGCAAAGTTGCGGCCATGCTCGTGCGAGTGGGCGTGGCTATGCGCATGTGTGTGGTCGTGGGTGTGCGATTGGGTACCGTGATTATGCTCGTCCGCAAGGTGGACATCAAACTTCACCCCTTCGAGGCTGGCCTTGTGTCCGCGCGTGACGTGCAGGTGATACCCTTCGAGCCGCAGCTTCCCAAGCTCCAGTTCCAACCGGCGCGCATCCACCCCCAGGTCAATCAGGGCGGCGATGAACATATCGCCGCTGATGCCGCTGCTCAGATCGAGGTAGAGGATCTTCATTGCACTTGGTTGGCGGAGCGTGAGACCGGTTGCATGGTTACATGGTTGCATGGGCCGGCCAAAGGTCCAGCCCTGGCCCTGTGTGACGATGTAACCATGTAACCATGTAACGATGCAACTTGGTAAACGTCGGACCTTCAGGAGCCTGCGGCCAAAGCGTTGATCTGGCTGGCGGCATAGCCGGCGCCGAAACCGTTGTCAATGTTCACCACCGTCAGCCCGCTGGCACAACTGTTGAGCATGCCAAGCAACGGGGCGAGCCCGTTGAAATTAGCGCCATAGCCCACGCTCGTCGGCACCGCGATGACTGGCTTGGAAACCAATCCCGCCACAACGCTCGGCAGCGCCCCTTCCATACCCGCCACGACGATGATCACGGTCGCCTGCTGAATCGTCTCCAGGCGCCCAAACAAGCGGTGCACGCCGGCCACGCCCACGTCGGTGATGCGCTCGACGCGATTGCCCATGATCTCGGCAGTCACGGCGGCCTCCTCTGCGACGGGCAGGTCGCTGGTGCCGGCGCAGATCACCGCGATGGTTCCGGGTCGTTTGGGCAAGGGCTTGCTCTCGATGGTCACGCAGCGCGCCAGCTCGTGGTAGACGGCGCGCTTGAACCGCCGGCGGAGCTTGCGCGCAGGCTCGGGCGCGATGCGGGTGACCAGCACCCGCTGCTCGCGGGCGAACAGCTTGGCCGCGATCTTCACCACCTGGTCTGGCGTCTTGCCCGCGCCAAAGATGACTTCGGGGAACCCCCGGCGCAGCGCGCGGTGAGTATCGACTTGCGCAAAGCCGAGGTCCTCAACGGGAGCCGCTTGAAACTTGCGCAAGACCTCGTCACGGCCTACTCCGCCCGCTCGGAACGTTTCCAGGAGTTTGATTGCTTCCGTCGTAGTCACCCCGCCACCTTGCCACGAAAGGGCCAGTCGGTCACGGCTAAAGTGGTAGGGACGTTTCGCCGAAACGTCTTTGGATGGGTGCGGACGTTTCGGCGAAACGTCCCTACCCACCTCACTAATGATGGTGATGCCGGAACAGGCGCTGGCGGTTCTGGAAGAGGTACCAGACGATCACAATATTGATTACCAGGATAACGAACACGGTCACCGTATGGCCCGGGCGGGGCCGCTCTGGAACAGTGCGGTGCACCAGTTCATAGATTTCGATGGGGATGAANNTTGCACCGCGAGGTCGGCCCAGAACTTCCGCTCCGGGTTCAGTCGCAGGTGGTGCAGCAGATTCTGGTACTCCGCCGGCAGGTCATTGTCGGAAAGCGTGTAGGCCACGATGGCCAGCGTCACAAACAGCAGCCCCTTCAGCAGCTTTATGACGATGATCGCATAAAGCGTCGGCGCCCGCTTCCTGACCTGCCCCGTCTCCGTGCCCACTACCGGATTTTCTCCACTAACATAGACACGAGGTCGCCTATCTTTACTCGTTCCTGCTTCATGGTATCGCGGTCGCGCAACGTGACAGTGTCCTGCAACTCCGGGCCCTTCTCGCCGAGCGTATCGAAATCAATCGTCACGCCGAACGGCGTGCCGGCTTCGTCCTGCCGCCGGTAGCGCCGGCCAATTGCGCCCGCTTCGTCGTAGAATACAGACATGTGCGGACGCAAGAGGTCACGCACGGCCTTGGCTTTTTCCACCAGTGCGGGCTTGTTCTTGAGCAGCGGAAAGACCGCCACCTTGATCGGCGCGATGCGCGGATGGAACTTCATCACCACCCGCGATTCCATCTTGCCCTTCTCGTCCGGGGCCTGGTCCTCGCAATACGCGTTGCAGATCAGGGCCAACGCCAGGCGATCCACGCCCGCACTGGGCTCGATGACGTGCGGCACATACTTGGCCTTGGCCTCCTCGTCGAAATACTCCATGGACTTGCCGCTGAACTTCTGGTGCTGCGTCAGGTCAAAGTTGCCGCGTGCCGCAATGCCTTCCAGCTCCTGCGTGCCGAAGGGGAACTTGAAGAGGATATCCACGGTGGCCCGAGCATAGTGCGCCAGCTCCTCCTTCTCCTGCCAGTATTCGACCAGCGTGTCGCGGCCCAGGCCGATGCTCTCGTACCACTTCAGGCGCTGCTCAACCCAATACTTATGCCAGACCTCCCAACCCCAGTTGGGTTGAGGGTTGAGGGTTGAGGGTTGAGGGTCGGAGAGGAGGGCGACCGAGCCGGCCATCTTCTGCACCACTTCGTCGGGGCGGATGAAGAACTCCAGCTCCATCTGCTCGAACTCGCGCGACCGGAAGGTGAAGTTGCGCGGGTTGATCTCATTACGGAACGCCTTGCCGATCTGGCAGATGCCAAACGGCACTCTCTGCCGCGAGACGTCCAGCACGTTCTTGAACTGCACGAAGATGGCCTGCGCCGTTTCCGGGCGCAGATAGGCCTTATTATCCTCGCTTTCAACCGGTCCCACGTAGGTCTTGAGCATCAGGTTGAACGGGCGGGGTTCAGTCAGCAAGCTGCCGTTCTCCAGGTTATAGCGGATGCTGTCTTTGACTTCCTCGGTGCGCTCGCCCAGGAGCGCTGGGTTTTCAATTCCCCGCTGCTGGTAGAATTGCTTCGCCACCTTGCGCGCATACTCCGCGTGTTTGCCCGTCGCAATCAGCGCCGAGAAGGCGTCCTTCGATTCCTTGGCGCTAGTGCCGTCGGTCGCGCCAGTGTAAAAGTAGGCTGTGCCGCTCTGCGGCTCGACCTGGTCCGCCCGAAACCGTTTCTTCGTCAGCAGGCAATCCACCATCAAGTCACTGAAGGTGCTGGTGTGGCCGCTGGCTTCCCAGATCTTCGGGTGCATGATAATGGAAGCGTCCAGGCCCACCACATCGTCCCGCAGTTGGGTCATCGAGCGCCACCAGCATTCCTTGATATTGCGCTTGAGCTCGGCGCCCAATGGGCCGTAATCCCAAAAGCCGTTGAGCCCGCCGTAGATTTCTGACGACTGAAATATCAGTCCCCGTCGCTTGCAGAGCGAAACGATCTTTTCCATCAGGTCACTGGTCTTTTGTTCAGCCATAGGGCGGGCAGTCTCTCACAGCGCACCCGCATGTCAAGGTGCCCGGGGGCGTTGCGCTCAATTGGGCGCAAAGCAGGGTCAGGCCCTGGGCAAAAGTTGCCTACCTGTAGAATCAGTGGCCAGGCCGCACCTCGGCCTTGCTCCTTGGCCGGTTGCCGCAGTTTCGGTTGTTCGCTCCAGCCCAGGTTGACTCTCCCAAAGGGCCCGCCTCTGGCCCCTCACCCACCGCCAACCCTCCCGATCCATTCCTGCGGATAGGGCGACAGCCTCGCCGTAGGCAGTGCCGGGGCGGATGGGGTGTGGCAACATCGTGGGGATGGAAGGTTGCGCGTCTGGGGCGCCGAAAGGGGCGGAGCGGTTCCAGACTGGGCCTGAGGCGCTGGGCCGGGGAAGGCTGCCCCAGGGCTGGAACTCGATGCCTATCTGCAAGTGACTACCGCTGAGCGTTTTACGCCTTATCTAAGCGCCATTCAGGACTGACACTTGCTCGGAAGTGTCAATAGTGAGGACTGACACTTGCTCGGGACTGACCCTTTCACTTTCACTATGTCGGCTCTTGCCTCGCCGCAACCACTCGCAGGCAAAGATTTCTGGCACTCCGTCTTGCCGCCGGCTTTCGGGCGGGGTAGGCTTGGGCGCATGAGTGCTACACTGACGCTCAACCTTGATTTCGACGTGCTTCGGCTCGCAGAGCGGGAGGCTCAGGCGCGCCACACGACCCTGCCCGAGGTAGTCGCTCATCAATTGCGCGTGATGGCGCGCAACTGGCAGGACAGCCAAGCCGGCCGCACGCCGCTCACGGATGCATTGCACGGGGCGGTGAAGTTGCCCGCGGATTTCGACGAGCGCGCCGTCTTGAAGGAGGAGTTGCAGAAGAAGTATGGCGGTTGGGGATAAGATCTTCCTCGACACCGACGTCGCGCTGGATCATCTCGCCGACCGCCAGCCCTTCGCCGAATACGCTCACCGGCTCTTCGCCCTTGCGGAGAAGGGTGAAATCACGCTCTGTCTTTCGGCTCTTTCCTTAAGCAACCTCTACTACATCCTGCGCAAGCTGGTGGGCCACGGCGAGGCGCTGGCCTTGCTCGGGAAACTCAAGTAGCTCGTCCGAGTATCTGCGGTCGGCGAGGCGGAAATCCAGTCCGCCCTCGCTAATAGTTTCAAGGATTTTGAAGACGCGATTCAGCACTTCACGGCGAAGGCGGAGGGCGAGGTCAGCGCAATCATCACCCGCAACAAGGCCGATTACGCCGCCAGCGAAATCCCCGTCTTGTCGCCAGACGAATTCTTGGCCATGCGCGAGCCGTCGGCTGAGTGAGTAGTGGTTGTCTAAAAGCCTGTTTGAGAATTCGGTTTGGAGTCCCGCCTTCCGGTGGGGAGTCCGCCACCCTCAATGCCGTCCCCCGTTCCGCCATTGCTTCCTCATCAGGCCCCTTTGTCGGCTAAGGGAAGTATTCTTGATTTCAAAGTTCAGTCTAATTCCGGCATCATCTCGGGTGACGACGGGAGACGGTATTCCTTCGCTGGGGCTGAGTGGAGAGACGCTAATTTTCCAGTTCGTGGCAGCAGAGTTGATTTCGAGGTTCGAGAGGGAAAGGCAGTTTCCATTTACATAGCAGGTTTTTCCCCGGCGTCTGGTTCTCCAAATGCCAATGTGCCGCCAGATTATTCGGGGTATTACACAAGCTCGGACGAGAGCACCATCGGCGGTGTCTGCGCCGGTCTCGCCCACAAATGGGGTATGAATAAGGGGGGCCTCCAAGTCGCCTTCATTCTGCTTGCGTTCTTCTGGTTATTCGGGCTTGTGGTTTACATTATTTGTTGGGTTGCTTTCAAGAAGCTGCCGACGAAGGGAGTAAAGTTCGTTCATTAAGCGAATGCCCGCTGGCAGTTCCAGCTTGAAGCGGCGGCGTTTCAATTTTACGCCCCCGTAATCTCGTACTTCTGCGGGTGGCACCAACCGCTCGCTCACCCAGCGCCACCGCGCCGTGGTGTGCTGGCAACATCCTGGACCCGATCCCGCCACTAGCCAACCCTGATGACTGCTTTCCGGGACCCTTTAAGGCGCTCGGCGCAATAGCCCTGGGTCGCTACGTGCGCCCTGTCCCGGCAGGCTGCGGCCTCAGCCATCACCACGCTCTCGAACACAAGTGCTTCTTCGTTTTCACCTTGATCCGCGACGCTCTGCCTCCATGATGAAAGTATGAACCGTTGCCTGGACGCATTCCCTAAGCTTAAACAACTTCTTGAACTCTTCGCGCGGATCGAGGATACGGACGACGTTCATGCCGGATATACCGAGTTGGCGTGCGTTGTGCCAAGCGATCCAAAATGGCACGAAGGAAATTTAGCGCGGCTTCATCCAAGAGCCTGGGACGGATTTGTCGAGAAATTCCACAGACAGCTAAGCACCCAGCGAGCAAGCGATCGGCGGCGGCAGTTCTGGGAGCTTTTGAACGAATCGCGTGGCTATGTGTGGCTTGCAGATCATGGCTACTCGGAGATAGAGTTTATCCCCGGAGCACGAAAGAAGAAGCGGGCCGATCTTATCGCCAAGTCTACAAGGCGGGCAATTCTCGAAGTGAAGACAATTAACCGGTCGGATGATGATCGCAAAAGAGAAAAGAAGAGGAACGATCCAACGTTTTTGGTGGATTACATTACCAATCTGTCAGCGTTGGTAAAGAAGCTGACCGAAAGAACGGATCCGCTCTCCAGTTTTATATGGGAGCATTTGCCCGAGCCAACGCAGGAATTGCTGGCGAGGTTCATCCCTGAGACCTCCGACGCCATGCAATTGGAATCCAGACTCACAGAGAGCCTGAAGCGAATCATTGAAGGGCCATGTATCTACGAACCGATGCGCTTTAGCGGTATTGGTCGAGAGAAGTTCCAGGATCTAACAAGGCACCTATTGGAGGAGTGCCGTCGGGGCGGACCTATGGGGTCCCCAAACGTAGTCTCTCTTAACCGTTGCCTCTTGGATGATGCGTATGAGGAAGACTTGTGCAAATGGTGGAAATCTCAAACAGTAGAATTCTTTGGGCCAGATATGCCCATCCCGGTCAAGTTGTTGAAAAGGTTGGAAGGACCAATTGAAACCGCTCAACGTCAAATCGAAGAGACCCTCAAACATACCGGACCAGTGGACAGGAGGATTGTGCTATTAATCATCAACCGGGACTTTGGTTGTTCAAACGTGACTATGAAACAATTAGAAGCAAATTTGCAGAAGCCAGACTTGGAAGTCGTTTGCGAGATTGGCGATTTCTAGTGGGCTTGCCCTTCACGGCACGCACATCGAAGTCAGAGCGAGGGCCACAAATGATGAATGCAGCGGTCACAACCTCCAACTTCGATTCTGACCTGTTCAGCAGCGAAGTTATTACCAAATACTTCAATGCACGCGAGCAGGAGGTTTATTTCCATTCGCTGCGACACGTGGATGACCGGCGGAGCATCTACCCACGAGTCCTAGCAACGCTGGGGGAACTGCTTGCTTTCTTCGACGACGCGGCCAGCCTGGAACTGCTCGATTCCTGCATCTTTCGCCACCGGCAGAAGGTGGAGAAGGTGAGTCAGGGCCGCCAGATCCTGGACTACTTGAAGGGGGTCAACCCGCGCGGCGTAGAGCTTTTGGCCTAGCAAGAGCAAGTGTCAGTCCTCACTATTGACACAACAGCAACACCTCCTGAGCTTGCGAAGGCGTTTGGGGAGGCTCGCTCTGGTCCCCGCGGATCATGACGTGGCACAATGCCTCAGGAGGCTCAATGCGCAGCTTGCTCGTCATGGGGATTCCTTATCAGCACGCTCCGGAAGTGTCAATAGTGAGGACTGACACTTGCTTGAAACTGCCCTCCGCCCCCCCCCAAATTCACCCACTCGACTCCGTGAGGACCCCCAATTCCTTTCTGGTGACCAGTCCAACCCGGCAGGGTTGGCAGCCGGTAGCCGGTGGTCGTTTCCGGGCCGCAGGCGAAACGACCACCGGACACGCGAGCCAAAGCGGCCTGCATCTTGGAGGGATGCCAGACCCGCGCGGGCGCAGGTTAGGACCAGCCTTTGTCCAAGGTTAGCCGAAGATTGGCCGGCAATGGCGCTGGCACCCTTTCTGGGTGCAGGATCTCAGATACGTTTACCCGGTGGTCGGCCCTCTTCACCCGGGCCGACCACCGGTAACCGGCTGCCAACCCTGCCGGGTTGGTTTTTGAAAATGACAGCGGAATCCATCCCTGTCGAATGGATCGCAAGAGCTTGATGCAGCCCTGCCGCATCAGGGCGACCTCTGGCGCAGGCTCACTCCGCGCTCCGCATTGAGCCTGTTCGTCGCGCAACGCGTGATGGCCGGCGGCGGATTAGTGTCAATAGTGACACCGGCTCGGATGGGACCACTCTGAACGACGGCTTTTTCTAGGATTCGCTTAGAAGCCGTTTGGCGGATCAAATAAAAACATTTCGATCATATCAGGTAAGCATTGATACTGAGCAGCCCATTCATTCAGGTCTTCGCAATAATTAATGTAACCATCGGCCGACCATCGAAAATTATATTGCTTAGTCTTGCAATTTTGGCTGTAAGAAAAATATTCCTGAGCCTTAAACATCGGGGCGTTGCACTTGATAAGGTTCCTGGCTACTCGTGCATCAAGAATCAGCGGGAACGGTTCCAATTCAAATACCCACCCCAGAAAATAGAATAGTTTCGTAAAAAATGGAGCTCCCAGCCACTCGATCCTAACACCCTGATGAGCAGCCTTGATGTCGCCAACTTTGAGGTGCTGCCTGATGGTGGCAAATATTCTGCCAAAATTGGGAGTCATTAGCATTTTCCCAGTCCGCCAAGGCCCATATCCTGTAGTCCCGAACCCCCACATCATTACCGCTACAAAGAAATCATCCCATGAAATCTTCCCGTCGCTCGCAAGTTGGCCAGCATCCATGAGAACAGCTCGGGTGATTTTGTTCTGGATGAATATTTCGGGGAAGGCGGATTTCAACGCACTCAGCGTATGTGAGTGCTCTTGCCATTGTTGGGGGCTAAAGGGGATCGCCTGTTCCAGTGGACGCAACCCTTGGATATTCGATAAATAGGCTTGGAGTTTTGGCGGCAATTGTTGAGGCATATTGTTATCCGTTTTGAGAATCTACCACCCACCTTCACAGGCTGAGGCTTGGCGTATGTGTTGACAGAGATTTAAAATCAAAGTCCTTGAAGTTGCAGCCGACCATTACAGAGCCGCTGGGTGGCAGATCCGTTCCAGGCTTCATGGTGTTTTCGTCGCGATACGTTTTAAAACTGCTCGGGCTTGTTTTACTTGAACGGGATACCGCCTGTCGCGTTCGCAAATGCCAACCAAAACCTCAAGGGCCTCCTCCAATTTCGGGGCTGCCGCAATCAGGTACGCTCTTTCGTCGTCCTCTGGCATGTGCTCTTGTGGAGGGGCGATGAGGGCGACGATTTGGTTGCCTTCAATGACAGCCAGGTGCTTGCCTTCCCAGACCGCCCCGTCCGGCAGCCTGATCCCATTGACTGTTTCTGCCTTCCAGTTTTTTGAATTCACTGCCGCCAATTCTAGCAGGGGTATGGATTATTGTCATATCGCGGAATCCATGACACCCAGACAGGCTAAAGGGCGAAGATTTGCGCTGTGGAACGGCAATAAAAGCTAAGACGGCGTCTCATTTGGTGTAAATCTCCTGATTACGCTTCATCGTCGTAACCCATCCAGCTTCCAGGCATCGGATGGCCAGTCGCGCGACCTCGGAAATGGAATATGTTTTTGCAGGGTTGCCTGCCTTTTCCCAAATTCGGCGAAGATGAGCGATAACGGTGCTTTCACTGACACCCACTTTTCCTTTTCGCGGACTATTTCTCTTGTCCTTGTTTAAAAGCCTCGCAGCGATCTCTTTGGCACCACCACCGTATTGAGCAAGTAGTTGGAACACTTCGGCTTCCCGTTCTGACAAACCAAACGGTGCGCCCGAAGGAAACGGCCGTGCCCAGGAAATGACGTAGTCGATGCCCTTGTAAACCACCTTCCTCGTCCGAAGAAGAATCGGAAATTCATACTCTTCTGCGTCCTTATTGATGACCACCCCATCCCATGAGCCGTCCTTAGCGATGGTTTGCCAGATTTTGTCAGACAATTTCTTCCATTCCGGGGTCTCGGGACAAAACTTGAGTGGGTGTTTCCCGACGATTTGCTCCCGCGACCAGCGATAAACGCGCTCCACTGCGTCATTGGCTTCGATGATGTAACCCTCGCAGTCCGCAACAGTTACAGCCTCGCCGGCCGGCGCGATTGCTTGGGATAGGGCTTTGGTGAAAGCATTGCTTTTAGCGCGTAGTTTTGACATACCGCATGTGTTGCAGAGTTAATTCAGCAAAGATTGCTCCGAGATTTGCCCTCTGTCAAGAGACTGCCGGTGTCATGGTTTCCACGACTTGTTTGTGAACTGGCAGTTTGTTAAATTGTTAGCAGTAGACAAAATGAACACACAATTAATCGCAGCAAAACTGGAAGGTCGCAACATCGCTTTAATCGACAAGAACGGATTTCGCGCCAACTACGCCGGCTCGCCCGGTCTGGCACACGATGAAGTTTTTACCAGCGCGTATATCAACGGGAATTATCTGGTGGGAACGACCAGCAAAAATACCGTCATCACCTGGGACATCTCCTCAGGCACGCCCAGCATCATCAACCGATGCTAATCGATGTTGCAGAACAAATGTCAGTTGCTAAAGTGGATTGCGACGCATGAAGAGAATGTGACCATTAAATGATACGCTATGAACTTACTACGAATCCGCGAACCACAACCATATTACTTCACAAACTTTGCCTGTTATAACATCATCCCAGGGAACATGTCTTGGCGCGAGGCATACGGACACATTCGTGCGTGGTTTAAAAAGAACACATGGAGAGTCTTGACGGAAACGTCTGAAGTGATCTTGCAGGATGGAAGCCAAGTGCATTGGGGGGGTGGAAGCCTCAAGGATGCATTGATCATTATCAAAGAAATGCCACCCACCTCGAAGGTGTCGTTTGATGACGCTGCCAACATCTTTGAAGAAATTAGAACAGGAAGGCTGGAATGGGGTTATCGGCAAAGCGATGGAGATTTTGCAATGCGTGCTTATGTGGATGTGGCGGTTTATGACCAGAATCAGAAAAGCGGCTTATGAAAGTCCATCAGTGCAGATCCACAGCCCAACTCACGAAACCAACAAACCCTGGCGACAGCTGTGAAAGTTGACTGTAAGAACAAAACCATTTCGAAACCGGCAGGAGAGTATACTCCGGCAGGCAGGATCACACTTGACGAACTGGTCGAATATATCGACATTTTTCAAAAGGAAATCAAGGAAACACCTGCAAAAGTAGCCGTTGAACAATGGAAGACTTCCGGCTTTCAAGCCCAACACCTTGAGAAACTGCTTTATTCCATTATCGTCAAATTTGGCGAAGGGCATCGCATTTATGGAAAATGGAGAGACTACTACAAGCAAAACGCTTATCAAGTAAACCAACACTTGAAAGATGCTTACAACTCAGCAGCGGCAGATACTGCAAGAGCTCTGAAATCAATCCGTAAGGTTAAAGGGCTCGGAGGACAATCCTACTCTACAAAAGTGATGCGGTTCTTTGATTCACACTATGTCATTTTGGACAGTATTTTAAGGCGCGAATTGAGACTATCGTCCGCCGACTATGGTCAGTTTAAAGATGATTGCAAAGGAATTGCTGCTGCTATTGGAAAAACACCATCCGAAGTTGAATCCGGAATCTTCGCATGGGTGCAAATACTAAACCCGAAACAACGGAAGAAAAGGTGGAAGAAATATGTTTGACGAGTTCTCGGACGGATACTGTCCTCAATGCCTGCTGGAAGACCGGCGAGTGGCCTTGAAGCTAAACCAGGCTGATTTCTGGGAGTGTCCGGATTGTCATCTTCAAGCTCATACACGAGCTTTAGGAATGTTGGCCATCATGCGCACTCGGGGTAACTGCACGGCCTTCAGAAAAGAGATTGCGACGGATTACGTCATCGGCTGGGTTGTGTCCCCTGCCGCGGCTGAAGCGCCCTACAAGCTAGAAGAAGAATTTGGCTCGGAAGCTGAATTGCGAACCTTCTTAGCTTCGGTCAAATAAAGTGCGTCGTCACTTCTATCCTCGGCTTGCTGTGCTGAATTACGCAGGCAGAGGAGTCCACCCGCCCTCTGCCGGCCTTTGCTGGTTTTCCAGCGATGGGCATCTGTCACGGAACGGCCACTCAATTTATGACAGGATTGCTGAAATTGCTCGCGAAAAAAGCCGCTCCGCCAACACCTCCTAAAACGCAGGCGCTCGAACCGTACGATTATCCCATAATCGGATTTCGCGGCATGCAACACGTGGTTTGCTGGTTTGTCTGTCGCACTGGCGAGAAGGACTTTACTGAACGCCGGAAACGGTCGCTATTGAATGATTTGGATAAATCCAAGGAATGGCTGGTCACGCAGCCTGAATCCTACGGATTTGATCTAACATTCACCCCGACGACGTGCTTTGGGTTTGACCATACTCTGTTTATCGATGAAGTGCCATCGGGTATGGGTGACCTTAAGGTGGCGAGTTTCAAAAATACACTTGTTCAACGCATGAGGTGGGCATCGCAAGGGGCTTTATTTGCCAATATTTTGGTCCGCTATGTTGTCAACAATGCTGTCTCTCTGGTGTTTATCAACTCCCCTGGCCGCAGTTTCGCGAGCAAAGCGGACGAGTTTGAAATGGAAAAGACTTTCAGCACTGCATTTGTTTATAAACAAACACCGGAAGGCGGCTCTTGCAGTTCAATTATCACCCATGAGTTGCTTCACCTCCATGGAGCAATCGATTTATACCCTGAAAACGGGAAATATGGCGAGCAGTATAGTCATGCATTGCGGCTGTACCCCACCGATATCATGCTCCACAGCCAGATGCCACTCTGCGACTCCACTGCCGGGCCATTCACGGCGTATCTGGTTGGTTGGCATAATCCCATAATAATCATCAGCCGTGGCAAGTGGCCCGCTTTGTATGAAAGGTTTAAGCGCGAGTAGATAATCATAACATCGTCACATGAAAGGGTCAGTCCCGGAAGTCACACATTTATGCCTCCGCCTCTCCATTATGGTTTTTAACAGGTTGATTTGACCTGATAATATGATATTAGGGTGTTTACAGGTCAAATGGCCCTGGGCCAATATCACGGTCAAACACATGCCGAAATATTAGCGAATGGATATGGAAGGTCAACCACAAACGCCAAAATTACTGGATCAGGTCCGCAACGTCCAGCAAGTGTTACCCACTTTTGACACTGGTTTCCGGAGGTTTCGTGTTCAGCGGTTCGGGCCCCGTCAATGCCGCCAGGACTGTGGCGGTGTCGCCGGCCAACAGCGGCGCGACGGGCAGTTGGAGGCCAGGGAATACGCGGCTGTGCAGCACGCCTTGCGCGTCTGGCGATTGGTGACAGTAGTCGTCCTCTTCCAGGCAGAACCATTCCAGGCGGGCTTCGGCCACCAGCCAGACCAGGTATTCGCGCACGCCGTTGCGGCAGCAGGCCCGCCGTTTGTCCCGCAGGTCAATCGAGGCGGAACTGGCCGCCACTTCCACAATCAATTCCGGCGGGCCGGCAAGGTAGCCGGCTTCGTTTACACGGGTCAGTCCGCCGTGATCGGGCAGGCGGCACAGGAATTCGCGGGAGTGCATGAACTCCCCGCTTTCCAACGGCAGCGGTCGGCTAGGGGAATTCCCGACCGCACCCGGCTTGCCTGCAAAGGCTAACTTCACGAACGCCCGGATCACATAAACGCTCATAGCCACGGCCCGGGGGCTGTTCAGAATGTTGGCGACCATTAGGGCGCCGTGCTCGGTGAACACGTGAGGGAGGTATTTGCGATGCTGGCCACGGCCAGTCTTTAAGATCGCAATTTGCGATCTTAAAGACTGGAGGCCGTTCCACTCTTCTTTTGAGAGGCGAAACATGAAGTCGGCAGGGAACCGGGCAAGGTTCCTCTTCACAGCCTCGTTGAATCGGAAGGTCGCGACGCCATAGATAACCACCGTCTCCCAAAATTACAAAGCCTGCGCCAGATCTTCCTCGTAATCGTTCCAGAAACGAGCCAATCAGGGGAAGCGGGTCCACGAGGGCGGCCTGGATAATGCGGCTCAGGTAATCCAGGCTGGCGGCGCCGACGGTCGCCCCAGTCTCTTTGCGCGAGCCGTTTGAGGATCGCGCATTCATTGACGATCTCTGCGCCTGCCTCCTCTCGCTCTGAGCAGCCCGGCCTGCCGCTTCCCGACTACGATCTGCTCCGGAAACCACCCTGGGCTGCCGCCTGGCATTATCCTGCAATCCAATCTTGACTTTTGTTGTCTGTTACTCTATGAATTGAACCATGCAGTCGTTTGCGGAAATGCGTAATTGCCAGGCAAGTCTCTTGGCCCGGATGAAGACGCGCCGGCATCTCAGTTATGAGAGTACTTGATATTCCGAGATCAGGGAAACGCGGGAACACCGTCTGGCAACGCAACCGCTATGGCC
>PLZQ01000229.1:0-1434 GCA_003152225.1 Limisphaerales bacterium | reverse complement strand
CTCTTTGTGAAGGTCAACGTTGCTTTGGCCAATCGTGGCATCGCTCAGGTTGACCTTCCCCCGGGATATGGCTCGGGCTCTCGACCGGCCGTTCCCAACGTCTTCGACACCACCACGTTCGATCAGCCGCCCGTCGGCCCCGTGCTGTTCCTTCGCACTAACCGGTTCGTTGCTGATTGGCAGGACCGCCCCCAGGAGTGCACGGCCGGCCAGCCTCCCTGAGCGCCGTCCGCCACATATTCTGAGCACCTTCGCTCCCGCGAGGGCCAGTTGAGCTTTGCCCTTTTGCCTCGGATTTCTCCATTCCCCATTCTTTTTTCATCATTCTTCCTTCTTCCTTCTGCCTTCCCCCCCCCACTCCCCACTATCTATCGGCTCCTTTGGCCAAAGCGCCCCACCAGCCACCCGCAGGCGTAGTGCTTGGGAAGCGGTAGGCAACCGATCCGGTATCTTAAGGGGGTCCTTGGTGCCACAACGAGCAACTTGGGGCTGCTGCCACTCCCGACGGATGGCTGGATCGACATCACCGAGCGTTACTTTGCCCGGTACGACGAGCCGAAAGCCGGCATGGCCATCTGGGTTCGCAACTGCCAGCACATTCCTCGCCGGAGCCGTAGTACCCTCCGGGCTTGTGGACTTCGGCAATGTGGTATCTTGGGGGCATTTTGCATCGTGCATTGGCGGCAGGATTTATCCAAGTGGCGCTCTTGAGCTTCGGCCTGCCCGGGCTTTCCAGCCTCGCCGCCGAGTCTATTACAATTCTGCGCGCGGCGGTGCCGAAAGAGGTGAGGCGCAAATATCTCTTTGGCGATCTGAGCTACAAGCCGGTTTTCATGACCCTGCAAGAGGGCCGGATCAGCGCGGGCGTTGCGGGGTGCTCAGCCGCCAGGCCGGCCTGGACCCGCGCCGATACCAAATGCAATGGGTGGACCCGGACGACTACCCCGACTTCTGACGTTTTATAAGGGGAAACCCGCCCTTCCCCATTAGCCCTGCACCACGACCACTTTGAGCGATTCGGGGGTGGGATGGGAGGCCAACTCGATGGCGGCGGCGGTTTGCGCGAGCGGAAACTGGTGCGTGACGAGCCGGCGCGCATCGAGCTTGCGTGAGAAGACCAGACGGGCCACTTCCTCTTGCAACGGGTAATCTGACGAGTAGCTGCCGATCAGGTCTTTCTCATCCATGCAGACGGTTGCCAGATCAACCGACGCTTCAGCGCCGCGACGGGTGTGGGCGAAGAGCAGCACCTGGCCGGCGCCGCGGACTAACGACTGGGCCTCGCGCACGACGGCGTCGGAAGGCACAGCGATCACTGCGGCGTCCAGCCCGCGACCATTCGTCAGGCGATGGACGGTAGCTAAGAGTTGAGGGTCGGCGGGGGGTGGCGTGAAACGTGATGCGTGATGCGTGAAACGTGAAACGTGATGCCCG
>PLZQ01000528.1 GCA_003152225.1 Limisphaerales bacterium | reverse complement strand
CGGACGATCCCGCAGGCCATGCCCGGCCCTCTCGCCTCAGCCAGCACTCGCTCAATCTCCGGCCCCAAAGCGGCAGGTTTTACGCCCTGAAATCTCCGCGCACACCCCTGCGTCAGTAGCATGCCGCCTAGCCAGCCAAGCAGTTGTCTTCGGCTCAGCTTCACGGATGGCTCGCCCTCATCGCCCGCCACTGCATGCTCGGTTTATCCGTTTGTTCGCCATTCTTCATTTATCCAACTCTAGATCTGAAGCCCGCCAAGGTGAGCAGGACAAAGCTCAGCGCGCCGAGGACTGCGGTGGAAGGCTCCGGCACTACGACCAAGCTCATGGGGTCATTCAAATGGGAGATGAGTGCTCCATTCACCTGCGTGCCCGAAGCCGTGTATTCCAGGACCGTGCCGTAGTACATGTCCTCAACGAACAGATCTCCGTTCGGGCCGAAGGCCAGTCCGGTCGGGGCCTGCAGCCCGGAAATGAACGCCGGGTTGACGGGGGTGCCATCCAGGTCGTATTCACCGATGGTGCCTGAGCCATAGTTAGACACAAACAGATGCCCCTGGCCATCCAAGGCGATGCCCTCGGGAGATGAGAGCCCCGAGATGAAAGAGGTGTTCACCGGCCTGCCGTCGGTCAAGTATTCTCCAATGCTGCCATTGCCGTGGTTAGCGACGAATAGATGGCTATTGCCGTCGAGGGCCAAGGCCGTGGGTGTTACTCCGGTAATCAGGGCCCCATTCACCAGCCCACCGTCGGTGGTGTACTCCGCCACCGTGCCCGTCTCGTAAACCGAGACAAACAGGTGACCGCTTCTGTCGGCGACGATGCCCCAGGTGCTGGGCAAGCACGAGACCAGCGAGGCGTTGACCACGGCTCCGGAGCTCGTGAACTGACCGATGGTGTGCCGCCCGGCATCGGCCACGAACAAGTTCCCATTCCCATCGTAGGTTATCCCGTAAGGGCTGATCAGCCCGGGGAGCAACCGCCGGTTTATCTCCTGGCCGGAGAGAGAGAATTCCCCGACCGTGCCATCCCACCAACAGGAAACGAAGATTTGTGCCTCGCTGGCAGCAGCCCATATCAGGGCGAGAATCAAGGAAAGAATGAATTTCATGGGGTAGAGACTTTTGATTCTGCGGTTGGCAGGGTACCGGAACTTTCATTTTCCCGCGATCGGCACGGTGCCGGCCGGCGGGGCAGCAGTGTTGCTCAAAGTCATACTCATGACGACGTGAGGGGCAGCATTCACAGAACCGATGCGCTGCGCCCAAGTTCTGGTCTTCGCCGGATTGATCGCAGGGATGAAAAGGGAGCACAGGATCAGAATTCCGAATAATAGCACAACGCCTTTCAAGAGCCGTTTCGTGTTCATACCTTATAGACACCGATCCGCGCCACTTTGTGCAATCCTGCTCGTGGCCAACGTCGCAGATCACCGACCCCGCGCCCGCACCATCCGCTTAGGAACAGCACCGCCATCGCGGGTTTCGGTGTATCTGCTTTGTTAAGCGCTGGTTTCATTCACGGAGTCAGGCGCTCCCGATGGGGTTGGTGATCGCGATTCCATCGACTTAGAGCAGCGTCGCTTTCGTCGGCGAACAAGGTCTGCAATCGAGGGCCTTCGACGTGACCATCGCAAAATACCACCTCAGCCTTTCCTCGATGCCGAGCATAAGCTCGGCGGGTGCTGCCCACGAGGTCCGTAGCGCCAGAACTCCGCCACAGGCTAGCCGTAGCATCAGAGATGATTCGGCTGTTTCCTACAAATCCATCCCCTATGGCCATCATATCGACCGGGCTGGCGATTTGAGACTCACGGACGGGCTGGTTTACCTCGAATGGCGATACAGGCAGAGGCGCTGGCTGATTGGTGGAACTGCCCATCCACGGACTCAAGCCCAGCGAGCCGTTTACGTCAAACAGCCTGCTGATCCCAAACGCATTATAGCCGTAATCAGAATAGCCAATTCCCTCGGGAAATGTGGGGCAGGCTGGTGGGGTTGCCGCCGGGCAGTGGAAAACCCCTGTTGGCTGCCAGGGTTTTCTGTCAGTGTTCAATCGATACCCGCCCGCATAAGGTCCCAGTGCGTCCGCCCAACCTTCCTTCGGAAATCCGTTCGGAGGGTTGGAGTTTTCCCCCACGAAGGGATACCCGTGATGCTCCGAAACGAATTGTTCTTGAGCTATGCCGAGCTGACGCAGGTTGTTTGCGCACTGGGTTTGCAGCCCTTTTGCCCTCGCGTTGGAAAGGGCCGAGAGAAGCAAGGAGGCCAAGACACCGATGATTCCAACAACGACCATCAGTTCAATTAAACTGAAACCGCCGACTCTCTGGTTGCCCGACGCAGTACTCATGTTGAGTTAGACAACTATGACAAGCGAATGTCACACCGATAAGCTCGAAAGTTGCCGCTTAACGACAGAACTCAGCGATGCCGGGTCAATAACGTTCAGCATGGAATCGGAGCGCTCTCCCGGCATTCGCTGAAGTGACTTTGTTCGGCGGGCTACTTCTTCTCGACCCGCTCCCACACCTCCTCGATGGTCAGCCCGTTGCTGAGCTCGCCGTTGTGGTACCACTTTATCCCCTCGACCTTCCACTTGAACTTCTGGGCTTTCCCCTTGATCAGGTCGAAGTCACTACTGATCCCATACTCCGGAGTCTCCTCATACACCTCGCCCTTCAGCGTGTAGCCCCCGCCCGCGGCGCGCGTCACCTTCCCGTCCTTGTCGTAACTCGCCCACATGAACTGCGTCGCGGTGACGTGCTTGATCATCGTGACCCCCTCCGGAAGCTTGAACTCCTGACCCCCGTACTTGGCGGAGACCATCTTCCAGGTGCCGACCAGCTTGTTATCGGACTTCGCATCCCCTTTCGGCTCATCCGACCTGGCAGTTGCGGCCGTAGCCGCGAGTGCGATGATCACCGCGAGGCACCGAACTGCTTGTGCCCCGCCAGTGATTACTTTTGCGTTGATCGCTTTCATCATTGTCATTTGCTTTTTCCTTTCTTTCTTGTGCTTGGATCTGGGAACAGTCTTCAGCGGCCGGCCGAACGATTCAGCTCACCGATGGCGGCCCATCCGTAACTTCCGAATTACCACTTGGCGTTGCGGGGCCGCCCTTCGGTGGAGCGCCGGGTTCGGCAGGATTCCTGTCCTTGGGCTCCCTGGCAGTGAACTCAAAGATGCTCTCCCGTGCCAACCACGGAGCCAGATCCGGTGCCAACATGCCGGCGATGAGCATCGCGCATGCACCCGTCGCCATCACAATGCTGAGGTGAGTAATCTTCATAGCGCATACGAGTTTCTTAACACTGCTGCTTCAATACACCATCCGTCATCCGGTTCCGAAAGTCCACCGCGACTACGCTCTCGACTCCAGCACCTGCCGAACGATTCAGCTCACCGATGGCGGCCCTCCAGCGACTCCCGAATCGCCAACCGACGTTGCAGGGCCGACATTCGGTGCAGCGCTCTGGTTGGCCGCACCCTGACCATTTCGCTGATCCAGTGCCTTTCTGAACTGGACCGTTTCGACGGCACCATAGAAGCTCTGACCGGTCTCCTGGTAGCCGTGCTTGCGATAGAACTCCAGCGTCAGCGAACGCCTCCGTGCCGCGTCCAGGCAAAGCACGCGCACACCAGACTGAAATGCTCTCCGCTCCAGCTCTCGCAACAGGTACGTGCCATGACCCCGTCCCTGGAGGTCGCGGGCGATCCGCATACGCCGCACCTCAGCCAGACCCTCAGTGAGCCGTTTGAAGCCGCCCATAGCAACAAGCCTCTTGCCGATGAAGCCAAGTAGGAACTCGCCACCGTTGCGCAAGTAAACGTCCTCAATCGCCACGAGGTCAGCCTCGTCCTGCTGTTGGGTCAGGCCTAACGTGAATCCCTCAAGGGCTCTGCGATGGAGGTCCAGCATGGGTTCTCGAAATTCGGGTCTATAGCGGATGATGCGCATGGAAAGCAATCCTGGGCTCGCACGGCCAACGCAAAGCTGACCGATGACGGGGAGCGCGCCAAGGACATCCAAATTGCAAGAGCAGCATGACCGCGCTCCTCGTCATTCGGTCGAGCGCCAAGTTGGGCCGTTCTGATCGCATACGAACACCTCTTATGGAAGCACTTCGACGCTAATGCGCCGGAACGACGCTTCGAAGGTGCCGCCGGAGTGGACTTGTAAGCCGATGATGCCCTGGCGTGGGATTGTGTCATCCGGCTCGGTGTAGTCGATGGTTTGGTAACCGTTGATCCAGAACCGCAGACGCGCTCCTTCGGCTTGTATGACATATCCATTCCAATCATTCGTGCTGAGCACAGCCGTCACGGCCGTCTGGTTTGCGGCGGCAAGCGTGCTGTTGCGTCGGGATTGATCGTAGAGATCTCCCCAATAACCATCCCCGAGATCCGCCTGATACCCGCTGACATCCTGAGTGCCGGCAATGCGTTCACTGCGGAACTGGACTCCTGAGTTCACCAATCCGCTCGTACCAACAAGTTTGAATTCCAGGCGGAGAATGAAGTTGGTATATCGGCGGGTGGTGCAAAGATACATGTTCTCCGCCAGTGGCTGCACGAGTGAACCACCCGCAATGGCGCAATCCGCAATGTGAAATGTTCCGACCGTATCCCCTTCCCATCCGACGAAGGTTTTGCCATCAAAAATGAACGTGCCACCCAAGCCATCCGCGGAATTCACCCTCAGAGCCCGAAAGAACTGTTGCTGCTCCGCGGAGGAAATTGGGTGCGTAAAGCTCACGAGGCCCGAGCTGCTTCTGTTCGTGGCGACAGGCGTCCACTGGCCCAAATCACCCGACCGTTCGATTGCGTAATTAATGCCCGGATCGCCCGTAACGTCCAACTGGAGCTGATTCGGTCCTTGCCGCGAAACAGCCAGTCGTGGCCCAGGCAGGCAGTCGGAGGTCTGGGCAGGTGCAAGTGACGGCACAATTGCAAGAACTGCGGTGATTACTATTCGGGTTGTTTTCATAATTCGATGCGTGGTTCGCGGTAATCTGCGGCCCAACGATGCTGCTCAGGCACGGCGCGCCGAAAGCGCACAGCATGGAACATAGACGTCATCGCGTCGTTGCCTGGAGCAGCCGGGTTATGCCCTATTCCTATTCTTGAAGCGTGAGAATGCATCTTTGCCCGCGAGCCAGAGATAGATGTCGATTTGACGGAGGGAAAACCGTTCGAGCGCATAGTGCTTTCTGAACGCACGGATGATCTCAACGAAGCGTCTGTACTGCTTCAGTTCCTTTCTATGGAACTTCGCGAAGTGATCAATGCGATGAAAGTGCATGAGCATCTTATCGACGTATGAGTCGTAGATGGGAAAAGCTTCCGCATTGTGGTGATTACAGTACTTGGACGCAAACGAATAGAAGTTCCGTTTCCGCTGCTTGCCACCAACCGATACGAGTGCCAATTCATTTACGAGGTCGGCATCTCCAGCGAGGATGCGGGCTGTCACACCAAGGGCAAGAATGTGCTTCGCGACGGAATGCGTATCAAAGATGTTCGTGCTGTAGAAGTCGTTGAGGGCACTCACCTTCAGAAGGACATGCGAGATCTCGTCATTCCGAGGACAGAGCTCACGGAACAGCAGCGCAAGAGAAGCCTCCTGCAGCGTGTACTTCTCAAGCGTTTTCCACTCGCGTAGCTTCTCGTTGACGAGAGCCACCGACGGGCGAGGAATTTGGCGGGCGAGTTTGCTCATAGGGCATAACGAGAAAGGTCAGGCACAGCCGCCGGACCCGAAGAAAGGAATGAAACCATGACGAACGAAAGCCCCAAAGGATTGAACACGAACGGCGCGGCGGCTGTTGCCTGCACCGATTTGTTAGCCTCTGGAAATGATCGCATCAGGAAACGCTGGGCGGAACGTCCGAATCCGTTGTACCGGAGTTCAACTTCTGCAATACCTCCCAATCTTGATGCGCCGCGTCGATCACCAAAGAACTCAACAAATAGAACGGTGTCAGGTTTCCGGACGGCATACCAGCGGCTAAGGTGTTTTTATTGGTTTGCTCGTCAAGTAGATTCGCCACCAGTTCGACGACTGCTGCTGCTCCTTCTGGATCCGACCGGATTCGTAATCTGGCCTGCGCTTCAGACATATCCAGGATCAACCCTTCCGCAAAAGCTGGCGCGAGTCTGGGTTTGTCTCTTTCCACCTCCCGCCACACACCCTCTTGTTGGCAAATTGTCAGAAACGTCGTCCGTTCCCAGATCAGACGATCATAAAACTGCTGTGTTGTCATCGCGCGTGATATTGCAGGCTAACGCCGCGCGTCAGCGACCCTGCGCCGCGGGTGTCCGGCATGAAACGGAGAGGTCATCGCGGGGTTCGCTGCACGCGCTTTGTTGGACCACGTCATAGTCACTCTCCTGGCATCACTCGGGCCGTTGCTGTCCGGTCGTCAATCCATACGAGGAAATGGTGACCGGGCGCCGCAACTTTGCCGTCGTAGAATACACTCCAGGTCTTGTCCTTGCGAGTAAACTCGTAGTGGGCCTGTGGGTCTTTGTAGTCGGCAAGGCGGTAGCCGTGTATCGTGGCGGCCTCTGCGGCTATGCGAACGACTTCCAGTTGGCTCGGGCGCGCGCCGTCAGTCTTCGTGTCAGACGCCGTTGGAGCGGTGCCAGGAGTTGGGTGCGAGCAACCAGCGCCCAGCAGCGAGATTGCAAGCGCAACGATAAGTTGGCGGGTGATGTTGCTCACGGGTGTGAAGTGGTCCAACGTTTAGCTCACCGATGGCGGCCCGCCCCCGGCTCCCGAATTGCCAGGGCGCACAGCCGGGCCGCCATTAGATGTCATGTTGG
>PLZQ01000321.1:1524-11870 GCA_003152225.1 Limisphaerales bacterium | reverse complement strand
AGTGCCCAAGCCCTGAAGGACTGCGCGCCTTACGTGAAGTTCGCGAAGCTGGACGAGCTGCTGGCGCTCGGGCGCGCCAACTCCCTCTGGCCGCTGACGTTCGGCCTCGCCTGCTGCGCCATTGAAATGATGGCGGCGGGCGCGTCGCGCTTTGACCTGGCCCGCTTCGGCGCCGAGGTCTTCCGGCCCTCGCCCCGGCAGGCGGACTTGATGATCATCGCCGGCACCATCAACAAGAAGATGGCGGAGGCCGTCAAGACGCTCTACGACCAGATGCCCGAGCCTAAATGGGTTATTGCGATGGGCAACTGCGCCATTTCCGGCGGCCCGTTCGTGTTCCCGGGCCAATACGCGGTGATCGAAGGGGTGGATAAGCTGTTCCCGGTGGATGTTTATATCCCGGGCTGCCCGCCGCGGCCTGAGGCGCTCATTGAAGGCCTGCTCAAGCTCGAAGAGAAGCTCACCGGCAAGCGCCGTTGGCCGATCGTGAAGGCGGAGTAACGGCACGATGGAGTGATGGAGTAATGGAGTGATGAACCCAACCACCCCCCAGCCCCAGGGTAATAGCCCGCAGCCGGCAAGCCCGCCAGCGGCCCCTGCGCCGGCTCCTCTTCCGGGCACCACTGCCGAGGGTGAGCGGGCCGGAGCGCGCCCGTCCCCGGGCGCAGCAACAGCCGCAAGCAGTGGGGTGTCAGCACTTCCCAACGTTATAGCCGGGTCGAAGCCTGCTGCGCCCGGGGACGGGCGCACTCCGGCCCCACAGCCAGTCAACGCCCCGCCACCGCTCCCTAACCCCCTTCCGCACCTAAGCCTGCCCTTCCACGGCGTCGATTACGCCGCCAAAGGCTATCACGCTGAGGCAATCGTGGCACCGGACCAGGTTGTGTTCGCAGCCCAGCAGCTTGATAAAGAGGGTTTGTCGCTGGACACCATCACCGGTGTTGATTGGATGGCCGAGGGGCAGATGGAAGTGGTCTATGATTACTTTCATCCGGCGAAGGCGCTGCGCGTGGTCGTGCGCACGCGAATCCCCCGCGACAACCCGGAGATTGCCACCATCCAGAAAGTATTTCCCGGCGCCAACTGGCATGAACGCGAGACGCATGACTTCTTCGGCATCCGATTCCTCGGGCATCCGAACCTGACGCCCTTCCTCCTGCCGGAGGACGCGACCTATCACCCGCTAAGGAAGGATTTCACGCAGTGTTAGTCAAAGACCAGCTCAAGACGGAGATTTCCGCCGACGGCGCACCGCGCGAGACCTTCGTCATTAACCTGGGGCCGCAGCATCCCGCCACTCACGGCGTGCTGCGGGTCAAGATGACGATGGATGGGGAATACATCGTCCGTGCCGAGCCGGTCTGCGGCTACATCCACCGAATGCAGGAAAAGATGGGCGAGAACCGCACCTACGCGCAGTTCCTCCCCAATACGAGCCGCATTGATTACCTGTCGGCGATGACCTACACCCACGGCTTCGTCGGGGCCGTGGAACGAGCGGCGAAGCTCCAGGTCCCGCCGCGGGCCGAGTATATCCGCGTCATCACCTCCGAGCTGAACCGCATCTCCAGTCACCTCGTCTGGTGGGGCGCCTTCCTGCTCGACCTGGGCGGCTTCACGCCGTTGCTCTATGCGTTCGATGACCGGGAGAAGATCCTCGATCTGCTGGAAGGCATCACCGGGTCGCGCCTGACCTACAGCTATTTCCGCATTGGCGGGCTTTACAACGACATCGATGACACCTTCATCAACGGCACCCGCGCATTCGTCGCCCAGATGCGCCCTCGCCTGAAGATGTATCGCAGCCTGGTTACCGACAACATCATCCTGCGCAAGCGCCTCATCGAGATTGGTCCCATCAGCAAAGAGATGTGTCGGAAGTATGGCGCCACCGGCCCGGTTATCCGCGGTTCGGGGGTCCCCTATGATGTGCGCAAGGTCGAGCCATATTCGGCCTACGCCGAATTCGACTTTATTGTCCCCACTTTCGAGGAAGGCGACTCCATGGCCCGCTACCTGGTGCGCATGGAGGAGATGGCCCAGAGCCTGCGCATCATCGAGCAGGCGCTGGACAAGCTGCCCGCCGGCCCGGTCATGGCCGAGAAGGTCCCGCGCGTGCTGAAGCTGCCCGCCGGCGACTACTGTTATGCGGTCGAGGCCGCCCGGGGCCGGTTTGCCGTCCGGATCGTCAGCGACAACAAGGAAATCCCTTACCGGGTCAAGTTGCGCACCCCGTCGCTGTCCAACCTCAGCCTGTTCGAGGAAGCCAGCGCTGGCATGCTGCTGCCCGACGCCTTGGCTCTGATGGGCAGCCTGGACTTGGTCATCCCCGATATTGACCGCTGAATGATGGCGAGCATCTCCAACGCTATTTCCGCCCTCTGGCCTGAGCCGCTCCGGCTCGTGCTATTCGTGGTCGGCATTATGTCCTTTGTCGGCGCCAACGCAGCTTACCTGGTGTGGGTAGAGCGCAAGGGCGCCGCCCGCTTCCAGCGCCGCCCAGGCCCGACGGAGGTAGGCTGGGCGGGCTTGCTGCAGCCGATCGCCGATGCGGCCAAGCTGATGTCCAAGCAGTTGATCGTCC
Organism: Limisphaerales bacterium; assembly: GCA_003152225.1. GTDB lineage: Bacteria > Verrucomicrobiota > Verrucomicrobiia > Limisphaerales > UBA8199 > PALSA-1440. The sequence continues at coordinate 9,286 of PLZQ01000321.1, read as the reverse complement.
CCGCGGGTGTGGACCGGACCTTGTTCCGCGTCGCGCCGCTGCTCATGATGTCCCCTGCCCTGATGAGCCTCGCGGTCATCCCGTTTGGCGAGCACCTGGCCGCCCGGAACATCAATGTCGGGTTGCTGATGATCTTCGCCTTCGGGTCCGTCAACGTTATGGCCATCATGCTCGGCGGCTGGTCTTCGCGGAATAAATACGCCATCATCTCCGCCGCTCGCGTGGTCTCCCAGAATGTCGCCTACGAAATCCCCATGCTACTGGTGGTCATCACCATGATCATGGTAACGGGCACCATGAACCTGAACGAAATCGTCGTGCAGCAAGCCGGCGGGTTCTGGCACTGGAACTTCTTCAGGGTGTGGGTTAACCCGTTGGCGCCGGTCACCTTTCTCATCTTCTATATCTGCATGTTGGCGGAAACCAACCGCGCTCCTTTCGACATGGCCGAGGCCGAAAGCGAGCTGGTCGCCGGCGCGTACACCGAATACTCCGGGATGGGGTTCGGCGTATTCTTCATGGCCGAGTATTCCAATATCCTGCTCGGCTGCGCCCTGGCCACGGCTCTATTCCTGGGTGGCTGGCAGAGCCCGATCGGCCACCTGCTGGGTAACTGGCAAAGCACCATCGACGTCCTGCTCGGGNNCGGACCCAGTTCTACGGGCTGCTCAACCTTTCCTGGAAGATCCTCATCCCGGTATCGCTTTTCACGCTAATCCTATCCAGCGCGATGCTGAAGCTGCTTCGCTAATGAAAAACTCTCTGAAAGAAATCGCCACCGGATTCANNCGGGGTCATATCGAGCTGGTGCGCGACCCCGAGACGGGCAAAGCCAAATGCTTCGCCTGCAAACTGTGCGAGCGCGCCTGCCCGAGCGACTGCATCACGGTCGAAGGCGCCAAGCTGGAGGGAGCCAAGAAGAAGTCCGTCACCCACTACGTGCTGGACTTCACCAAGTGCAGTCTCTGCGGTTCCTGCGTGGAAGCTTGCCGGGATGGCGCCATCCGCTATTCCCACGAGTACAACCTGGCCAGCACCAACAAGGACGACTACATCATGGACCTCTTCAAGCGCCTGGAAACCGAACGCTTGGAGGCCGAGCGCGTGGAAGGAAGTCTAAAGTCTGAAGTCCAAAGTCTAAAGTCGGAAGGCCCACTACAGGAGACGAAGTCTGCCGACCAATCCTCAACCCTCAACCCTCAGCCCCCGACCACGCCTAAATGACAGCATTTCCGGCTTCACAGATGATCGTCGGTGGGATCTTCCTCCTGTGCATTGCGACCACGGTGGTAGGGGCGCTCATAGCCGCCCTGACCGCGCGCATCATCCGGAGCGTGTGCGGGCTGATGATCTGCTGCATAGGGTTGGCCGGGCTTTACTATTTCCTCCACAGCCCATTCCTGGCCCTGATGGAAATCCTCATCTACGTCGGCGCGGTCTGCGTCACCATNNCGCGGGGCAACCCTTCTCTGGGGAGGCTTTGCGCTGGTGATAAGCGTGGCGATCTTCTGGGGCCTTTGGCACCTGGGCGCCCAGCACGACTGGACCGAACCCGTCACCCGCGTTGGCGATGGTTCCGTTAGCGCCATTGGCAAATCGCTTTTGACCACCTATAGCATGGCCTTTGAGCTGATCTCGCTTGCGCTCTTAGTCGCCATCATCGGCGCCCTCGCCGTCGCCCGCACCGGAAGAACCAAACCATGACTCCCCTGCCACTACCCGACCGCCCGGACATTTACTACATCGTCGCCGCCTTTCTGCTGGCCACCGGCATTTTTGGCCTGCTGCGACGCCGCACGCTCATTGGCATGCTCATTTCGGGCGAGCTGATTTTCTCAGCGGCCTCGCTCAACCTGATGGCTTTCAACCGCTTTAGGGCGCCCGACCCCGCCGTCGGGCAGATCTTTGTCCTGTTTATCATGGGACTGGCGGCGGCTGAAATCGCCATTGCCCTCAGCATCATCATCGCAGTCTATCGCAATTACCGTTCCGTCAAGACCCGGGAGCTGACCGAACTGAACGGCTAGGCGAATGGAACCAACTCACGACATCAGGCTCCTGCTGGCGATCCTTGCCCCGCTCCTGGGCGCTGGCCTGGTTATGCTGACAGGCAAGCGGGCCAACGTGCGCGAAGCGTGCTCCCTCTTCGCCGCCGCGACGCTCTTCGTCCTCGTCGCGTCAATGATCCCGGATATCCACGCCGGCAAGAAGCTGACTTTCTGCGTGTTCCCTTTGCTGGAGGGATTGAGTATCACGCTGCGGGCTGATGCACTGTCGATGGTCTTTGCGTTGGCCGCCTCGTTCCTGTGGGTGATCACGGTGTTTTACTCAGCGGGCTACATGCGCGGTCTCAACGAGCACGAGCAGACACGCTTCAACACCTGCTTCGCGCTGGCCTTGTTCGGCGCCATGGGTTGCGCCTTCTCGGACAACCTGCTCACCTTGTATCTCTTCTACGAGATCGTCAGCATCTGCACCTATCCGCTGGTCGCTCATCATCAGGACGAGGAAAGCTACGAGAGCGGCAAGAAATACCTCACCTACCTGACCGCGACCGCCAAGGGGCTGGTGCTACCGGCTATGGTCCTGATTTACGTCCTGACGGGGAACCTGGACTTCGCCAACAACATCAACTCCGGTATCCTGCCCCCCGACGTCAATCGCTGGGTGGTCACTGCGCTCTATGCCTGCTGCATCATCGGTTTCGCCAAGAACGGCGTGATGCCCTTCCACAATTGGCTCCCGAGCGCCATGGTGGCGCCCACGCCGGTCAGCGCGCTGCTCCACGCGGTCGCGGTCGTTAAAGTCGGCGTGTTCTCCACTGTGCGTGTCATGCTCTACGTTTTCGGCGTGGATACCATGCGCGCGCTCAACCTCGGTCTGCCCACCGCCTATTTCGTCTCCATCACCATCGTCGTCGCGTCCATCATCGCGTTGAGCAAGGACAACTTGAAGGCGCGGCTAGCCTATTCCACAGTCAGCCAACTCTCCTACATCATATTGGGCGTGGCCTTGATGACACGGCCCGGCATCGAAGGCGGGCTGGTTCACATTGCCAACCACGCATTCTCCAAGATCACCCTCTTCTTCTGTGCCGGCGCGATCTACGTCGCCACGCATAAGAAGAACATCTCGGAAATGAACGGCTTGGGACGCGTGATGCCGTGGACCTTCGGCGCCTTTGCCATCGCCTCGCTGAGCATGATCGGGGCGCCGCCGGTCGCCGGCTTTGTGAGCAAGTGGTATCTGCTCAACGGCGCCTTCGATGCCGGGTCGGTCGGCATCATCATCGTGCTCCTGGTCAGCACGGTGCTCAACGCCGCCTACTTCGCCCCGGTGGTTTATGCCGGCTTCTTCGGCAAAGCTTCCGCGGAAGACACCAAACACAAATATACCGAGGCCCATCCGGCGCTGGTCATTCCCCTGACCATTACGGCGGCGATCTCGCTCGTCATCGGCCTGTACCCCGGATTCTTCATGAGCTTCGTCCACGCTGTCCTGCCATGAACCTAGTCAAGCTCATCCAGTTCCTGCGCGACCGGTTGAAGACCGTTACTCTGGTCGGCATCGCGGTGCTCGTGCTGCTTGCCTTGGCCGATATCTTCCTCGTGAGCAATGACGAGGCCCACACACCGGTTGAGCATATCCCGGCATTCTGGTCTATCTTCGGCTTCGCCGCCTGCGTCGTGATCATTCTCCTGTCCAAATGGTTTGGCCACCTCGGCATCATGACCCGCGAGGACTATTACGAAGAGGAGCCCTCCAGAACAAAGGAGGGGCATCATGACTAACCAACTGAACGCAGGCTGCGAAGGCCTTCGCCGCGACCTGCTGCGCGAAGCGTTTGGAGTGCGCGGAGCTTGCTCCCGCTTTGGGACGCGCGGTATCCAGCGAAAGCGCCAGCAAGCTGGTCGCACTCCAAACGCTTCGCGCGATTCGGTTGCGCCTCTCACCGTGCTGCGGCATGAGCAAGATGTCCTCCTCCAACAGAGCGCATGAATAGCTTCTGGCTCCATCCCTCGCTCATCCTGATTCTGGGCGCCCTGGTGCTGCCCCTGGTGCCTGCGCGCCTGAAGAAGGGATACCTGCTGCTCATCCCCATCCTGCTCTTTGCCCGCATACTGACCATGGCCCACGGACAATTTGGCGAGGTCAATTTCCTCGATAAATGGCCGCTCGTCTTCGGCCGGGTTGATGCCCTCAGCTCGGTCTTCGGCTACATCATGAGCCTGATGTGCATCCTCGGCACGCTTTACGGCTTGCACGTAAAGGAGGACGCGCAGCACATCGCCTCGTGGTTCTACGTCGCCGGGTCCGTCGGCTGCATCTACGCGGGTGACTTCATCACCCTGTTCCTCTTCTGGGAGCTGATGGCCTTTTCCTCCGTGTTCCTGATCTGGTTCCGGCGCCGGCGTGAATCGCTGTGGGCCGGCTATCGCTATCTGCTCGTGCATGTCGTCGGGGGAGTGGCGCTGCTTGGCGGCATGGTCTGGCATTGTAAGACACAAGGCAGTTGGGCCTTTGACGCCTCCTTCTGCAACCTGGCGGTGCATCACGCGACCCCAGCCACTTACCTCATCATGATCGGCTTCATCCTCAACGCCGCCGTGCCGCCCCTGCACGCGTGGCTGCCGGATGCCTACGGCGAGGCCACCTTCAACGGCTCGGTGTTCATGTGCGCCTTCACCACGAAGACTGCCGTCTATGCCCTCTGCCGCGGGTTCGCGGGCACGGAGATACTTGTCGTGCTCGGCGTCATTATGGCCCTCTACGGCGTCGTGTATGCGGTGTTGGAGAACGACTGCCGCCGCCTGCTCGCCTACCACATCATCAGCCAGGTCGGCTACATGGTGGCGGGGGTCGGGTTGGGCACGCAGATGGCCATCAACGGCGCTTGCGCCCACGCATTCGCCCACATCCTCTACAAAGGCCTCCTGTTCATGGGCTGCGGCGCGGTGCTCCACATGACCGGCCAAAGCAAGTTCACCGAACTGGGCGGGCTATGGAAGAAGATGCCTTGGACGTTTGTCTTCACTCTCATCGGCGGCTTGTCGATCTCCGCCTTCCCGCTCTTCAGCGGGTTTGTCAGCAAGTCCATGATCGTCAGCGCCGGATTCGAGGAGCACAAGTATTGGGTGGGCTTCCTGCTGCTGCTCGCCTCCGCGGGAACGTTCCTCCACACCGGGCTCAAGGTCCCTTACTTCATCTGGTTCGGGAAGAACCAGCCGAAGAAGGGAACCTGGGACCGCGCCGCCGAGCCGCCGTGGAACATGAACGCGGCCATGATCATTGCCTCCGCGCTCTGCATCTTCATCGGCTGCTACACGCCGTACCTCTACAAGATGCTGCCGTATCCCGACCTGGCCGCCGAATACCATCCCTACACGGCCTACCATGTCTTCGAGACGCTGCAGATTCTGCTCTTCACCGGGCTGGGCTTTTTCCTGCTGCTCAAGAAGCTGGTACCTGAACCGACCATCAGCCTGGACATGGACTGGTTCTACCGCAAAGGCTGGCGCNNGTAGCCGGGCTCGTCCCGCTGATGTTGAGCGCCCGCGTGGCGGGCCTGTTCGATAACGAGATCATAGACGGCGCGGTGGATGGCCTTGCGGAAACGATCCGAGGCGTCGGGCGCCGGCTCCGCTTCGCCCAGCGCGGCCAGATGCAGCAGAACCTCGCTTTCGCCTTCGCCGTGGCGGCCGCCCTCATCATTGCTTTCCTCCTGTATTCCAACGCTCACGCACGATGACCGCTACCAGCCCAACCGAAAGCTCTCACCTGCTGAGCGTGTTGATCTTCAGCCCGCTGCTCCTCGCCGCGATCGCCGCGTTCATCCGCAACGAGCGGACCCTGCGCTGGTGGACCTTGTTCTCCACTTCCGGCCTCGCCTTGTTCTCTCTTCAGCTTTGGAGGGAGTTTGACCCAACCACGGCCAAATTCCAATTTACCGACTCGGCTGATTGGATCCCGGCCTTGGGTATCAAGTATGCCGTCGGCATCGACGGCATCAGCCTGTTGCTGGTGCTGCTGACAACCCTGATCATGCCGCTGTGCGTGCTGGCGTCCTGGCGCTACATCCAAACGCGCGTCAAGGAGTTCATGATCTGCCTGCTGATCATGGAGACGGCCATGGTCGGCGTGTTCTGTGCGCTGGACTTCGTCCTCTTCTTCATCTTTTGGGAAGCCATGCTGATTCCCATGGCCTTGCTCATCGGCGTTTGGGGCGGCCCCCGCAAGATCTACGCGGCGCTAAAGTTCTTTGTCTATACCATGGCCGGCTCGGTCATGCTGCTTGTCGCTATCATCGCGCTCCGCCTGAAGGTCGGCAGCTTCAGCATCCCGGACATGATGGGGCACGATTATCCGCACAGTTTTCAAATCTGGATCTTCCTGGCCTTCTTCATCTCGTTCGCCATCAAGGTGCCGATGTTCCCCTTCCACACCTGGCTGCCCGCGGCCCACGTGGAGGCCCCCACCGCCGGCAGCGTCCTGCTCGCCAGCGTCCTGCTGAAGATGGGCACCTACGGATTTCTGCGGTTCTCCCTGCCGATTACGCCCTACGCCACCCAGGTCTTTACACCCTACGTCCTGTGGCTCTCCGTCGCCGCCATCCTCTACGGCGGGCTTACTGCCCTGGCTCAGACCGACCTCAAGAAGCTCGTCGCCTATTCCAGCGTCGCGCACATGGGGTTCGCTACCTTGGGCATCTTTGCCTTAAACAAGTGGGGAATCGAAGGTGCGGTGCTGGTGATGATCAACCACGGCGTCACCACAGGCGCGCTGTTCATCGTCGTTGGTATTATCTACGAACGGCTGCACAGTCGCGAACTGTCCAAGGCAGCCGGCATGGGCAAGACCATGCCGATCTTCGCCATGTTCGCCGGGATATTCGCGCTTTCGTCCCTGGCCTTTCCGGGCACAAACAGCTTCATCGGTGAGTTCCTGGTCATGAGTGGCGGGTTCAAGCTTGCCCTCACAAACCCTGTCTTCATGGTCATGATGATCTGCGTCGTGCCGGGCGTGGTGCTGGCCGCCGCTTACATGCTGCGAATGCTGCAGAAGGTCGCCTACGGCGGCACCAGCAATCCCGACCACTCCCAAATCAAGGATCTCGGGCTGCGCGAGATCCTGACCCTCACGCCGCTGCTGGTCTTCGTTTTCTGGATTGGGCTTCATCCCGAACCCTTTACCCGCGTCCTCGACGCCAGCGTGAAGCATTTGCTCGAACAAACCTATTCAGTCGCAGCCCACCAGGCCGCCGCCTATGCCATCGTGCCCTAACGACACATGACCTCCTCTCCCTTTACTGCCTTCCTGCCTGAGCTGGTCCTGCTGTCCGGTGCGCTGGTGGCGTTCCTGTCCACTCTGGGTGAGGCGCGCGTGCGACAGGCCCGCGAGGTCGCGCTGATGACTTCGGTGGCGGCCATCATCGCCTGCTTGTTCTGCTTGGGGCAGGAGGCCACCCTCTTTAGCGGCGCGTACCGCGTGGATCTGTTCTCCCAGATCCTGAAGCTCGTCTTTGCCTGCGGATTCACACTCATCATCCTCCTCAGCGGCAGCCTGGCGGACATCCGCGAAGACGTAAAACCCGAGTACTTCTTCTTTGTGACCCTTAGCGTGTCCGGCCTGGTCATGCTGGTGAGCTGCGTCGATATCATCACCCTGGTCGTGGCCCTCGAGGTATCCGCCTTTCCGCTCTACTTCCTGGTGGCCATGCGCCGCGAGCGGGAGGGGCAGAAGAGCCAGATGGAATCCGCGATCA
>PLZQ01000321.1:0-1518 GCA_003152225.1 Limisphaerales bacterium | reverse complement strand
TTTACTACAAGCTGGCGATCTTTCCCTTCCACTTCTGGACCCCCGACGTCTATCAAGGCGCGTCCAACGAAACCGCGGGGCTCATCGCCTCGTTACCGAAGGTGGGCGCCGTCGCCGTCCTGGTCCGCTTCGTCTCCCTGACCTCGACGGACAATCACACCGTCGCCCTCATGCTGGCGATGCTTGCGGCTGCTTCGATGTTCTACGGCAACCTCATCGCGCTCATGCAGAAGGACTTCAAGCGCCTCCTGGGGTTCTCCGGCATCGCCCACGCGGGCTACGCCCTGATCGGGTTCGTTGCCCTCGACCAGGCTGGCTACACCGCGTCCCTCTACTACATCATCGGCTACGTCTTGATGGTGCTGGCTTGCTTCGTAGTGATCTGCAAAGTCTCGCGCGACGGCACTAATGTCTCCATTGACGAACTCGCCGGGCTCCACAAGCGCTCCCCCTTGCTCGCCCTGACCCTGGTCGTCGGCGTGTTTGCGCTGGCGGGCATCCCTCCGTTCGTCGGCTTCATGGGCAAGCTGAGCCTGCTCTCCGCCGCTTTGGCCAAAGGCCACATCTTCCTCGTCGTCATCGCCATGCTCAATGCCGCGATTGCGGTTTACTACTACCTCTGCGTCGTCCGCGAAGCCGTCTTCCGCGACCCCGGCAACCGCCCGCCCATCCGCCTCGACTGGCCGACCCGTGCGCTGTGCGTATTGCTAATCGGCGGCATCCTCGCCCTCGGCATCGCGCCTGGCCGGGTTCTCGACACCCTCTCCACCTCGGTAGCTGCTGTCACCGGCGCCCCGCCTCCCACGACCTCCGCCGTCGCCGCCGTTCCTCGCTGAACCCAGCGTCATTCACAGTTATTGGCTATAGGCCATCGGCGATTGGCTATTCCGCCCGGCAGGGACCTTGCGCTTCCGGTAAGTTCCGGAGTCATTTCGGCGGTTTTGGCGTTCCCGCACCCCCTCAAACGGGAGCATCGCCCCCCTGCCCGGGCGGTTTCTTCCCCTCGAAAAGCGCTCCGGGGGCGTCTCCACCCCCAGTTCCTGGCTCACTGATGGCCTGGGTATGGCCAACCACTGGCTGCCCTATGCGGTTCGCAGCCCCTGTACACCCGGTGTGCATCTTGATCTGATGGCCAGTTGCTGGCGCGGTGATGGCCTGAAGATCCTTGGGCTGCTCCGGAGCCGTTGCGCTGGTCTCGAGATCAAATCCCTTCCAGCCATCCTTTTCCTGGCAAGTGACGATGAAGACCTTCTGGCCGGGGCGCGGTTCGCCGAACTTGGCCTTGTAGAGATGGGTAATCTCGCTCAGGCCGCCAATCGGAGGCGGGAGCAGGCCGAGGTAGGAGACATTCCGGCGCTTGTAGCGGCCGCGGCTGCACGGCGCCTGGCCGAATACCATAATGTCCTCGTTCAGCTCCCCCGATACCGCCAGGTAAAGCCGCACGCCGTCCGCGCCGTTCTCGATCACCAACTGCCCCACGTTACTGAGAGAAAACACCGGACGAGGGGGGACCTCCAG